>CANQVT010000006.1 GCA_947627365.1 uncultured Lachnospiraceae bacterium | reverse complement strand
ATCTCCAGCTTCTCGCCCGTCCCCTTCACGTCGAACCAGACGAACGCGCCGGTCGACTTGCCGATCCAGTTCTCCTGCTGCTGCTTGACGTTCTTCGGATAGTCCACGTCCGCGAGCCCTTCGAGCAGCTTGTCCGCGTACTCGGTGATCTTCAGGTACCAGACGGTCTTCGACTTCTGTACGACGTCGCTGTGGCAGATGTCGCACTTGCCGCCCTGGCTGTCCTCGTTCGAGAGCACGACCTTGCAGCTCGGGCAGTAGTTCACAAGCGCCGTGTCGCGGAACACCAGCCCGTGCTCAAACATCTTCAGGAAAATGTACTGCGTCCATTTGTAATAATCCTCGTCCGTCGTGTCGATCACGCGGCTCCAGTCGAAGGAAAAGCCCACCTTCTTCAGCTGATTGGAGAACTTCTCGATATTCTGGTCCGTGATGACGCGGGGATGCGTCGACGTCTTGATCGCATAGTTCTCCGTCGGCAGTCCGAATGCGTCGAAGCCGATCGGGAACAGCACGTTGTAGCCCTGCATGCGGCGCTTCCGCGCGACCACCTCGATACTCGAATACGCCTTGATGTGGCCGACGTGCATGCCGGCTCCGCTCGGGTACGGGAACTCGACCAGCCCGTAGAACTTCGGCCTTTCGTCAAAGTCAGCCGCCTCGAACACCTTGCTCTCCTGCCATCGCTTCTGCCACTTTGGCTCGATCAGCTTGAAGTTATGTTTCATAATAGACTCCTCCTATATATACTTGAATCGTATTCCTACGGTCCTGGCATCGCGTGCTTCGACCTGTACCAGACAATTGCCAGTGTTTTATTATACAACCATTTTCTGTAAAAGTCTACGCGCAAATATATTCTCCGCTCAGTTTTCCTCCGGGCGGCTTCGCTCGATGTATTCGTCCACATTCTCCGCGGTCACGCGATAGTAGGGCAGGCGGATATATTTTCCGTCCGTGAGCTCGATGTCCGAGAGGTCTCCTCCGGTGGCAAGCTCAAAGGCAAGCGTCAGCATCTGCTGCGACTGTCCTTCCTTGTCGTTGTACGCCGTCCCGATCATCTCCCCGTTTTTGACCGCGTCGAGCCCCACGTCCGTCCCGTCGATGCCGACCACGGCCGGCCAGTCCTTCTGCGGGATTCCGGCCGCCTTCAGCGCGTCAATCGCCCCCAGCGCCATATCGTCATTGTTGGCTATAATCAGCTCAATCCGGTCTCCAAACTGCGTCAGGATCGAGGCGGCCTTCGTCTGTGCCTGGGCGCGCTTCCAGTTCGCGATCGCGTACCCCAGCTTCTCTACCTTGACGCCCTGTTCCACCAGCGTATTGATCGAATACTCCGTCCGCACGATCGAATCCTGGTGTCCGGCCTCGCCCTCCAGGATCACATACTGGAACACCCCGTCTCCGTTTTTGTCCAGCGCCTCGTTCTCCTTGAAAGCGTCCGCGGCGATCTCACCCTCGATGATTCCGGACTCAAACGCGTCCGCCCCTACATAGTACAGCCGGTTCCAGCGCGCCAAATCCTCCTCCACCAGCTCCCGATTGAAAAAGATGACCGGCACATTGTTTTTCTCAGCCATGTCCGTGATCGTGGTAGGCTCTGTCCGGTCTACCAGATTCACACAGATGACGTCGCACTCCTTCTCGATCAGGCTTTTCACCTGTTCATTCTGCGTAGTCTGACTTCCCGCCGCGTCCATGATTTCGAGGTTGATGGCAATCCCGGATTTGTTTCCCTGCTCCACCGCCCCCTGCGCAAGCTCGTTCATCAGCTGTGAGATAAACGTGTCGTACTGGTCGTACGCGGTGACTCCGATCTTGATCGTTTTGACCGTGGCCGTATCCCTGCCGCCGCAGCCGGCCAGCAGTACGGATGCCAATGCCGCCAGACCTGCCGGTATTCTCCACTTTCTCATCCTTCCACCTCTTTTCGCAGTTTTCCCGCGCTCCGTGATGGCGCAGGCGCGCGCATCCTCGTCTTTTCCTCTTTCCGTGATTTTCGTCATCTTTGTAATCTGCCTCTCAGCCCGCAATCGGATACAGAATCTTCTCCACATTCTTGTCGTACAGATTTTCCCGGGTCACTGTCAGGAAGTCCACATGCGTTTCCGCCCTCCCTTTTTTCTCGCCGGACGTTTTAAGCTTCAGCTTCTGCGCCATGAGCTCCGCGCTTTTGTATCCCATATAGAAGCCGCCTGGCACCACCAGCGCCCTGACGGAACCCTTGTCCAGATAATAGATCGCCTTCTCCGAGCGACCCTCCCCGTATATCCTCCACGAGACATCGCTGTTATCCTGGAGAAAGGCAATCGCGCATTCTGTCGCGTTATTGTCCAGCGCCACCACGACATCCGCCTCTGCGTCCCCCGCAAGCAGCCCGGCGGAGATATCTCTGTCCCACTCTTCCTCCGACCGGATCCACACAATCTTTGCCTCGCTTCCCTCCATCGCGTCCAGAAAGCTTTCCAGACACACTCTCTGCGAATGCATCTCCTGATTTCCCGCAAGAACGCCGACCCTCAGGCCTTGTATGTCCCCGCTCTCACCGGAGAGGACGCTCTGCGCCACAGCGACTCCTACTTCGCTCTGGTTTGCCGCTACAGTCGTATATTCATCTTCCAATCCCATGTCGTTTTCTATCAGGACCGTCGGAGTCTCGCCCACCGTCTTCTCGAAAAGCTCCGGACTTTCCTCGGCGGTCATCTGCACGATGATCCCCTCCGCGCCGTTCTCCAGCTCGCGCCGTATCGCAGCACACTCTTCCTCCTGATTCTGAAACACGCCGGTAAATACCACGTTCAGGTGAATGTGATTTTCCTCCGCGCCCTGTTCCAGCCCTTCCTTGAACGCATTCCAGCGATCGTGGCTGCTGTCGCCCAGAACCACTGCCACAGAATGATAGGTCTCTTTTTTCCCGACATTTATCATACCATAAGAGACATAGACAAGGATCGCTACCATGGCAGTCACGATCAGCCCGATCCACAGCCTTTTGCCTGTCATTTCCTCTTTCCCTCCTCCAGCTGCCTCTGGTTCTCCTCCGTGTATGGAATCGCAGGAATGTGTATCGTCACAGTCGTGCCCTCATCCGGACAGCTCTCGATTTGCAGGCCGTACTGAGGACCGAATCTCAACTGAATCCGGCTGTGCACATTGATCAGTCCCACGCCGGAGCCCCGCTTCCTCTCCCTGTTCTCCTCCGTCAGCAGGCGGCTCGCCTCCTCCTGCGGGATCCCAGGGCCGTTGTCCTGCACCTCCAGGAAAATATCGTCCCCCTTCCGGTAGCCGTTCACCCGAATTTTCCCCTCGCCGTCCATATACTCCATCCCGTAATAGATCGCGTTTTCCAGCAGGGGCTGCAGGATCAGCTTCACTGTGCAGTACCCGAGGATCCCCGGCTCTATGTCAAAATCGGCCTGAAATACGTTTTTGTATCGGATCTTCTGAATATTCATATAGTTCTGCGCGTGCCGGAGCTCATCCTCGATCCGGATAACAGTTTTCCCCTGACTCAGGCTGACACGGAACAGGCTTGCCAGCTGAGTGACCATGAACACTGCTTCCTCATATTTCTCTCCGGTGATCATCCACACGATGGAATCCAGCGTGTTGTACAGAAAATGCGGATTGATCTGGGACTGCAGCGCGTCCAGCTCGCTCTTTCGTTTTTCCTCCTGTTCCACGACAATGTCCTGCATCAGCTGCTGGATCTGTTCCACCGTAGAACGAAGCGTATTTCCCAGGTGCATCACCTCCGTGCTGCCGCCCACATAGATATCCGGATGCAGGTTCCCGGCCTCCCACTCCTCCACGGACGCGTTCAGCTTCTTCAGGGGCTTCGCGATCCTTGCCGAGACCAGCTGATTCAGAAGGACAGTCGCCAGAAGCGCCAGGATCACCAGAATGATCACCAGATACCGTGTGCTCTCCATACCCATGGAGTAGACCTCCATCGGCACCACGCTCACCAGCTTCCAGCCGGTGTAGCTGACCGTCTTCACCGTCACCAGCCGCTTCTCCCCTTCGAAGCTTTCCTGAACCGTCTCGTCCTCATACGAAAGCGCCGCCAGATTGTTCTCCGAGGAAATGCCCGCGTAGATCTGATCCTGCTTCGGGTGGTAGATGATCTCCCCGTCCTGATCCATCAGATAAACGTACTCCGCGGAAGCATCCTCGTTCGCCTTCTTCAGGATTCTCTCGATACTGCTGTAATTCATGTCCACAAGCAGCACCCCCAGCGACGTCTCCCCGTTGTGGTTCAGCTCCACGGTACGGCTCAGGGAGACCACCCAGTAATACCGGTAGGAAGGATCGTCAAACAGATTCTGTACATGAGGCGTGGAAAAATGGAAATTCTCGAGCTGCCCGACCGCGTCCTGAAACCACCGGTGCGTCGTGACGTCCACGTCCGCCTTCACCGTGGCGATGGGCGCCGCCGCTGTCAGGCTTCCGTCGTTCGTATAGCAGGCGATGCTTACCAGATTGTCCTTGTTGGCTTCATAGAGCAGATTCATCTCGTCGTCCATGCTCTGCACGGCCAGATCCTTGTCCTTTATGACGCTATAATACATGGCGTCCGAGATCCAGCGCATGTTTCTCAGATGCCCCTCCAGATTGATCGCCGTCTGGTTCAGCAGCTGGGCGGAGTTCTCCACGTATTGATCCTCGATCCTTCTGGAAAACTGCCCGTACAGCGTCAGCACAAGGAAGCACATGATGCAGACAGACACGACGGTAAAGGACACGGCGATCGTCATCTGTATGGATCTCAGCTCCATATGCCTTTTTATCCAGCAGCTCGCTTTTTCCCAGCCTTTTTTTATCTTACTCACCAATCTTGTTTTCCCCTGTTCTGTATTTCGAAGGCGACGTCCCGTATTTCTTCTTGAAGACATAGCTGAAATAATTCGGATCGGAATACCCCGCCTTCTCCGCGATCAGATAAGTCTTGTCGTTCGTGTTCAGCAGAAATTCCACGGCGCGCTCCATGCGATAATCGGTCAGATATTCGATAAAGGTCTTTCCGGTCTCCTTTTTGAAAACCGTGGAGAAATACGCCGCGCTGACGCCCAGCTGCCTGCATACCGTCCCGATGGAGATGTCCTGATCCGCATAGTGCTCCTCCACATACCGCACCGCCTTGGTCACAAAGGACTGCGTCGTATCCTGCCGCTCCTTCGAGATCATATCCTGCATTCTCCCGCAGCTTTTCACGAGCCAGTTCTGCAGATCCTCCGGGGACTCCGTCTGAAATACAATGCCGTACACGCCGTCGTATTCCTCGTAAATCTTATCCATATTCAGGTGGTTGCTGTTGCCGAAGCGCGCCATCTCCACGATCAGCTCCATGATAAAAATCCTGTATTTCTGCAGAGAAGTCCTGCTCCTCGACAGCTGGCTCACACAGCGGACGATCTCCTCCTCCAGCTCCCTCCGATCTCCGATCTTGATCTTCTTCAGGATCTCGTGGATCGCCTGGTCCTCCCATGCTTCCCTCGTCAGCTCCTGCGGCTCGATCTCCGCGATATTGATGGCGCGGGTGTTTCCGTACAGCGCGCGGTAGGAGACGGCGTTCCTTGCACCCTGGTAAGAGACGCCGAGATCCTCAAGCTTGTCGCAGACCTGCCCCACTCCTGCCGTCACCGGAACCTCGCAGACCTTCTTCGCCAGACGGCAGAATTCATCCATATCGTCCGTGTACGCGGTGACCGCCGCCGCCGACCCCAGCTGGGAGATCAGGACGATATCCCCCAGGTAGAGCAGCGTCCTGCAGTGATACCGCTCCGTCAGCTGCTCCTCCGCAAGCCTCTTCACCGACACCGTCATCAGAAGGGAATTGAGCTCGACCTAGTCTCCGCCGGAGCTGACGTGAAGGATCGTCACGATGTAGCAGGGCCCGCCCGGATTGATCTGGTAATCGACCAGGAATTTCCCGATCTGGTCTTTCGGGATCCTGCCCTCGATCAGGGAAGTGTAAAAATTTTCCTGCAAAAGCGGGAGGCTCTCCATGTAATACTTCCGGAGCTTGTCTATGTTTCTCTTCTCGCCCATCTCCCGGTCCAGCTTATCCTTCACCCTGCCAAAGACCTCGCGCAGCTCATTCGCGTCCACAGGCTTCAGAATATATTCTTCCACGTCGAGCTTGATGGATTCCTTCGCGTACTCAAATTCGTCGAAGCCGGAAAAGATAATGATCTTTACGGTGCGGTACAGCTCCTTCAGCCGCCGGCTCAGCTCCAGTCCGTCCATGTAGGGCATTTTGATGTCGGTCATCACCACATCCGGCTGATATTCCTCCGCAAGCTCCAGCGCTTCCACGCCGTTGTGCGCATATCCCGCCACATAGAAGCCCATGCTCTCCCAGTCGGTTTTCTTCATAATGATCTGAATGACCTCTTCCTCGTCGTCCACAAGCAATACGGAATACCGTTTCATCTCCTCAACCGCCCCTCGTCAAATATAAGAATAGTTTAAATCCCTCTGCACAAAATGTCCACCGTAAAAATATGTCCGTCGCGGCAATTACGCAAAAACGGGCCGCGCACCGATTGTCCGATGCAGCAGCCCGCGAAAAAATTCTGTAGAGCTTATTTCTTCTGGATGTACTTCAGGCAGTCGATCGTCACGGCAGCCAGAATGATAATGCCGGAAAATACAAACTGCAGGTTCGTATCCACGCCCAGAATCGTGAGTGAATATGTAAGCGCCGTAAAGATCAGGACGCCGACGACGATGCCCTGGATCTTGCCGATACCGCCGCTGAAGGAGATACCGCCCACCACGCAGGCCGCGATTGCGTCAGTCTCCCAGCCCTGCCCGTAGGATGCGGAACCGGAGCCCACCATTCGGATGCACTCAAGCCACGCGCCGCAGCCGTAGAGGATACCCGCGATGGCAAACGCGGTGATCGTCACCTTAAACACGGAGATGCCGGACACTGCGGCCGCCTCCGCGTTACCGCCGACCGCATACATATTCTTGCCGAGCGTTGTCTTGTTCCAGATAAAGTACATCACGCAGACCGCCGCAACCGCCCAGAGTATGATCGTCGGGAACTGTCCGCCGATCTTCGGCATGATCATCGACGGAATATCATTCTCGATTGCGCCGAAGGAAATACCCTTTGTCGCGAAGGTCATCAGACCGAACATGATCAGCATGTTCGCCATCGTCGAGATGAACGGATGAATCTTGAATTTCGCGGTGAAGAATCCCGCGAAGCTCGCGAACGCCGTCGTGACGCAGCAGCAGATCACCAGTGCCATGACAATGCGTACGCCCACCGGCAGAGCGCTCAGGTCAAACATTTTACCGAAGATCGCGCCGGTATTCGGCCCCTTGTGCATAATCATGGTCGCAAGCACCATGCTCGTGCCGACCATACGTCCTACCGACAGGTCCGTGCCGCCCAGCAGGATCAGTCCGCCGACGCCCAGCGCCAGGAACATACGCGGCGAAGCGGCCTGAAGGATGTTCAGAATATTGTTTACCGTCAGCAGCCTCGTATGCTTCACGACCGGAGCCAGAACACAAAGCAGAATAAACACGCAGATAATAGCGATATAAAGGCCGTTGTTCAGAAGGAACTGCTTTGTGTTGAAGGTATATTTATAGTTTTCCCAGTTCTGCTTCGCCTTCTCGCCTCTCGTGAATCTGGAGAGCCTCAGAAGATCGATCAGATGGTACTTGTGCGCGTACGCGTCATGCCGGCGGTCCTTGATCTCCTGCAGAGTCGCCTCATGCTTCAGCCTGGCGTCAAACTGCACATTCTTGTAGACGTATTTTTCGTCCTTGATCTCATTTCGGTCCGTCAGCTTCGCAAGCTCTGCCTGATGGTGCGACTTCAGCTCCGCCAGCTCCGCCTCATAGCGCTTGTTCTCGACGTCCTTCTCAGCCGCACAAGACTCCGCGACCTTACTGTAATACTCCTTCTCATAATGATCGTTCAGGTATTTTACGGCGTCGTTCACCAGGGTCTTGATCTGCCCTTTGTTTTTCTCCTCGACCGCCTTTGCCGCCGAAAGCTCCGACTTTGCCTTCGCGATAATCGACGCTTTTTCGGCTTTTGTATAGTTGGCGTTTTCTTTTACGATGGCGATATGATTCGTGAGATATGTCACTTTATCCGTGCCGTCCACGCGAAGCGCGTCGATCTTCTCCTGAATCTTACCAACGTACTCGTCAATCGGAGCCAGAAGCTTCTGCTCCTCCTCTACCGAGAGGATCTTTCCGTTTTCTGTAGCCATAATTTTCGTTTTCCTCCATCACAGATAACTGTTCAGTGCCCAGGGTTCTCACAGATACATGGCGCTGAGTCTCAGGAGCTCCTCCTGATCGGTTTCCTTTGTGTTTACGATTCCGGCCAGCCGCCCGTTGGACATGACGCCGATCCTGTTCGTGATGCCCAGGATCTCGGGCATCTCGGAAGATACCACAATGATCGTCTTTCCCATTTTCGCCATCCGGATAATCAGCTCATAGATCTCGTACTTTGCCCCGACGTCGATGCCTCGCGTCGGCTCATCCATCAGGAATACCGCCGGATCCCGCTCGAGCCATTTTCCGAAAATCACCTTCTGCTGATTTCCGCCGGACAGAGCCGTGATCGCGTCGGACGGACCCATGCACTTCGTATGCATGACGTTGATCTCGTTCGCGGTCGCCTTTACCATCTTGTCCCTGGAAAGGGCGATGCCGGTCTTGTAATGCTCCAGATTGGTGATCGTTGTGTTGAAGGTCAGATCGCCCTCCAGATAAAGACCGGTCGCCTTGCGCTCCTCCGTGATCATGGCAAAGCCGTGCTTCATGGCGTCCTGCGCATCCATGAAATTCATCAATCGTCCCTTGTAATACACACGTCCCGCGGCCCTGGTCCGCACCCCGAACATTGTCTCCAGAAGCTCCGTCCTGCCCGCGCCTACCAGACCGTACAGGCCGAAGATCTCGCCCTCCTTTACGTCGAAGGTGATATCCTTCAGATTCGGCGCGAACTTCGTGGTCAGATGCTGCACAGAGAGCACGGTGTCCCCCGGCGTATTGTCCACAGGCGGGAAACGATTGTCGAGCGAGCGCCCCACCATCGCCGTGATCAGCTCATTCATATCCGTATCTTTGGTGGACTTGGTCATGACCAGATTGCCGTCCCGAAGCACGGAGACCTCGTCGCAGATCTCGAAGATCTCATCCATCTTATGAGAAATATAGACCAGCGCGATCCCCTGCGCCTTTAGATTGCGCATCATCTCAAACAGCTTTGCGACCTCCTTGACCGTCAGGGAGGACGTCGGCTCATCCAGCACGATCAGCCTCGCGTCGTAGGAGATTGCCTTGGCGATCTCCACCATCTGTCTTGCGGAGACCGACATCGTCTTCATCGGAGCGGTCAGATTTACGGTCATGTTCAGTCTCCGGAACAGATCCGATGCCTCCCGCTTCATTCTGGTCTCATCCACGACGCCCACAGAGTTTTTCGGATAGCGTCCCAGGAACAGATTATCGATTACATTTCTTTCCAGACACTGATTCAGCTCCTGGTGAACCATTGCGACGCCGTTTTCCAGCGCATCCTTGGGCCCGAAGAAATTGACTTCCTTTCCGTTCAGGAGGATCGTTCCTTCGTCCTTCTGATAGGTGCCGAACAGACATTTCATCATTGTCGACTTACCGGCGCCGTTCTCTCCCATCAGCCCCATGATGGTGCCTTCCTTCACATCCAGATTGATGTGGTCGAGAACGCGGTTTCGCCCGAAGGACTTGCACATCCCCCGGATCGATAAGACGGTTCTTTCATTCTTATCAGCCATTGTTACACTCCTGTCCCTTTCTCCTCATCTCTCAAAAAAGAAGGCCACCAGAAAGAGAACTTCCTGATGGCCCGCCCTCTAATAATTACTTATTCGGAACCTTCCGGCCAATATTACTGGAGCTTCGCGGTGTAAGCTGCCGCGTTGTCTGTCTTGCACATGTTGATCGCGAATGCGTCATACTCGCCCGGATTCGCCAGTCTGTCGGTGATGTTCGCCTCGGTCTGTCCGTCGCCCTTGATGTACTCGACTTCCAGATTCATGATCTTGTCGTAGTTCTGCAGCTGCGGAAGATAGGTAGCGTTCAGGAAGTTATCGGTGGAGTTGAAGATGTCCAGCCATACCTTCTTGACCGGTGCGTCGTCCTCGGAAAGCTGATTGGAGAATGCAGCGTTCGGTGCGGTCGCATCCAGGAAGCTCTCATAATTGTCTGCCGTAACAGCGCCGTTCAGAGCGTAGAAGCAACGGGTCTCCTCGTCATAGTAGAACAGATCCTCGGACAGAACGTTGCCCGCTGCATCCGGAGTGCCGATACCGGTCATGATGTCTGCATCGTCCAGAGCGTTGCGCAGAACACGGAGCGTCAGGTAAGCCTGAACGTCAGCATTCTGGGAGATCGTTCCGCAGTATCCATCAGCGATAGCTGCCACAGCGTCGCTGTTTGCATCGTATCCGAAGGTCGGAACATTGTTCTCATGGGACCATGCATTGAAGACTGCCATGCCCATGCCGTCGTTGTTGGAGACAACGATATCAATCTGATCGCCGAAAGCTGCGCTCCAGGTAGCGATCGCATTGCCGGCTGTCGGAGCATCCCAGGTAGCGCCGGAGTTGTTCTTCATCTCCTGCGAAGCCAGCTCACGCACAACAAGCTCTGTCCCGTCGTCCAGCGTGATCGAACCGTCCTGAACATCCGTCGCGGACCCATCCGTGTTCGTGCCGATCGGCTGAGAATCTACGTCGTCGATCGTCTCGATGGACTCTTTGCCCTGAGAGGAATCCGGAACAGCTGTCCCGAGCGCTTTACGTGCGCCACGGGTACGCGCGATGGAATCGTTGTGTCCGATGTCGCCGATGCAAAGTACATAGCCGAGAACACCGTCACCGTTGCGGTCGAGCTCTGCGCCGTGTGCCTTCACGTAGTCGACGATCATCTCGCCCTGCAGCTCAGCGCCCTGCTTCGCGTCGAATCCTACATAATAAGTATCTTCATTCCAGGTAAGAGCATCCATGTCGAGCTCACCGGTCTGCGAGTTGGACGGCTGACGGTTGAACCATGCAACCGGCTTATCCGCGTTCGCCACATCGCTTGCAGATACTGTGACTGCCATCATAGAGCCGGCAAGCGCCGCAGCCATGACGATTGAAAATGCTTTTCTCATAAGAAAAATCCCTCCTTAAAATTGAATTCTTTGTTTCACGCAACAACCTTTTTGCCCTATAAGAATATCATTTCTTTTTCGCAAAAACACTATAAAATCTTTCTGTCTTCCACGAATATTCTTCTTTTTTGTGCGCTTCAACTATATTTCCATATATTTGGCATATGATATCTGTCAAATTCACCTTTTATTTCCACGGATGCCCTTACGCTTTTTCGGCATATTTACGATATTGTTATCCTATATTTCTCATCTCTTTGCGGCATTCCTCGCACGCCCGATACGGGTAGCCGAGCGGCAGCGGTTTGCCGCAGTACGGACAGCGCGCGATGTAATCCGACTTACCCTTCGTCAGATAGCGCATGATATTTGCCTCGGTCTTCTCTCGCTCGCGCTTCAGCCAGTTCTCATCGATGATCTTTCCCATGCGCTGGGAAAACTGGTAGTACAGATCGAGCTGCTTGTAATAGGTCTCGTACTGCAGGATGCCCTGCCAGCCCCTGCGCTCCAGTCGCGGCTTCGTCAGCGACACATCCGCGGAATACGTCCGGCAGTAGTCCAGCCAGAGATCCACCACGCGCTTGTCCTTGATATCGATCGGGCAGGTGATCATGCGGTAGAGCATGCGCTTGTTGTCAAAGTCTTCGATCTGCCCCTTCACCTTATAGGCCCGCTCGTACAGGAACAGGGCCTCGTCCACATTCTCCTTCTCGAACGGATCGGAAGGCGCCACGGAGCACCAGACCTTCAAAATGTCGTCCAGCGGCTCGTCCAGATCCAGAAGCACCTGCGGGAAGCCCAGACTCACCTTCTCGATCGGCGCCTCCGGCTCCTCGTATTTTTCTTTGATATATTTCAATTCATCCTCGCCCATCGCCGTGATGTAGCCGGTATCATAAATGCCGTAGCGGCCCGCGCGCCCCGCGATCTGCTTGATCTCGCCGGTCTTCAAAGGACGGCGGTCCGTCCCGTCAAACTTGTCCGCCTGCAGAAAGATGATGCGCTTCACCGGGAGATTCAGCCCCATACCGATCGCGTCGGTCGAGACGACCACCTTTGTCCTCCCGCTCGTGAACAGCCGCATCTGGCGACGGCGGATCTCCGGCGGCAGGCTCCCGTAGATGATGCTCGCATTGACGCCACACTCCTCGAGACGCCCGGCCACGTCGAGCACCGACTTCTTGGAAAAAGTGATCAGCGCGTCGCCTTTTCGCACGTCGTCCGGAAACTCAAACGGCCTGTCCTCGAAGACCAGCTTCGTCTTACGCTCATAGCGGTGGATCTCATAGCTGTCGCCGCACAGCTCGATCAGGTGCTTCAGCACCTCCTCGGCGGTAGGGCTGGAGCAGACGTGGATCTCCTTCGCTTTCAAGCCGAGGATCGCCCGCGTCCAGGAGTGTCCGCGCTCCGGGTCCGTCATCATCTGCGCCTCGTCGATCACCGCCACCTCATAATTTTCATCGAGATCCGCCATCTCGATCGTCGACGCCGTGACGCGGCTGTCCGGCTCCTCAATGCACTCCTGCCCGGTCAGCATCGTACACGGCACCCCGAAGCCCATCATGCGCTCGTACACCTCGAGCGCGAGCAGACGCAGCGGCCCGAGATAAGCGCCGCGGTTCACCTGCTTCAGCCGTTCCAGCGCCTGGAAGGTCTTGCCGCTGTTCGTCGGCCCGATGTGTAGGACGAAATGCCGCTGCATCTCCAGCGCCTCCGGGAACTCCAGCTCCGGCCGCGTCGGCACGAGATCCAGGATCTTGCTTTCCAGCTGAAAATGTACATAGCGCGGATACAGCACAAAGAGCGGCTTGCTGCAGATCGCGCAGGGCATCTGCCTTCTCAAAAACGCGAGGAATTCCCCGTTCAGCGCGTCCCTCTGCTGCGGCAGAAGCATCCCAAGATCAAGCTGGATCAGCTTCGGAATCATGTCCTCCCGTATCATCCTCAGCACCTTCTCCTGCTGCCTGCGCACCGCGAAAAATATCATATTCTTAATCTGCTTGTGGTAATCCTCCAGAACATTGCTGCTCACACGCGACGGCCGCGCGCCCTTCAGCGTCCGCCAGAAACGCGCGGCACGTCCCTCCAGATCCGCCAGATTGCCCGGCCTTTTCTGCTTCTTTCTGGCCTGCGTCTCGTACTGTGAAATATAAAATTGTGTCAGCTTTTTCGTCTGTATCATATTCAGCCCTTTTTCTTTCCCTACTTAATCACCGATACCCGGTATTATATGATCGCCCGCCCATCGTCTTTTTACGATTCCGGCAGCGAACGCCCCGGCTCAGATCGAGCAATATAATCAGTATATAACATCTTTCCGTTTCTGTTAATCCTTTTCTTTAAAAATTTCGCCACCTGTGCTATAGTGTAGTAAGATCGATCCGGGAAAGATCTGCCCGGATCAGAGGGAGGATATGTTATGTTAGTTCCAGTGCTTTTGTTTATCGTGGGTCTGCTGCTGCTGATCAAGGGCGGCGACTGGTTTGTGGACGGCGCGACCGGGATCGCGCACCATTTCCGTATCCCGGAGCTGCTCATCGGAGCGACGGTCGTTTCTATCGGCACAACACTGCCGGAGGTCATGGTCTCCGCGTCGGCAGCCTTCTCTGGTCACGGTGAGATCGCCTACGGCAACGCGATCGGCTCCATCATCTGCAACACGTCGCTGATCGCGGCTCTGACGATCGCCATCAGACCCGGAAACGTCGACCGAAAGACGCTGATCTCGCCCGTCCTGTTCTTTTTCGCGGCGGCTGTCTTTTATTCATTTATCGCCTACACGAGCGGACATTTCAGCCGGACTACCGGTCTCCTTCTGCTCGGGCTCTTCGTTGTCTATATGGTCTACACGGTATTGCAGATGAAGGGAGACCATTCCGCACAGGCTTCTGCCGCGGCGGCGCTCGATACCGGTAAAGAAAAATCCGGAAAAAACAGTTCCGCCGCAATAGCGGAATCCGGCCCCGGTGAAGGAAGCTCCGGAAAAAATAATTCCGGCTCCGAGACCGCAGAGCCGGAAAACAGTATGGGCAAAAATATCGTGCTGCTCGTCGTTGGAGCCGTCCTGATCGCCATCGGCGCGAGACTGCTCGTCGACAACGGCACCCTGATCGCGCAGGCGCTCGGCGTACCGGAATCCGTGATCGCGCTGACCTTCGTCGCGCTCGGCACCTCGCTACCGGAGCTCGTGACCGCCATCACCTCGCTCGCGAAAGGACACGGCGCGCTCTCGCTCGGCAATGTCATCGGAGCCAACCTCTTCAACCTCGTGCTCGTGAGCGGCACTGCTATCACGATCGCGCCCTTCGACATCCCGCAGAGCTCCGTCGTGGCAGGCCATAATGCATCGCTGGCCGTCGACATTCCGGTCATGCTCTTCGTCATGCTGCTCATGACCGTCCCGGCGATCCTGCGCAACAAGCTGGCCCGCGTGCAGGGGATCCTGCTGCTGTGCATCTACGCGGCGTACTGTGTGTTCCAGTTTACCATGTAAGCGAAGCGGCTGTACTTTGGACATAAGAAACCCGGAACCGTGTGAGGCCTTTCTTATATTGGTTCCGGGATTTCTGTTTTTCTTTTATAATTCTCTTATTTTCCAGGCATGTTCCGTTCTATTTTCTGTGTTTCCGTCACACCGCAGCCTGTTTAAAAATCGTTCCCTTGTAGCGTTCTAGCGCCGTCAGCACGATCATGCCAAAGATCCCGCAGGAGATCACTTCCCCGATCCCTACGGTCAGCATCATGAACGGGATCGGAAGATTCAATCCATACCCGAAGCGCAGCACGAACGGCACGATCAGCGTGTTCGCCACAATCGGAGGGATCGGGGCAAGATAACGGCTCTTCTTCCGAAGCAGGTATGTACCCACCGCGCCAAGCAGCGTCGCGATACTGCCGAACGCTATGTCCGCCGGAATCGCGCCGCCCAGGATGTTCGCGATCAGGCATCCTGCGAAAAGCCCGGGAACCGCCGCCGGCGTGAAGAACGGCAGGACCGTCAGCGCTTCGGAAACCCGCACCTGTATCTCCCCGAAGGAAAATGGCGCGAACAGCAGCGTCAGCACGACGTAGACAGCGGCGACCGCCGCCGCGTGGACAAGGAACAATACTTTTTTGTCTTTCATATTCAGTTTTCTCCTTTAGTTTTGTTTTACGTCAGGAAGGTCTCGAACTGACGTTGTTGATCCGCCGCAAAGCCGGATTTTCGGCGTCACAGCGATTGCAAGTATAGCATGGAACCGGGGAAAAGGCAAGCGCTAAAATTTGTAGATCCGTGAAAAATTCGGATTTCAAAATTGAAAATTCGGGAAAAATAAGGAGTATAAAATTGACAAATTCGGGAAAAAGTATAATAATAAAATTAAAAATTTCGGGAATGACGGTCCATACATACTTTGCAGTATATGCGCAAACCAGCCGCGGAAAGGAGAAAAATATGATATTCAAACGAAAAATCTATGATTTGATGCTGCGTTGGAAGCAATTGTCCCAAGGCACTTCAGCACTGATGCTTGAAGGCGCCAGACGTACCGGAAAGAGCACCATTGTAAAATTCTTTGCACAAAACGAATATGACGACTACATGATATTAGACTTTGCGCAGGAGCGCAAGGACGTCAGAAACAACTTTGAAGAAAACATAGGAGATCTAAATACATTTTTTAGAAATCTTTTTTTGCTGAAAGGTAAAACGCTTCCGGAGAAAAAAGCTGTTATCATCTTTGACGAAGTGCAGTTATTTCCTGCCGCAAGACAGGCAATCAAATATCTGGTAGCAGACGGACGGTTCGATTACATTGAGACGGGCTCGCTGATCTCTATCAAAAAAAATGTACAGGATATTCTGATTCCCTCCGAAGAATACCGCTTGAAGATGTATCCTATGGATTTTGAGGAATTCCTGTGGGCGCAGGGAGATACGGTCACCGTCCCCGCGATCCGGGATGCTTTTGAGAAAAGAAAAGCCTTGGGGGACGCCATTCACAGAAGAATTATGCAGCACTTCCGCACCTATATGACGGTTGGAGGCATGCCGCAGGCAGTCGCTGCCCTTACCGAAGGAAAATCTTTTGAGCAGCTTGATTTTGTAAAGCGAAACATTCTCGCGCTCTATGAAGACGACCTGAAGAAATATGACAGCGACAGCAGAGAAAAAGCCTCTGTGATTTTCAGAACGATTCCGAAGCAACTGGAAAATCACAACTCACATTTCCGTTTTTCGCTTGTGGACAAAAACGCCAGGTATAAGAATTATGTTGACGCGATAAATTTCGTCGCTGAGTCCATGATCGGAAACGAGTGTATCAATGTCACGAAGCCGGAAATATCTCTGGAAGCGTTTGCGGACAGAAGCAATTTCAAATTGTATATGGGAGACACAGGTCTTCTTGTAACGCAAATAATGAAGAATCAGGGCGAGACAGGGACAGATATCTACAAGGCATTGATTTTTGACAGGCTTGGAATTGATCAGGGTATGATTCTTGAAAATATGATCGCGCAAATGCTCCGCGCAAATGGATATGAATTATATTTTCATGAATTCCTTTACTGTCCGCAGGATGCCGCACACGAAAAGAAATATGAAATCGATTTTCTGATCGTCAAAAAGAAAAAGTTGTGTCCCATAGAGGTAAAATCTTCCGGATACAAATCGCACAAATCTTTTGATTATTTCATAAAGAAATATCAACTGCGCAGCGAAGAAAAATATGTATTCTATTCTAAGGATCTGAAGTTTGAAAACGGCGTGCTGTATCTGCCGTTTTATATGGCGGCATGTTTATGAAATCAAAAGGCACCTTTGCAAAAACAGGGGTGCCTTTATAAGAAATCATATATCCGGTTTTCAACTCCTCAGGTTTTTCAAGCGGGAGCCCGTTTACAAGCAAATCCACTGAATGCCCTCATCAAGATCCACGTCCCGGCTCACGCCGTCGTCGTCGTATAGATCGTACCTTGCTCCGCGCCCGGCGAAATGAACCAGTTCCAGCTCATCCCAGTCCACATCCGCCACCTTCTCGCCTCCCTGTGCGAGCGGAAGAATATGCCCCTTGCGGACAAACAGCACAACCTCATCAAGCGGAATCTCCACATAATGATGTCCCGCCGGCAGCACAGTCTCCTCCGAAATCTGCGCGTCCTTAAAACGCACAAGTTTCATCTCCTCCGGCAAATAGACCACCCGTCCCGCCGCGTTCTGCTCGTACACCGGCGCGATCATGATGCTCTCCCCGATCAGCATCTGATCCTCCACACGACGCGCGATTGGATCCTCTCTCCACGCGAAACCGAGCGGCCGCGCATACATGCCGTCCGTCAGCGCCGCCTTCATGAACTCACTGTACAGGTAAGGCAGCAGACGATAGCGCAGCGCCAGAATTCCCCGGAAATCCTCTGTGTCTCCAAACTCATACAGCTCCTGCCGCCTGGTCCACTTCGCGGAGTGATTCCGCAGCAGCGGCAGAAAGATTCCTAGCGCCAGCCAACGCAGCAATAGATCACGTGTGCAATCTCTGTCGAAGCCACCGATGTCCGCGCCGACGTATAGAAAACCGCACATGTTCAGCGAGGGCAACATCTTCATATTCATAAGCAGATGTGACCACCACGATTTGTTGTCACCGGTCCAGATACCGCCGTAGCGGTGCATTCCTATGTAAGACGCGCGAGAAAACAGCAGAATTCTCTTATCCGGCTCCAACTCCTCGAACGCCTCTGCTGCCGAGCGCGTCATGTAATAACCAAACAGGTTGTGCACTTTGTCGTGGCGTACCTTCTGCCCCCGACAATTGTGATAGAAGCTCCGGTAATCCTCTGCACAGTTCGAGAGGACAGCTGGCATGTGCTGAAACTCAAAGAAATCATCCACACCCATGTTTCTCCCCTTATATGCACCCAGCTTGTCAAACAGTTCCTCCAACCGTTTCTCCGAGTAAAAGATCACCGGTTCGTTCATGTCGTTCCAGAAGCCTTCGACGCCCATATCGAGCAGCACCTTGTACTTGCGCCCGAACCAGCGTCTCGCCTCATCGTTCAGCATATCTGGAAAATGGCACCTGCCGGGCCACACGCCGACGATGAACTCCTTTCCGTCCTCATCTTTGCAGAAATACCCGTTCGCAATACCCTCCTCATAGACATCGTAGCCCTTCTCGATCTTCACACCGGCGTCGATGATCGGGACAAGCCGAATGCCCTGCTCCTTCATCTCCTCGACCAGCTCTTCAAAATCCGGGAACGCCTCTCGGTCAACTGTGAAGTCCTTGTACCGCTCCATGTAATCAATATCCAGGTATATCATGTCCAGCGGAAGATGATGCTCACGGTACCGCCGCGCCACCTCGCGCACCTCCTGCTCGGTCATATAGCTCCAGCGGCTCTGTCCGTACCCGAACGCCCACTTCGGAGGGATGTAGCTTCTGCCAATCAGGCGGCGGAATTCGTGTACGATCTGCTCCGGAGCGGAGAGTTCCTGCTCTGCGAATCCGTCCTGCGTGTCCCATTCATTCATAGCACACTTTTCCCCATCAGCAACGGTCACTGTCCCGGTCGTCCCGATTGTCTTCTCTGACCGTTCAAGCCTTGGCGCTTCGATCACATACAGCTCAAACGCGTTGTCCTCCACCGTAATCCGCAGCTCATCGTATTTCGTATAACCGACATCAAATGTCACCTTTGATGGCGTGTCAATAAACAGTCCGAATGTCTCCGTCCCGTCAATCAGCAAGAAATTGTGCGCGCCGTACAGGGAGTGCATATCCTCGTGATGATCCGGTTCATCGGAACAATCGCTCACATAAATCCAGCCGCGCTTGTTGATGCCACGCACATTCTCGCCAAGCCCGTACACAATGTCCTCGTCGTCCATCCGCAAAGAGAGAGCCTCATCGTCCCACACAAGATGCGGGAGCGCTGTCTCAGACTTCTTCCCGGTTCTTACGTCCTCTTTCACGCCCTTCTTTTCCTTACCTGCCTTATCTGCATATATCTGCACCGCCTGCGGCTTTTCCGGCACGGCCTCCGTCTCCATCGGATTTCCAAATACAAATCTTTTTATCATCTGGCTCCTGCTCCTCTGTTTCTTCTATATTGTCTCATCATTTCCCGACGCTCATCCGCTGCCGCACGATCTCGTACATCAGCACGCCCGCGGCCACGGAAGCGTTCAGCGAATCAATGTCACCCTTCATCGGGATCGCCGCGGCAAAATCACACTTCTCACGCACGAGGCGGCTGACACCTCCGCCCTCGCTTCCGATCACCAGCCCGATCGGCCCGGTCAGGTTCTGGCGATACATCGGCTCCGCGTCCATATCTGCGCAGACGAACCAGATGCCCTCCTTTTTCAGCTCCTCGATCGTGTTCCCGAGATTTGTCACTCGCGCCACCGGCGTATAGTTCAGCGCCCCCGCCGAGGTTCGTGCGACCGTCGCCGTCAGTCCGACCGCCCGCCGTTTCGGAATGATCACGCCGTGCGCACCCGCCAGATTCGCCGTGCGGATGATCGCGCCGAGATTGTGCGGATCCTCAATATCATCCAACAGGATCAGGAACGGATCCTCACCATTTTCTCTTGCCGCCGCGAGAATGTCCTCCACGGATGCATACTCATACGCCGCCGTGTAAGCGATCACGCCCTGATGCTTCCCGGTCGGCGAGAGCTGATCCATGCGCTCCTTCGCCACAAAATCTATCACCGTATCGTGCTTTCTCGCCTCACGCTTGATCGTCTGGATCGGACCGTCCTGACAACCATCCTGAATCAGCAGACGGTCGATCGTCTTCCCCGCGCGAAACGCCTCAAGCACTGCGTTTCTGCCCTCGATGACGCGCGCGTCCTCGCCGCCGACATCCTTCGATCTGTTCTTCTCCTTATATTCCATAATGTCCTCCAACATGTAGTTTTAATCTTTTTTCATAGGATTTCAACATTTCATAAACAGGAATCGCAGAGATTTCCGGGTGTTTTCCGGCACAAAGCCGTTCAATATCGGCTTTCCCTTCTAAAAGCCGATATTGCGGTTTTGCCGGGAAATACCCAGGAAGGGTACCGTGCGATTCCGTCCGATGTATGCTAAATAGGAATCTCCTCCAGTCCCCGCGCAACCAGCTCGTTCAGCCGCTCGTACTCCCGCATCAGATAGAGATATCCGACGAGCGCTTCGAAGCCCGTCGCGGCAAGGTACTCCTCCATGCTCGCATTCTTCGCTTTCGTGTATGGCTTAGAGTTGCGCCCGCGGCGAAACACCGCGGCCTCCTCCTCCGTCAAAAAAGGCTGAAGTGCGGCGGCAATCTTCGCCTGCGCCCGCGCGCTGACAGACGCCGTCACCTTCTGATGCAACTTTTGTGTCTGGCAGTTCGCCTGCTTTACGTAAATCGTCCGGACGATCAGCTCGTAGACCGCATCCCCGATATACGCGAGCGTCAGCGGTGAATACATTTTCCAATCCTTGTCAGAAAGCCCGAATGTTTCATCCAGGCTTTCCGTAAATGACTTTATGCTCTTTTCCATTTGACTCCTTCTCTTGTGTCCAGAAGCGTAATGCCCTGCTCGAGCAGCTGATTGCGGATCTCGTCCGCGCGCGCGAAGTTCTTTGCCTTGCGTGCCTCCTGCCGCTCCTGGATCAGCTTTTCGATCTCCTCATCCAAAAGCTCCTGCTGCTCCTCTGCGATGATGCCAAGCACGTCGCAAAGCTTCACGATCTCATCGCGCACTGCCTGAATGAACGCCTTCGTATTTCCGGCAGAGACGTTGCTGTTCGCGTATTTGACAAGCTCAAAGATCGCCGCGATCGCGTCTGCCGTGTTGAAGTCGTCATCCATCGCCTCGTCAAACTTCGTCTCAAACGCCATAACATTCGCGAACTCCGCCTGCTCCGCCGCCGTCATGCCGGCACTCTGCCCAGACACGCTGGTATTTCCTGCCGCCGTATTCTGCGCCATCGGTGCACCGCTGTCTTTTTCCGTGCCCTGTTCTGTCGATGCGCTGCCAGCCGGAGCGTTCTCCAGCAGATAGCCGAGATTTGACACCGCGTTGCGGATGCGCTCCAGTCCGTTCGCCGACGCCTCCATCAGCTCCGCGCTGAAATTCAGCGGGCTCCGATAATGCGCACTCAGCATGAAAAAGCGCAGCACCTGCAAATCGTACTTCTCGGAGATCTCGCGCACCGTGAAGAAATTGCCGAGCGATTTTGACATCTTGCGGTTATCGATATTCAAAAATGCATTGTGCAGCCAGTACTTCGCGAACGGCTTGCCGTTGCAGCACTCGCTCTGCGCGATCTCGTTCTCATGATGCGGGAAGATCAGATCCTCGCCGCCCGCATGAATGTCGATCTCCTCCCCGAGGTATTTTTTCGCCATGACCGAGCACTCGATGTGCCAGCCCGGACGTCCATCGCTCCATGGAGAAGGCCACGACGGTTCACCCTCCTTCTTCGGCTTCCACAGCACGAAGTCGAGCGGATCCTCCTTCTGATCCTCGCCCGTCACGAGCAGGGAGCGGTTGCCGGAGCGCAGGTCGTCAAGATTCTTGTGCGACAGCTTGCCGTAATCCTTGAACTTCTTCGTCCGGAAATAAACCGTGCCGTCCACATCGTAAGCGTAGCCCTTATCGATCAGCGTCTGGATCATCTCGATCATCCCGTCGATTTCCTGCGTCGCCAACGGGTGCGTCGTAGCGGGCTTCACATTCATGCCCTCCATGTCCTTCTTGCACTCCGCGATGTAGCGCTCGGAGATCTCCTGCGCCGTTACGCCCTCCTCGATCGCCTTTGCGATAATCTTGTCGTCCACGTCCGTGAAGTTCGAGACATAGTTGACCTCATAGCCCTTGTGCTCCATGTAGCGCCTGGCCGTATCGAACACGATCATCGGCCGCGCGTTTCCGATATGAATAAAATTGTAGACCGTCGGACCGCACACGTACATGCTCACCTTGCCCGGCACGAGCGGCTCAAACTCCTCCTTGCGCCTGGTCTGCGTGTTAAATACCTTCATCTGTTTTCCTCTTCTCTTCTACTATTCTCGCAAAAACACATGCAAAATTTGCCTATTTTCCGCGGCAGGATCTTTCGTTACACCATCCTGATATCCTCCATCACTGCCGCATTTCAAGTCTATGCAAAATCGCCTGTTTTGTCAATTCTTTTCTCTGCAAATTGCCGCATGATTTTACCCACAACAAAGGCGGGAAGCCGAAACTCCCCGCCCATCTTCCTTGAATCTGTAGAGATATTATTCTGCATTATCAGATCGCCCGCGTCGCCTGCGCAAGCCACTCCCGCTCCTTTGGCTCAAGCTGCAGGGCGATCGTCTCGTATACTTTCGCATGGTACGCATTGAGAAGCGCGCGCTCACGCTCCGTCATCTGCTCCGGCAACACCCCGTCGAGGTCGAACGGTACCATCGTCAGATGCTCAAAGCACATGAACTGCCCGGCCTCCGTCTTCTCCGCCTTCTTGCAGAGGATCAGGTTCTCGTGACGGATACCGAACTTTCCTTCCGCATAGTAGCCGGGCTCATCGGACGTGATCATGCCCTCCTCGAACACCACGTCATCATCCCGCTCCGGCACATGCTTCCAACGAAAGCCGTTCGGCGACTCATGCACGTTCAGGAAATAGCCGACTCCATGTCCGGTTCCGTGGTTGAAATCCTCCCCGATCCTCCAGAGCGGCTCGCGCGCGATATAGTCAAAATTGCGTCCGGTGCAGCCGTAACGGAATTTTACATCCGCCAGGTTCAGCATGCCCCGCAGCACCAGCGTGAAATATTTTTTCTCCTCATCCGTCAAAGGCCCCATCACGATGGTCCGCGTGACGTCCGTTGTTCCCTCGAGGTACTGTCCGCCCGTGTCCGCGAGAAGGAGTCCCCTCGGCTCGATCGGTATATCAGTCTCCTGCGTTGCTGAATAGTGGACGATCGCGGCGTGCGTTCCATAAGAGATGATCGGATCGAAGCTGTTTCCCATGAAATGCTCCTGCGCCGCACGCAGTTCATACAGATGCTCCTCCGCGCTCAGCTCCGTCATCGGAATCTTCCCGACATTTGTCTTGAGCCAATATATGAACTTCGTCAGGGCTACTCCGTCCTTCACATGCGCGGCGCGCTCATTCGCGACCTCGGTCGGATTCTTGATCGCCTTCGGAAGAAGCGTCGGGTTCTCCTCGTCCAGAATCTCCACATTCGCCGGAATGCTGCTGACAAGGCGGCTGTTGACTGCGTTTCTGCAGAGCAATACCTTAATATTCTGATGCATCGCTGCATCGCCCAAGGCAGCGCCAGACTCCTGAAGCGCCGCGGCGTACGCGTACACTGAATCATACGGCCGCAGCGCCACGCCGTCCGACTCCAGAGCGTGCCGCACTTCCTCTGGGAATGCTTTCTCATTCGCAAAAAGCAGGATTTCCTTCTGCGTCATCGCAAGATACGAGAGCACAACCGGATTGCAGTGAATGTCCGCGCCACGGATGTTGAGCAGCCAGGCGATGTCGTCGAGCGACGTCAGCAGGAAAACGTCTGCGTCCTTCTCCTGAAGTTTTTTCCGAACGTCCGCGCACTTCTCTGCACGCGTGCGTCCGGTCCATTTCACGCCCAGCTCGATCACCGGCTCGCAGGAGAGCGCCGGGCGATCCGTCCAGATCTCCCCGACCAGATCCTCCGCATCGTCGATCCGGATCCCCTTTTCCCGAAGCTTTCCGTCCAGCTCCTCGGCCTCCTTTGCGCTGACTGTCCGCCCGTCGAAGCCGAGACACTGCCCCTCTCCCAGATGTTTCTCCAGAAACTCGTGAACCGTCGGCACCTCCGGCTCGCCCATCTTAAACAGCGTCACGCCGCTGCCGGAAAGCTGCTGCTCCGCCTGGATAAAATAGCGCCCGTCTGTCCACAGTCCCGCCATATCCTGCATCACAACCGCGGTCCCGGCCGACCCGGTAAAGCCTGTTATGTACTCTCTGCACTTGAAATAATCGCCCACGTACTCCGACGCGTGAAAATCGTCCGTCGGAATCAGATACGCGTCGATTCCTTTCGCCTTCATCAATGACCGCAGCGCTTTCATGCGCGCCTCAATCCTTTCGCTCATTTTTCGTTCCCCCATTTTGTCGCCCTTGTCAGGCGTATTCCTTTTGTGATTCTAACATGCCTCCTCTCCAATGACAAGCCGGAAATGCCCTGCCAATCACAGTATTTCGTGACCGGCAGGGCATTATTTTCACTTCGCGATATCCACAAACTGCTTGTCGAACTCCGGGTTGAAGAAATAATAATTCTTCGCGTCGAGCTTCTCCTTCGTCCGCTCCAGAGCCTCGCCGAAACGCTGGAAATGCACGATCTCCCTCGTCCGCAGGAACTTCAGCGGCTCGCGCACCTCCGGATCAGTAATGACGCGCAGCAGGTTCTCATAGACCGTGCGCGCCTTCTGCTCCGCGGCCAGGTCCTCGGTCAGGTCGGTGATCGCATCGCCCTTCGACTGGAACTCCTTCGCGGTGAACGGCACGCCGCCCGCAGCCTGAGGCCAGAGCGCCGTGGTGTGGTCGATATAGTAGGCGTCAAATCCGGCCGTCTTCGCCTCTTCCGGCGTCAGGTTCTTTGTGAGCTGATAGACCATCGCGCAGATGATCTCCATGTGGCCAAGTTCCTCCGTGCCGATGTCGGTAAGCAGGCCGCCCACTGCTTTCAATGGCATCGTGTAGCGCTGAGCCAGATACCGCATCGACGCGGAAAGCTCACCGTCCGGCCCTCCGTACTGGCTGATGATCAGCTGCGCCGTCTTCGGGCAGGTCTTCGTGATCTTCACCGGATACTGCAGTCTTTTCTCATAGATCCACATTTACACACACGCCCCTTCCCACGGCATCGGCCCTTTCTGCCAGCAATAGCACTCCGACGACGGATCCTTTCCATAGAGATCCGCCATGCAATCCACGGTCAGCGGGTAAAATTGCTCTGTGTACGCCAGCAGCAGCCTCTTCCGCTCCGCCAGTTTTTCTTTCAAAAGCGCCAGCCCCTGACGATCGTCCGGATGCGTGTCCAGATAGAGCCGCACATCGTCCAGAGCAAAGCTCGTCTCCTGAATCCTCGCCAGCATGTGCTCCCGCTCCTGCTGCTGCGAGGAGGCCGCCGCGTCACGGCAAGTGTCCTGCCGCATATTCCCGGCACCGATCCCGCACTGTCCGTCCTGCGTTTTGGCGCCCGTTTCTCCACCGCGCAGACAACCCTGCTTTTCAGCGCCCGTTTCTCCGCCATGCGGACAGCTCTGTGCCCCGTCGCCCGAAGCCGCGAAGAACGGTTTGTTCAGATCCTGAAATATTGTGCCGACGCGCAGCGCTTCTTCCTCCCCGTAAAGCGCGCCCCAATCCTGCACCGGAACAGATGCAATTGCAAGATTTTCCTGCATAATAAAAACTCCCTTCGTCAAGAATTTGTGTTGCACCCTTAGTTTGTGTCAAAAACAAATTCTTCTCGCAGGGAGTTTCTGCAAAATAATTACAAGCTCACCCTTGTGCGCACCCTCTGCAGCCGGGGCATCCGTCCGGGCATGCCGAGTCGTTCGCAGCGGAATCTGCACCGGCATACATGCGCGGGCACACCGCCGCTTCCGGGCGCATTCTATCGTCCGCGATCAGATCCGCGAGCGGTTGCAGCAGACAGACTGCCTGCGCCGAGATGCCTTCGCCGCTTCCGGTAAAGCCAAGCCCTTCCTCCGTGGTCGCTTTGATGTTGACGCGTCCCATCTCCAATCCCAGCGCGTCAGCGATGTTCGTCCGCATCTGCTCCATGTAAGGCAGCAGCTTTGGCCGCTGTGCGATCACGGTCGCGTCGATGTTCTCGATCACAAAACACTTCTCCTCCAGAAGCTTTGCGACACGCTTCAGCAGGACGACGCTGGAGATCCCACGGTACCTCTCGTCCGTGTCCGGGAAATGTTTCCCAATATCCCCGAGCGCCGCCGCTCCCAGAAGCGCGTCCATGATTGCATGGACCAGCACGTCCGCGTCCGAGTGTCCGAGCAGCCCCTTCTCATACGGGATCTCAACGCCTCCCAGTATCAGCTTCCGCCCCTCTGTGAGGCGGTGCACATCATATCCCATTCCTACACGCATAGTCATCCTCCTAAATTATACAAAAATGCATATTATCTGACTTGCTCATTTCGAATTTGTACATTTATTGCTGCTTTTCTGTGCAGCTCCGAAGGTATCCTGACATTGAGGATTCCTTTAAGTTGCAATATTATAATATTTTTGGCTCTTCTTTTCAAATACTTTTTTATTTTAAGTAAAACAGGAGCCAATGGAAGTCCTTGAAAGCCAAAGGAGCGCCCTCATCGGACGCTCCTTCTTTTGGTATCCTTTATCTACACGAAAACTATTACTGTCAATCTAGTCACTCTTTAAGAGTCACCTAAACAACTCCGGATTTTCTTTCTTAAACTCATCAAATGTTTTGCCACAGTCCGCGCAGTGACTCAGCCCTCTTCTGTCTTCTTCAAGAACCCAGCGATGGTGATCGGAAGTCATCGGCAACGTTTTTTTAGATTCAAGGTTGCAGCCTTCGTGCTTGCATTTCCATATCTCGTATCCGTCTTTCCCACAGGTCGCCGGTACCTTCTCTTTCAGTACCCAGTCGTGTCCCGTCGCGGGAGTCACGCTCAACACTTTCTCAGCGCCGCATTTCTCACAGACTTTTTTGTGCGTGCCCTCCAAGCCGCAGGTCGCTTCTGTGACAATCTCATCACCCCACTGATGGCCGGTCGGCGCAACTCTGTCTGTTGTCTCCGTAGCTCCGCACTTCGTACAGCTCTTTAACGTATATCCATAGCTTGTGCAGGTCGCGTCCGTCTTCTCAGACTCCCAGGTATGACCCGTCGCCGGAATCTCCTCTACATCTGTTGTCGCCGTGCAGCCTTCTCTCGTGCAATGTCTGGATTGCAAGCCCGGCGTCGTGCAGGTCGCCTCTTTTTCAACCACAGGCTCACCCCAGTCATGTCCCAGAGCCTTAGCTCCCATACCGAAGGATTCCTCCCCACACACCGTACATCTCGTGCGATGAACTCTTCCCGGCATTTCGCAGGTCGGCTTAATATCATCCATAGGCTCAAAATTATGCTTAGCATTAAAGATCGGCTCTGTCTCCTTCGTCCCGCAGATTTCACAGATCCTTACCTTTTCGCCTACCGTGATACAATTCGCCTCTACAGTCACTACCCACTCGCCAAATTTATGATTTCCCAGTGTCGCCGGAATCACTTCCTCCTCCCGCGCGTCACAGCGCTTACAGGTTTTGACCTTCAGGCCGGACTGTGTGCACGTCGGCTCTTTTTCAACCACTGGCTCACTCCAATCATGTCCCAGAGCAGGTTTCTCTTCGTCGATATGGTCTTTGTCCTTGATCGCATGAAATTCCGTATTCTCGCATACCGTGCATCGATAGCAATCCACATGTACACAACCCGGCTCTGTACAAGTAGCCTCTGTATCCTCAATCTTCTCCAGCGCATGCCCCTCATGCCACGACATGTGATAGAGCCCATTCTCATCCGGAGTCGGATTCGGTGTCGGGCCCGGCTCCAGGCTCGGCGTACTACTCGCTGCCGACGTCTCGTCCATACCTAATGTCTCGCCTATTGTCGATGCATTGCTAAGCTTTGGTGCAACCGTCTGCAGCTGCGGAGCCTTGCCAGACTGCGGAGCAACTATCTGTGGCTGCGGAGCGCTTGTCGGCTCTGGAGCCGAGATCGTCTTCGTTGTCTCCGTCTCCGATGCAGTCAGACATGCGGCAGAGCTCTGTCCCTTGCCCTTAAATAATTTTCCATATGATTTTTCTGACTTTTCGGGAACCTGAATTACCGCCTTTTTTGCGATACCCTTTAGTGCGTTCTTGCCCACTTCTTTTAACTTTGTTCCCTTAATATCAATTTTCTGCAGCTTCTTACATCCACTGAACGCGCTTTTTCCGATGGTTTTCATGCTCGCGTTCGTCGTGACAGTCTTCAACTTCTTGCAGTTCTTAAACGCGCCATCGCCGATCGCAGTGACAGTCAACGTATACTTTCCTTTTTTCACTGTCTCAGGCACATTCACAGAAGACAGCTTCTTCGACTTCGTGCTGATTAATGCCGCAGTACCCTTCTTCCCTTTCAGGGAAGTGATCTTGTACTGATAATTGCCGCTCCAGAATGTAGTTCCTTTCTTGACAGCAGCTGTCTTAGTCTTCGCCGCAACCGGAACCGCGATGCCAGCCACTCCCGCGCCGACTGACAGTGTCAACATCAACACCATCATCAAACATTTCATCCATCTCTTCATCTTCATAGCTTCATCCTCCTCATTCAAATAACAATTCTTCAGGTTTCGATGAGCCATTTCTCTGGAGCACGTCATATAGGACTCTTTTCCATAATTTGCATAAAAAACCGCTGAATTCTTAAAATCAGCGGTCACCAAAAAATCCCTATGTCGTCTTCGCTCATAGAAATATGGCAACCGGCTGTCATAGCTTTGCAGGTTCTGCCCTGCGGCGGCCTTAGACCCTTGGCTTTGCGTCCCTGCCTTTCGACAGGTTTGCCTTTTGCAATTTCTCTTGCTACTGCCATACTATACTACTTTTCACATCTTGTCAAGCAAATCCAGCTGGGAAAGAGTGGGAAAGTTTGCGTATAAAAAGGCCGCCGCAAATTCATGCGACGGCCCCTCGTAATGCCTCAATTGTTTCTGTACATCCGGCTAAAATCTCAGCCTGTCAATCCTGCCTCAAGCGCTGCAGTGTCCTCAGATTCTACCAGAGGATCACTGTGATCCGTCACAGTATGCTCTTCGTGACCAGCCGTAGACAGGTCGGCGTCCAGCACTCCGGCCAAGTCGACATGCAGTTCCTCATGTATGCTCTGCGGCACACTTGCTGCTGCAAGCTCATCAGCTTCCAGTTCCATAGCCGACTCCGTCTGTCCTTCCTGTGCATAATGCGCGGTGAAGACGACGTTCATAAGATCACAGGGCACTGTCAGCTCAGGATCTTCAGATGAATGCTCCTGATTATCCGCAGTCTTCCATGTCCACTTTTGGAACTCATAGCCCGGTTTTGCCTCCGGCGCTGTCACTTTCAAGGGATAGCTTGCCTTTGAAGTAAGCAGGGCGGTAGCATATACGCCGCCGTTTGGCAGCTTAAATCCGACGCATTTCTCGGAATCCGCCGTAAAGCTGGCATCCCATACCAGGCTGCTGCCAAGCCCTTGTTCTGCAGGCTTTGTCATTCCGCATACACGGCAGAGCGTAGACTTGCCGTCCTTGCCTTTAAGACTCTCGTCCCAAGTATGACCCTTACCGTTCTTATAACAGGAGGTCTGCTCCCATGAGATCCAATCGCCTGTACCGTTTTCCTGGTACGTGTAGCGAAGCTCATATTTACGCTCTGGCAAATCGAAGCAGTCCTTACAAATCTCTGTCCGGATTCTTTTTTGCCCATTGATCACACTGTTGGCCGCCAGCACACCCTGCGCCAGAGGAAGCTTTGTCGTCTCCTCGCCTTTTTCCTCAAGCTCTTTCTTAAGAGTATCTACATCGACCCAATGAGTATGGCTGCTGTGAGAGGTCTGGTCAACCTCATCTACCTCGGTGTAATCACAGCCTTCAGCTATGCAGGCCTTTACCCTGAACGCAGATCTTGCTCCGTACGTTGCTACCTGTCCTTCCTCTACCAGAGTATGATGCGCAGTGCCATAATCGACCTTTACATCCTTGTAATCACAGTTTTTACAGGTCGTCACAGTCTTCGCATCTTCTGTACAGGTCGCCGGGAACTCCTCTTTCAGGAACTCATGCCCAAGCCTCGGAATGCGCTTTGACCATGTTGCAGTACAACCCTCATGTGCACAGGCGGTCAACTGCTGACCGTCCGCCATACAGGTGGCTTCCTTCAGTACAGTAACCTCGCCCGAATAGTCATGTCCAAGCTTTTTCGCTGTCACCGTCTTGTTCGCAATCTTGCCACAGCGGCTGCACTGATCATAGGAATATCCATCCTCAGTACATGTAGGCGCGACTTCAAAATGCTGCATGTCGTGTCCCAGAGCTTTCCCCGCATTTTCGGTATCCTTATAGCCGCATACCTTGCACTTATAATAACCATCCATTGTGCAGGTAGGCGCTACGTAAGAATCCTCAAAATCATGCTCAGCTCTGAGGCCTTCCTTCACCGTCTTGCCGCATACCTCACAGGTGCCGGTTCTGCTTCCAGTGTCACGCCAGGTCATGTCATAACCAAGGTATCCGCAATACGGCTCCTTTGTCACAACCCAGGTAAACTCACACACATGCTCGGTCTCTGTCGGGGCTTCCGTTTCTGTCTGAGCCGGAGCTTCCGTCTCCTCTTTCTTCGCCTCAGTCTGCGCAGGGGCTTCCGTTTCCTCTTTCTTCGCCTCAGTTTGAACAGGAGCTTCCGTCTCCGGAGCCGGTGTCACTGCAGGCGCTTTCGTCTCAGTCTCCTTCGGGGCTGTCGCAGCTTCTGTTTCTGTCTGCTCTGCCTTCGGTTCCGAAGTCGATGCCTGTTTCCTCGAGACAGATGGGGCTCTCTTTACAGACGGTTTCGGAGCCGGAGCTTCCGATTCTACTTCCGGGCTTGGTGTCGGCGCAGGAGTCGGCGTCGTTTCCGGAGCCTTCGGAGCTTCCGTCTCAGTCGCCTTCTGTGTCTCCGCCTCGGTTACCTTCTCGGTCGCCTTTTGCGTTTCCGTCTCGGTCGCCTTCTGCGTCTCCGTCTCGGTTACCTTCTGCGTCTTCGCCTCAGTCGCCTTCTGTGTCTCCGCCTCGGTCACCTTCTGTGTTTCCGCCTCGGTCGCCTTCTGCGTCTCCGTCTCGGTCGCCTTCTGGGCTTTCATCTCGGGCTCTTCCGGAGTCGGCGTCGCTTCCGGTATCTCCATCTCAGTTTCCTTCAGAGATTCCAGCTCTGTCTCTTCTGGAGTCGGCGTCGCTTCCGGTGTCTCCGCAGCGTTCGGAGTCTCTGTCTTCGTCCCTGCCGGAGCTAGTGTTGCTTCCGGCGTCTCCGCAGCCTTTGGAGTCTCTGTCTTCGTCTCTGCCGGAGTCGAGACTGCCTTCGGAGCTTCCGTTGCCGGAGCCTTCGGGGCTTCTGCCTCCTTCACCGCCTCAGTCGCTTTCTCCTCAGCCGGAGTCTGTACAGGCACCTTCAGAAGCTTCTCGTAGGAAGCATCCTTCCCTTCCGGTACCTTCACTACCGCTGTCTTCGCGATCCCCTTCAGCGCGTTCTTCCCAACACTCTTGAGCGATTTGCTCCTAATGTCCACTGTCTCAAGCTTCTTGCAGCCCTTGAACGCATTCTTACCAATCTCCTTGATCACCGTGTTCGTCGCTACTTTTTTCAGCTTCTTACAGCCCTTGAACGCATTGTCGCCGATCGCCGTTACGGTCAGCGTATACTTTCCCGTCTTTACTGTCTTCGGCACACTCACGGAAGTCACTTTGGACTTTGCGCCGATCAGCGTGGCGGTTCCTTTTTTCCCCTTGAGGGATGAAACCTTATACTGGAGATTGCCCTTCCAGAATTTTGTTCCTTTTTTGACGGTCTCTGTCTTTGCTTTCGCAGTAGCCGGGATCGCCGTGGCTGTTATCCCCACGTTGACGGCCATCATGAGTGCCATCGTCATCAGTAAACACTTTAACCACTTTTTCGTTTTCATACTGAAACCCTCCTTTTCAACTCGAAACGCAGTTGTCTGTGTCGGGTCCATATTTCCTGTCACAGGAATTTTCTCCCAAGGATATCACACCCAGGGATTATGCGCCGCCCGTTTCAACTTTTCTCTTTTGCCTTATGTCTCGCTTTGATGATTCGCGACTTCGGACCGGCGCTGCTATAAAACCTTGTGCTGCTCTTAAGAAATATGGCAACCGGCTGTCATAGCCGCACATGTAAAGCTTAGCGTGGCCTTAGACCCTTGGCTTTGCGTCCCTGCCTTTCGACAGGTTTGCCTTTAAAACATTTTCTTTTTTTACATTTCGGTATTGTCTCGTCTTAATCATAAAATACTTATGCCTCGTGTTTACTGCCAAATTCTGCAAAGAATCACCAGATGCCCGGTATTCTTCTGGACACTCTATGTCTGTCCTGCCTTTCCCGTATCACCTCCCCGCTAGATTTTTATGCTTCTCTTTGTTGCACTGCAGAACATGAACCGGGGAACCTCCGTGATAGATTCCCTCATTATCCACAATACACGAGAACAGGAAAAACGTCAAGAAATTCAGCTGGGAAGATTTTGGCAATGTCGCGATCCCGCACAAATATGTCCAGATCACAAACCCGCTTTTATAAAACTCGCTCGCATAGTACGTAAGGACGCTGAATCCCAGCCACGAGTCTGCGCACAAAAGAGCCGCCGCAGATTCCTGCGGCGACCCCTCGAAATGCTTCAATTGTTTTTGTACATCCGACTGAAATATCAGCCTGCCAGTTCTGTCCCCTGCGACATCGTACTCTCAGGTTCCACCAATGGATCCTCGTGATGCGTCACATCATGCGCCTCATGGCCCGGATCGTCAACCGTCGGAGTCGTCCCGAACAGATCGACATGCATCTCACCGTGGATCACCTGCGGAGTTCCTTCAGCATCCGCCGCAACCGCTTCCATGTTCAGAGCTGCCAGATCAGTCTCTTTCTCCGTGACGGATTCGCTTGCCGCAGCAGATTTAATCTGCGAACTATCCGCATTTTTCTCGATGTTCATTTTTGTCCACTTTTTGGCCTCGCACTCCTTTTCACTGCCTTCGACCGCCAAAAAAACGCACCGGTCAAGCATGCAAAACGGAGTATCACTGCCTACATACTGACTTCCTGTCTGAACATCGCTGCCTATTCCCGTCACCTGAACCCAAGTGTAACCCGGAATCTGCATATCGCTTGCACGATTTGAGAATAATCCTTCAGCTCTTCGGCGTATGTTAATACATACGTATTTTTTGCTGCCTACCTCAACATCAAACACATCGATATTTGCTGAATTCTTTGACACGCTCCAATTTTTGTTCTCCATAACCGTCTTTTCCACGAGGAAAGAAGCGCTCAATATATAAAAGCTCATTTTAGAAAGATCAGCATTTGCAGCTTTTACATATTCACAGAATCCTTCTGCATGGGATTCATCCTCGGTCCATTTGTGTCCATGCAGTACCGTATCAATCTTTGTTGTCAAGCAGTCTGCACATTGCACAAAGACGTCGTTCCAATCGTTTCCCTCACAATTGCACTTATTTTTCGGAAGATCATATGTGCTCATAAAGTTGCACAGCGCGACATTCGGTACCCATGTATGCTGTCCATTCGCCGCATAAGTCTCCGGCACCACATTGCCCTTATACGCTCCGCATACAGAACACTGCGTATACGCGGAATGTCCGTCTTCAACACAAGTTGCCTCTTTCGCCGGATGCTCCACCCACTGGTGTTCACCGACCGCTGCGAGAGTCTCCACCTTCGTGTCTCCGCAAACGCTGCAGACATCTTTCTTTGTGCCGTTGGTCAGGCAGGTCGCCTCAGTGATTGTCGTCTCGTACTTGTGTCCGAGCGCGCCTTTCTCCTCACCGTCCAGCTCGCCGCAAAGCTTACATTTGCGTCCCTCGAATCCGGGTTGAGTGCAAGTGGCCGCAACCGTATAGTCTTCCCACTGATGTCCTTCCGCCTTCACAGTCTCCTGTACATCGATCCTCGCATTACAGCCTTCACGCACGCACTTTCTGTAGCTGATGCCAGCCTTCACACAGGTGCCTTCTTCGTAGGTTCTCTCATCGGAGTACTTATGTCCGAGCGGCTTCACGTAGCTAAAGCGTTCCTCGTTGCAGTGCGGGCAATAGCTTCTGTTTATCCTGCCGGGCTGCGTACAGGTCGCCGGAATATCCTCCAGCGGCAGATACACATCCGTCCGATGTACAGAGTAATTGCTCTTCTCCACGTAATCGCAGGAAGTACATCTGCGCACGACTCTGCCATAGTAAGCGCTGCCCGGAATCGGCTCGATCGTCGCTTCGCCCAATGTATGACCCTTTGCCGCAACTGGGCGGGTCTCTTTCGCGCCGCAGGTCGCGCAGGTCTTTTCCTCCGTTCCGGATGCCGTACAGGTCGCTTCCTCCACGACAGCCCAGTCACCATAGCTGTGGCCAAGCGGTTCGATTGTCTGCGAAGCTGTCGCGTAATCGCAGCGCGCGCAGGTATCGTATGCCGTCTGTCCCGCTGTGGTGCAGGTCGCCGGAATCTCCGCATGGTGCACAAGCTCATGTCCAAGCGCGGAAATTGGAATCGGCTCTGTCTTGTAGCCGCAGACTGTGCAGTACTCATAAGAACTGCTTCCCGGCTCGGTGCAGGTCGGTGCTACCGACTCTACAACCACAAGTCCAAGATGCTTTGCTCCACAGGTTACAGGCTCTGCTTCTTTCAGCTCCGGCTCTGCAGGCTCATCGAACGATGGTCCCTCCGGAATACCCGGCACTGTCTGCGGCTCCTTCACTTCCGGGCTTGGTGTCGGCGCAGGAGTCGGCGTCGTTTCCAGAGCCTTTGGAGCTTCTGTCTCGGTCGCCTTCTGTGTCTCCGCCTCGGTTACCTTCTCGGTCTCCTTCTGAGTCTCCACCTCGATTGCCTTCTGCGTCGCCTTCTCGGTCTCTGCCTCGGTCGCCTTCTGGACCTTCGTCTCAGGCTCTTCCGGAGTTGGCGTCGCTTCCGGTGTCTCCGCAGCCTTCGGAGTCTCTGTCTTCGTCCCTGCCGGAGCTGGTGTTGCTTCCGGCGTCTCCGCAGCCTTCGGAGTCTCTGTCTTCGTCTCTGCCGGAGTCGAGACTGCCTTCGGAGCTTCCGTTGCCGGAGTCTTCGGGGCTTCTGCCTCCTTCACCGCCTCAGTCGCTTTCTCCTCAGCCGGAGTCTGTACAGGCACCTTCAGAAGCTTCTCGTAGGAAGCATCCTTCCCTTCCGGTACCTTCACTACCGCTGTCTTCGCGATCCCCTTCAGCGCGTTCTTCCCAACACTCTTGAGCGATTTGCTCCTAATGTCCACTGTCTCAAGCTTCTTGCAGCCCTTGAACGCATTCTTACCAATCTCCTTGATCACCGTGTTCGTCGCTACTTTTTTCAGCTTCTTACAGCCCTTGAACGCATTGTCGCCGATCGCCGTTACGGTCAGCGTATACTTTCCCGTCTTTACTGTCTTCGGCACACTCACGGAAGTCACTTTGGACTTTGCGCCGATCAGCGTGGCGGTTCCTTTTTTCCCCTTGAGGGATGAAACCTTATACTGGAGATTGCCCTTCCAGAATTTTGTTCCTTTTTTGACGGTCTCTGTCTTTGCTTTCGCAGTAGCCGGAATCGTCGTGGCAATTGCCCCCACGTTGATGGCCATCATGAGCGCCATCGTCATCAGTAAACACTTTACCCATTTTTTCATTTTCATACTGAAACCCTCCTTCTCAACTCAAAACGCAGTTGTCTGTGTCGGGTCCATATTTCCTGTTACAGGAATTCTGCCCGCCGGACATGATACCTCCGAAGGACGAAATAGAAATATTACACTGCATTTTAAGAAATATGGCAACCGGCTGTCATAGTCCCGCGCGCCTTATCACACGGCGACCTTAGACCCTTGGCTTTGCGTCCCTGCCTTTCGACAGGTTTGCCTTTGATACATTTTCTTTTTTGTTTCATTGTATTACCCTGACATTTCGTTTATAATCTGCCTCGTGTTTACTGTCAATCCCCGGAAAACAGCGAAACTGTCTCCCTGTTCCGCAAAATCCCGGATCACACCCGGCCTGCGGATTTTCTTTCGGCACTGCAGCTGTCCTGCCGTCGTCGCGCCACCTCCCCCTCAGCTATTTTATGCCCCGAATTGATGCATGTTCAGGGCACAGAACCGGTCGTCCTCCGTGATGGACTCCCTCACATTTACAATACACGACAACCTCCGGAACGTCAAGAAAATCTATATAAAGATTATTGGATTTTCGTGGTAATTCACAAAAACGCAAAGCTTTTGTTTCCGATTGAGGAGAAATTGCAAAGCTCAAAATTTGTTTTGTAATATTCCTCTTTTCATACGGCTTCTTCATCCTCCAGATACTTCAGAATCCCGTCGCGAATCGCGCTCACCACACGATCCTGATATCCCTCATCCCGAAGCATTTTTTCCTCCTCCGGGTTCGTGAGAAAACCGCATTCCACGATCACCGTCGTTCCTGCCGACCGCTTCAGAATATAGTAGGATTCATTTCCCTTCTGCTTCTTCGGAGCTTTCACCTCGAGCTGCTCGTTCATGCAGCTCTGGATGCATGTTGCCAGACGCTCCCCTTCCTTTGACGTCCCGTAATAAAATACCTGCGGGCCGCTGACCGAACTGTCCGGATAGCTGTTCTGATGAATGCTGACCGACACAAGCGGCTGTTCCTTCTCTATGACCGCGCAACGGCGCTGCATATCCTGCGCCTTCTTATGCGTCTGTCCCTCGTCATAAAGCCCTGCCTCAGTCGGCCTGGTCTGCACGACACGATACCCTTCTTCTATGAGCAGTTTTTCAAGCTTCTGCGCAAAGACAAGATTGAGCTCCCGCTCCGAGATCCCGCTTGCACCCAACACTCCGGGATCAAATCCGCCATGCCCGGCGTCGAGAACAATTGTCCCCTTCGTGCCCTGCCGTGATTCATCCCGTGTAGCATCTTCCTGCCCTGTCATTTCCTGTTCGCTTCCTGTCTGCTCCGCTTCCTCCTGTCCGGAATTTTCCGCTCCTCCCATCCCACCTCCCGGACTTTCGGGCGGGCTTTGATTCTTCCCGTTTTGCTCTGCCTTTTTCATGCTCCCCGCGTATGCAGAGACAATAAAAACCAGTACCAGAAGCATGAACAGCATCAGGTACCGGATTATTTTTGCAGGGATGCCGGAAGAAAACTCCGGCATTCCCCTGCCCATATTATTTTTTGTTTCTTCGTTCGGTCGCCTCACCGCAATGACCCCCAACAGGTTTATTACTATACCTATTGCAGGGATCCGGCGATTATTCCTTGATCCGTAGTCTGCCTATCTGTCCTTCTTTTTGCGTATCCTGAAGATCAGCAGAAGAATCAGCACGATCACGGCCGCCGCGAGCAGCCCGATATACAGACCGATCGGGGTCTCGTCTCCGGTCTGCGCCGCAGTGGTATTTACATTCGGATCAATCTCTCCATTCCCGCCGAACCAGCCGTCGCTTCCACCGTACGACGGGATATTGTTCTCATCTGACATGATCTCCTTCCAGTCATCGTCCGAGGCGGAGCCATAAATCGAATTCAGGAAGATCGTCTGGATCTCGCGCGTCTGCTGCGTGAATACCGCCGTCGAATTGACCGCCCTGATATTATATCCGAACTGACTCTCATTCCGGATGACATGGCCGCTCTTGTCCGTCTCTGCAATGTAAATAGCCGCACTATCCTTCGTCCCAAGATTCAGTGTGAGCTTCAGCGTGAGCTCACTCTGATTCTTCAGACTCAGCGGGATCGGCTGTGTATAAAGCTTTGTGAACTGCGCGTCCTGGAACAATCCCATATAGAAGGTATCCGTCACCGGATGCAGCGCCGTGCCCTGATACACTCTCTTTGTCAGGTACAATGTCACCTTGGAGGATTTCTGCTGATTCGTGACCGTGACCTTCTTATCCTCGCCGCGCGCAATCGTCACGGACGGCTGATCGATCGACACATTATACGCAAACGTGTCGATAGTGTCCACCCGGTTCCCGTTCGCGTCGACCTCGGCAAAATAGTACGTGGCCGCCTTATCGCCGGAAAGCAAGATTCTTCTTCTCACGGAAGCGCCTGACGCGTCATTCAGATTCAAGCTGATGATCGCTGCCGGTTTGTCAGAGTAATCGGCGTTCCGGAACATTCCCACGTAGAATGTCTCTGTCACCTTCTTTGCTGATCCAGCCTCATTCGTCACACGCTTTGTAATCGTCACCGTGCCGCTATAGCGGTATCCGGCCGGTCGCTTGTTGTAGATATTCTGAATCGTCTCCGTCTTTTCCTTCGCGTCCATCGGCACTCTGCCGTCGTTCGTATACTTAATCTGATGTCCGGACGTGGCCTTCTGTACCTCGCCGTACTCATCCGTCTCCGCTACGTAGTAGGTCTCTTTATTCTTCAGATTCTCAAATGTCACGGAGGTACTCAACCCGCTCGTCACGATCTTTTTGACGTCGCTGACCTTAATCAAATGAGTGGAATCCTGAAACAGCGCGACATAGAATGTGCGGTTTTTCAGATAACTGTTATTCGGATCCTGCGCGTACAGCTGATACTGCCCGCTATACACCTGCTTGGCCACGGTAAGCTTGTAATCCGTGGACTTCAGGGTCTCCTGTGTGAGCGAAACCGTGATCTCCTTGCCGTCTTCCGGCGTAAACGGAACGTCCGCCGCCGGAGCATAGCCGTCGGGCGCATTGACCTCAGACAGGTAATAGGTCTTCCCTGCCTCAACCGAACCCTCCGGCAATGTAATGTAATCCGCCGCAGACTGGAAGACCTTTTTCCCGTCTATGACAGCCTTAATCTTTCCTTTCTCATCCTTGATTACCAGAGTCACGCCGGACAGCTGCTTCTTTCCATGCAATACGCCGACTTTGACGACAGGCGGATTCAGCTGATTCGTGATCGTAGCTTTCCCCGCAGGATTCTTTATGTCCAGCGTGACCTGTCCCGTAGCGTTTATCTGGTTCGCCTCTTCGGCTGCCGTCGCGTCGGCGCCCTGCAGCGTGATCTCGTAGCTGAGAGCTCCGCTACTCGTCGTGATCGCATTTCCAAGCTGGTCTGTCTCAGCGACATAAAACGTCATCGGAGAGGCCGTCGCCTTCAGCGTATGGGTAACCTCCACGGAATCCTTGTTGTCCATGCTGAAGGTAAGTATGACCGCCTTTGGAGTCGGCGCAGTTCCCGCCGTAGCGTCCGCCACAGTCTCTGTCACCGGAAGCTTATGCTCCGCATCCGTGAACAGTCCCGCGTAGAAGATCTCAGAAGATTTCGCTGCTTTGCCCTTGCTGTCCAGCAGCTTCTTCGTCAGAGTAATCGTCGCCTCATAATAGAAAGCGGACGGATAATTTTCGCTGCTGCTTCCGTAATCCAAAACCAGTCCCGACAGTGTAACCGTCGTCCCTTCTGTCCCCGACCCTTCCGAAGGCGAAGTCGACGGCGTCCCGGACGACACCGACTCAGGTATGGTAAATTCCAAGCTGCCCGGCTCCATCGCTGTTCCATCCTTCTGGCGCAAAACAGGCCAGACAGAATCCTGTCCCTGCGCAGGTCCCACCAGCTGATCGTTCCCGTCAACCAGACCCAGTACATAGGTTCCCGGCTTCAAGCCCTCGATGGTAAGCTTCCCCTCCTGGCCGTCCGCCGCAAACGCCGACTTGGTCTTCGTTCCTTCTACTAATTCATACGTTGTCTGAGTAGTGCCCTGCGATTCACCCTCTGTCGGTGTCGTAGTCGTCTTCTTAAATACCGCGATATCCGGAAGCTTATCGCCGCTGTCGTCGCCCAGCGCCTTCAGCGTCTGGCCGTCGAACATTACCTCCAGCGAATCGCTGAAGACGCCCGATCCTGTCTCCGGCTCCTGATCCTGGCCCGGAGTCTGCGTCGAGGTCGAACCCCCGTTTTCATCCGCGATCGGAAGAATCCCATCGCTTCCGTTGCCGGGGTCCTCCCCCTGCAAGGCGTTCTTCTCCGTCTCAGATTCTTCCGTCTGCGCGGCCTCTGACTCTGCCGCGGTCGTCTCGCCTGTGGACTCTTCTGTCTGCTCCTCCGAACCAGACTGCGTCTCTTCCTCCAGCTTGCGCCCTTTGGCAAAAGCAATCTGCAGAAGCTCCTCCACAGAATCCGTCACCGTCACATCGGCGGCATACACCGCGCCCGCAAGCTTCGCATTCACAGTAACACTCGCCTGCGGCGCAAGGAAAGCTCCCTGCAGACGATCCGCACCGCCGAGCGTCAAGCTTCCCTCATATCCGGAGATCTCGCCCTCATCGTCCATCGCGGCAAAATTGTAAAGAATATCGCCTGGCTCAGTGCCCTTCGTATAATTCACCGTCTCCCCGGACAGCTTCATTGTGTACCCGGAAAAATTCAGCTTCTGATCCGCGCTGTACGCGATCACATTCACCACATAATACTGCTCTGTGACATCGATCACATGATCGCTGAACTTCTCATCCAGCTGCGCGATGTCCAGCTTGCCATCCTTATCCGCATATAGATTGATCACACATACGTCCGAGGAAGACTTCGCGTTCGCAAGCTCCAGGGAAAAATCCTCTAGTTCCTTCAAAAGCGCTTCGCCCTCGGCGTCCTTCGCCACCTCCTGGCCTTCCAGAAGCTCGTCCGGCGCATTGACCTGCTTCGCCGCAAACAGATACGGCAGCGCCTGCTTCAACTCTTTGACCAGATCGCCCGCGGAGATCTTCTTCCCGTCATTCTCACGCTCCGACCGCTCCGTCTGCTCTTCGGTTTCCTTTGAGGTCTCTTTCTCAGTCTGCTTCTTTGTCTTCTTTTCCGTCTGTCCCTCGGCAGGTTTTTCTGTCGAAGTCTCGGCCGGGGCTTCCGTCGGCTTCTCCGTCTGGGTCTCCGCCGGCTTCCCGGCAGGAGCCTCCGTCGGCGCTTCCGTCGGTTTCTCCGTAGGGGCCTCCGTCGGTTTCTCCGTAGGAGCCTCTGTCGGCTTCTCCGTCAAAGCCTCTGTAGGAGCCTCTGTCACTTTCTCTGTTGGAGCCTCCGCAGGAGCCTCTGTGTGCGCTTCAGTCACGGCTTCCGCCGAAGTCTCCGGCTGTCCTTCTTCAGCCAGATTTAACGCCCCGTTCTGCAGAAACAAGGCCGACGCCAAAACAACGGCCGCAAATTTTCTAAACCTCTTACTCATTATAAATCCTCCCTGTTCAGGCCATATCACCGCCAATCACCAGACAAGCAGCGGCGCACGATCTGGGCATATAAAATCACTCTGCTATGCTCAAACTGTCTTATGAACCCGTTGAAAACATAATACGTCGTGTATAGTATAGTACATTCTTTTTGCCACGTAAATAAAAAGATTCTTAAAAAAGTGACAATTTTTTACGAAAATATCATATTATGAGTTTGCTTTTTATTGACATTATCCGGGCGGTCTACTATACTGAGGATAAAGAAAGCACCGCTTGAAAACGCCGTTTCTGCCGGCCTGACGGCAGTCGTCGGCCACCCTTATGGCAAGGAGCACGATCATGAATTCCTTTTTTGCAAATGATATCAAGAAATTAAACGCCCTGTACAACCGGGTCCAGTTTTCTTTTATCTTTCTCTACGGACGCTACGGAACCGGCAAGACCAGCCTGATCCGCGAATTCTGCCGCGATAGGGCGACGCTGTTTTACTCCGCGCAGGAGACGGTTCCCGAGGGGCACCTGAACGCATTCCACCGCCAGGCGGCCCTCTGTCTGAATTCCAAAAAAATGCCGGAAGCCTTCACGAGCTGGGAGCAGGCATTTGCCTATCTCTCAGATTATTCCTTCTCGCGGCGTCTCATTATTGTGCTTGACGAGTTCCAGAATCTCGACCGAAACTGTCCCGGCTTTATGCAGGCGTTCACGCAGGCAGTGCATCACGACTTTCAGACCGGAAAGGTGTTTCTCATCGTCTCCAGCTCGTCTGTCGGCTACGCCGGCGAGCTGATGGCTGAGCCGATTCGCGAGCCGTTCGACGCGATCACGGCGCGCGCGTTTCTCGATGTGCTCCCGTTCTCCGCCTGCCGACCCTATCTGTCCGGCTACGCCCCGAAGGAGCAGCTCCTCCTGTACGGCATTACCGGAGGGTTCCCCTTCTGCACGCCGCAGATCCAGACGAAGCTGTCTGTGCGTGAAAATATCCTGAGGCTGTTCTTCAGCCCGGACGCCCCGATGCTCACGGCGCCGCTTGACACTCTGCACCGGGAGCTCAGAGAGATCTCGACCTACAATTTCCTGCTCGAGATCATCGCGTCCGGCTATACAAAGCTGACCGACATCGCGGAAAAGGCTTCGGTCGGCACAAACAAATGCGCGAAATATCTGGGCGTGCTGATCTCGCTCGGCCTTATACGAAAAGAATTCCCCGCGACCGGGGAATCCCTGAAAAAAGTCCGCTATCAATTTGCCGACCATATGACACGCTTCTGGTACCGTTTCGTCGGTCCGAATCTCAGCGAGATCCTCTTTGGCCGCGGCAGGCAGGTATATGAGCAGCAGGTTCTGCCCTCGCTGGACGAATACCTACTCCCTGTCTTTGAGTCCGTCTGCGCGGAATATCTGGAACGCCTGGCCGGTACCGGTCAGACGCCCTTCGTCTACAAACACGCCGGCGCATGGTGGACCGGCGGCACAAAACGCGAACCGTTCCTTCGCATCCCGCTCGTGGCGGCAGATGAAGAGCAGGCGGTGCTCGGCGTCTGCCACAGCTCAGCCGGGCCTGCCGGAAAGGAGCTGCTCGACCGGCTCCTGATGCCGCTCGACGCTTTTGGAAAGCTAAAACGCTACTGCTGTATCTTCTCCACCTCCAGCTTTTCGGAGGAGCTGCGCCTCGCCGCGCGCGAAGCCGGCAATGTATGGCTCATCGATCTGGAAGACATCTGTGGGTAAGGCGCCCGTCCGCTTTGTCCCGCAGCTGTCTACATGTGTTATCGTCACATTTCATCAGTCTCATCGATCATCTTTATCCTGCGCACATGCCTCTCCTCGCCGGAGAACGGCGTGTTCAGGAAGGTCTCCACAATCTTGCACGCAAGGCCCGGACCCACCACGCGCGCGCCCATCGTCAAAACGTTCGCGTCGTTGTGAAGCCTGGTCGCCTCCGCGCTGAAGCAGTCGCCGCAGAGCGCGGCGCGTATTCCCTTATAGCGGTTCGCAACCATCGAGACGCCGATTCCGGTGCCGCAGATGATAATGCCTTTCTCACAATTCCCGGAGAGGATCTCCTTCACGACCGCCCTCGCATAGATCGGGTAATCCACCGAATCAGGCGAGTAGGTGCCGCAGTCTTTGTACGCGATTCCCTTGCCGTCAAGGTATTTCAGAATCTCCAATTTTAATTCATAGCCGCCCTGGTCACATCCGATTGCTAACATAATAATTCCTCCTCATTCAACAGTAACGCGAGCCTCGCAATCAGCACATCCAATTCCCCGAAGCTCACCCCGTAGTCCGCGAGCCCGCCTCCGTACGGATTCGACACGTCGCGCCCCTCCCCGGTGAACTCCGCGATCGTCTTTACCCCCGCGGCGAGCTCCCCGAACTGATTCTTCAGCTTCTGCTTCACGCTCTCACCCGTCGCCAGGATCAGCGTCCGCTCGTCAAAGTCCTCCGGAAGAAGCGGCGCACTCACATGATCCTTCATCGTCAGTCCATTGCTGACAAGCACCGCCTCCGCTTTCGGGTTGACCGGCTCCGGAAAGAGAACGACCGCCCCTCTGGAAGTCACCTCCAGTACATCCATCAGAAATTTGTTCTGCAAGATCGCCTCCGCCATCGGGCCGAGCGCAGTATCGCCGTTGCTCACAAAAATTAATCTGTCGTACCTTTTCAAACCAATCGACTCCTTGAAAAATACGCTGTATATTGCCGGCCGCTTTTTATACAGAGATGATCTGATGTCCCGCGGCCTTGATCAGGCGGTTCATGATGGCCTGTCCCATCTGCAGCGTGTCAAACGCCTCCGAGTAGATCACGCTGACCTCAGACTCGTCGAACTCCCGCAGGATACCGTACAGATGCCGGGCGATCGAGCCCTCATCCTGGCGGGAGCCGATCGACTTCACAAGGGCGTTCGCGTAAAAGCCCTGCGACTCGTCGGTGCCGATCACGCCTGTGCGAAGACCGGCCGCTTTGTTCGCCTCAGCCAGTGCATTGATCTTCACCCGGACAAGCTGCTGCGGTCCCTGCACGATAAAGAGCTGCGCCTTCGGTGCGTAATGACGGTACTTCATCCCCGGCGCCTTCGGCCGCAGATCCGAGTCCTCCGAGATCAGCGCGCGGTCGACTTCCACCGTCCCGAGTACCCTGCCGAGCATCTCCCGGCTGATGTATCCCGGCCGGAGGATCGTCGGAGTCCTGTCCGTCAGATCGACGATCGTTGATTCAATGCCAATCTCCACATCGCCCCCGTCGATGATCATATCGATCACCCCATCCATATCCTGCGCGACATGCTCTGCCTTTGTCGGGCTCGGCCGTCCGGAGGTATTCGCGCTCGGCGCAGCCACATAGCCGCCTCCCGCGCGGATCAGCGCGCGCGCCACCGCATGATCCGGCAGCCGCACCGCCACCGTGTCAAGCCCGCCCGTCGTCGCAGGAGGAACCACGTCTGATTTTCTCAGGATCATCGTCAGCGGCCCCGGCCAGAACGCGTCCGCCAGCAGCTTCGCCTCCGCCGGAATCTCCGCGGCGATCTTATAGATCGCGTCCCAGTCCGCGATATGTACGATCAGGGGATTGTCCGACGGCCTGCCCTTCGCCCGGTAGATCTTCCCGGCCGCCTCCGCGTCCAGCGCGTTCGCGCCGAGCCCGTACACCGTCTCTGTGGGAAAAGCGACCAGCCCGCCTCTGCGCAGAATCTCCCCGGCGCGGCTGATTTCCGCTTCATTTATACCGTCGCACATCCTTGCGATGACCGTTTCCATACGTTTCCCGCCTTTCAGCTCTCAGTATATCACTTATTCTTCTGTTTGTGAAACAATTTTCTGTTTTTTCGCTTTTTTCTGGTATTCAAATGGCAAATGCTGTGTTAAAATAGAGACAACATATGGATTGAGATCCAAATATTTTGCAAACGGAGGCAATCAGATTTATGAGTGAAGAGATTTTGACAGAACAGACAACCATGAGCAAAGAGCCCGAGATCCCGGCGACGCCCGATGTGCCCGAGGTATCCGCAGCGCCGGAAGCAGCGGAGAAGCCCGCGGCGCCTGCAGAGAGTATGGCCGACTATGAAGACGCAATCGCGGCTTCCATGAAGCCGATTCACGAGGGAGACATCCTGAACGGCACGGTGATCGGCGTCTCCGAGGAGGAACTGATCGTAGATCTCGGCATTCACGCCGAGGGCGTAGTGCGTCTCGAGGACGCCAGCGACGATCCGTCCTTCTCGCTTAAGAGCTTTACAGTCGGTCAGCCCGTTTCCGCGACCGTGATCCGCCGCGATAACGCGCAGGGCCGCATCCAGCTCTCCCTGAAGGCAGCGGCCGCCGTGCTCGGCTGGGAGCGTCTGCAGCAGCTTCAGAAGGACCAGTCCAACATTACCGTCAAGATCAGCGAAGCGGTCAAGAGCGGCGTGACTACATACGTCGAGGGCGTCCGCGGATTTATCCCGGCCTCCAAGCTCTCCTTGAACTATGTGGAAAATCTGGACGAGTTTGTCGGGCGTGAGATCGAGGTCCGCGTTATCACAGCAGATCCCGAGGAGAAGCGTCTTGTGCTCTCCGCGCGCGACATTCTGCGCGAGAAAGCCGAGGAGGAGCGCAAAAAGAAAATCTCCAACGTACAGGTCGGCCTTGTGACTGAGGGTACGGTGGAGACGCTGCAGCCTTACGGCGCGTTTGTAAATCTCGGGAACGGCCTCTCCGGCCTGATCCATGTCTCGCAGATCAGCCAGCAGCGCATCAAGCATCCGTCGGCTGTACTTAAGGAAGGCCAGACCGTCAAGGTGAAGATCATTGCCGTCAAGGACGGCAAGATCAGCCTGAGCATGAAGGCGCTCGAGGATGTAGCCGCAGAGGCGATCGAAGAGGAAACCTTCCACCTGCCGAAGGCGGAGGAGGCGACGACCTCGCTCGCGTCACTGTTCAAAAATATTAAGCTCTAATCTCCATATCCGGCAATGAGCCATACAAATACGCTGATCCGTGAAACGCCTGCCTGCAGGCAATTTCACGGATCAACGTATTTTCAGATATATTTCTCTCCGCCCTCCGGGTATTCATTCTCCTGCGTCAGCTCCAGAAGCTTATAATTCTCGATCATCTCCTGCAGTCGCCTGAAAACCGCCTTCGCAGAGAGATCTTTCATCCCTGTCCTGCGCCGCTTCTCGATATCGACCAGTTTTTCACGAAGCAAAATCTGCTGCTCCCTCAGAAAAAAATCCCCCACTGCAACCACAACCAGGTCTTCTTCCCCATTCTTGGTCAAAAATACAGGAACTCTCTCCTCCTTGCAAATCTCCACGATCTCATTATATTTCCTGCGAATCATCGCAGACGGCAATATTCGTATCTGCACCTGACGACTCCTCCCCTCCGGCCGGCTGCCGCAAAGCAATCAGATCACATAATGGTCCGCCTGCTGCGCCCTCCAGTCTACAAGGTCTCCCAGCGTAACCGTATCCACCACGCCGTTGATCGCATCGTTCAGCTTCTTCCAGAGGAGCCGTGTCGTACATTCCTTCTCAGAAGCGCAGGGAGTCCCTGCATCATCCACGCATTCCACCGGACAAAGGCTGCCCTCCGTCAGCCGCAGGATCATGCCTACCGTATATTCCTCCGGCGCTTTCTGCAGCACGTAACCGCCCTGCGGTCCGCGGATGCTTCGCACATAGCCTGCCTTGTTCAGAACAGAAATGATCTGCTCCAGATATTTTTCTGAAATGTTCTGACGGCGCGCCACATCCTTGAGACGGATCGGATCGCCGGACGCATGCACCGCGAGATCCAGCATAAGACGCAGCGCGTATCTTCCCTTTGTCGATATTCTCATAGCCTTCCTCCAAATTGCCGTTTTGGGATCGGCAAGCCCTCTGCGAAAATTATACCTCACAATTCCTATAATTACAATATGATTTAATCAGAACCGGCGGGGTGTTCGGGCACCCCGCCGATTCAAAAGAAATGCTAAATTATCCGATCTGATATTTCCGCAAAAACTCATCCGACAATATCATGCGGCCGATGTAATCCGCGCTGCCTGTCATATGGGCGTTCATATTTTCGTCCACCTTCACGGTCAGTACCCCGCCCGGCATGTGTACATATACACAGGGATCCGTCAGCCCAAGCTGGTATGCCACCCCAGCCGCCGCACAACAGCTGCTTCCCGACGCGAGCGTGTAGCCTGCGCCTCGTTCGTAAACCTCAGTGTAAATATTATTTTTATCCGCAATACGAATGATCTGCGTGTTGATCCCGTCCGGGAAGCGCTCTGACTTCTCAAGCTCCGATCCGATCTTGCAGACGGCCTCTCTGGAAATCTCCTTCATCGGAATGATACAGTGCAGATTCCCCATCCATACACAGGTGCCGCAGTACTCTTCTCCCTCAAAGCTTACGGGTACCTGCTCGCTCTTCCCATGCTCTGTGCCATCCTCCACAGGCTTTGTCTGTCCACAGTACAGCTTGCCCATCGAGATCGTCATTTCCTTCGCCTCTTCATTGTGGTAGCGGACTGTCACCTCACGACTCTGCGTCTGCAGAACAAATTCCTTTTTGACCACATAACCTGCATCCTTCAGATATTTCGCAAAAATGCAGATACCGTTGCCGCTGATCGCGGCCTCGCTCCCGTCCGGGTTGTAGATCTTCACACCCATCTTGCCAAAAATCTGCAGCGGCCCGACCAGAATGCCGTCCGAGCCAGCGCCGAACTGGCGATCACAGATGTGACGGATATCCTCGGGTTTCAGTTCATAATCATTTTTCAAACAATCGTAGATCAGATAATCGTTGCCGAAGCTCTGATACATGCTCAACGTCAGTTCCATCATTCTGGCCTCCTTCTGCCTGATTACAATGATTCCATATTTCTCAAAGATATGTTATATTTTACTCACCATTTTCCTCAATAAAAACTTGTATTCTGCTCTTTTTCTTGCAAATAATGCGCTCCTATGCTAACATCATCATAAAGATCAGCCTGACATACATATATGGCGGCCCGAAAATCAGCGCCTCCGCGTCACTGTAAACTGCCTACGTCAGGTCATGTCTGCTAAAATATCTCGAAACTGCAGGGAGACAGAGCAATGTCCACTCTTTACCAGAAAACAGGTTATCTGAACAGCGATTTCCGGATTTTCTACCTCACAAGCGCAGAGTCGCGTGATTTTCAGAGTCATTATCATGATTTCCATAAGCTTCTTCTCTTCGTGAGCGGAAGTGTAAGCTACTATATTGAAGGCGAGACATATCAGCTGCAGCCGTACGATATCGTGCTCGTGCCGGCCGGGGAGGTTCACCGTCCCGTCATCCACGACAAAACGCCCTATCGTCGCCTGATCATCTATCTCTCCCCCGCGCTCTTCGAGCAATATCAGACGCTCGGCGCAAACCTGGGGCGTTGTTTTTCTCTGTGCTCCGCCCGCCGTTCCCATGTCCTGCGCATCAGCCGTTTTCAGGAAAGCCGTCTGTATCCACAGTACCGGGAGCTGGCAGACGCGGCGCTGGAAGAGGCCTCCGCTTCCCGAAAACCGGGATCCGCCGAAAACTCCTCTGAAATCCGTGATGCAAATACACAGTTTGCATTTTCCGTGTCAGCGGAGTCCCAACTCTATCGTCAGTCTGTGCTTCTGCAGTTTCTGATCCTTTTGAACCGGACGCTGGACGGCGACGACATCTCATTCCCAGTTGCATCCGGAGCAAACCCGCAGGTGCTTGCCATCCTCGCTTTCATCAATGAGCACCTGACGGACGAACTCAATGTAGACCAGATCGCTGAGGCATGCTTTCTGAACCGTTCCTACCTGATGCACCTGTTCCGGCGGGAGACCGGCTACACAATCGGCGCCTACATCACAGAGAAACGGCTGTTTGCCGCGCGCACGCTGATTCAATCCGGCACCTCTGTGACCGACGCCTGCATGCGAAGCGGATTTGCGAGCTACGCTGCGTTCTACCACGCGTACCGCAAAAAATTCGGCGAATCTCCGAAAGAGTCCCGCACGGGCCGCTTGGGTATTTGACACAATTTCCATCTTTTCAAATCAATAAATATGAGATATGATAGGCGTAATTGGAGGGATGGAAATGATTCGAATATTGGTAGATTCCTCTTCTGATTATACAGTCGAGGAGATCCGGCAGAAAGGCCTTGATCTTATTCCGATCAGTATCGCGATCGGCGAAAAAAGCTATGTGGACGGCTTCGATATGGGACGAGACGAATTTTATGAGATCCTGCAGCGCAGCAGCGACTTTCCGAAGACCTCTCAGCCGTCCCCGCAGGCGTTTTTGGACGTCTTCGAGGATGTGAAGAAAAAAGGAGATGAGCTGATCTGTATTCTCCTGTCGTCCGAGCTGAGCGGCACGTTCCAGACTGCGCAGATGGCGAAAAACATGGCAGAGTATGACAAGATCTACCTGATCGACTCGCGCTCCGCCACCTACACGATCAAGCTGATGGCGGATTACGCCCTACAGCTGAGAAACGAGGGCAAGACCGCTCCCGAGATCGTGCAGAAGATCGAGGCGATCAAATCCCGCGTGAAGGTTTTCGCCGCCCTGAACACGCTCGAATTCCTGGGACGCGGCGGGCGCATCAGCAAGACAGCCGCTGCGATCGGCGATCTCGCGAATATCAAGCCGATCATCACCCTCACAGTGGAGGGCGGAATCGGAATTCTCGGCAAATGTCTCGGCAAGAACAAGGCGATCATGTCCATCATCAGGCAGATCGAAGAGCTCGGCGTCGACAATCGCTTCCCTGCCTACGCGATCTACTCCTACGGTGATGAAAACTGCATCTTCTTTGAGGAGAAGCTGCACAAGGAGGGCATCCGCACGGCCAACCGCCTGCAGATCGGCTCCACGATCGGGACACACATCGGGCCGGGCGCATTCGGGATTGTTTTCGTGGCCAGAGAGTAACTTAACAAGTATATATCATTCTGTAGACAACAGAGAAGTTTTCCTGTGTGGAGCTTCTCTGTTTTTGTTTCATGCAAAAAACTCAAATTTATCTCTTGACATCTCGCACTCCATGTAGTAGTATCGAATTATTCAATATGTAGTTTTAAAAACTATGTTTCATAATTTCAACATTTCTGCACATACTGATACGGCAGGAGAACGCACAATGCCCCATATCGGATATTCAGGCAGCGTAGGCTCTCTCTGACGGCATTCAAAAAGGAGGGATCTTTATGACGCAATCCATTCGTGAGCCAGGCAGCGCCATCACCCATTTTATCGGGATGCTGCTCGCTCTGCTCGCCTTTTTTCCGGCGCTCGCCAAGGCATCCGTCGACGCAGGACGCACTGGGATTATCGCGATGGCGGTCTTTATGACAAGTATGGTGCTCCTCTACGGCGCGAGCACACTGTACCACTCTGTAAATCTCAGCGGGAAAAAGCTGCGCGTGTTTCGCAAGATCGATCACATGATGATCTTCGTGCTGATCGCAGGCTCTTACACACCGGTCTGCCTGCTCGTTCTCGAGCCGCACGCCGGGAAGCCTCTGCTGATCGCAGTATGGGCGATCGCCGCAATCGGTATGATCGTCAAGGCATGCTGGATCACATGCCCGAAATGGTTCTCATCCATCCTGTACATTGCGATGGGCTGGGCCTGCCTGTCCGTCTTCGGACAGCTCATGGAGCTCTTAAGCCGGCCAGCCTTCCTCTGGCTGCTCGCCGGCGGGATCCTGTACACGGTCGGCGGCGTGATCTACGCGCTCAAGCTACCCGTATTCAACGACATCCATAAAAATTTCGGCTCGCATGAAATCTTTCATCTGTTCGTCATGGCGGGCAGCTTCTGCCACGTAGTGTGCATGTACGAATATGTAATCTGAGATCTTTTACTCACTGAAACGCACAATCAGCATCTCCACTGCCAGCCGGTCGCCGAGGCGGCCGGTTTTTACGTCCTCCTCCGCCTTCACGCAGTCCTCCACGATCCGGCGCAGCATCTCCACGGAAAAGCGCTCCGCCTGCGCGAGGCTGCGCTTGACGATAAACGGAGCCATACCGGTCTTCTGTGCGATCTCCTTGCTACCGTAGCCTTGCTCTCGCAGGTCTTTGATCTGCAGCATCTGATTAAACTGCCGCGCCAGCAAAAACAGGATGCGCATCGGCTGTTCCTTCAACGCGAGCAGATCATAATACAGATCAAGCGCCTGCTTCTGGCGCTTTTCCGCCACGGCGCGAAGCATATCAAAAATACGGTTCTCTGTCGTCACAGTACAGATCGCTTCTACGTCCTCCAGCTCGATCCCATCCTTGTCCATGGTGTATGACAGAAGCTTTTCCATCTCCTGCGCAATATTTTCCATATCGTCCCCCGCCATCTCCAGAAAGCGGTTCAGCGCGGTAAATGTGATTCTCTTCTGCTCCTTCTGGATCATCCCCGACACCCATTTTGTCAGGGTCTTCTCATCCTGCCGGCCGAGCTCCGTCACGCGACCAAGCTTCTGAACCAGCTTAAACAGCTTTGAACGCTTGTCGATTTCATCCTCCACAAAGAGCAGAATCGTCTCCTGAGGCATCTGTGGCAGATATTCCGTCAGCTCCGGGCATGCCTTCTTGAAAAAACCGCTGTTCTCAATCAGGATCAGCCTGTGGTCTGCAAAGAAAGGCAATGTCTCCGCCTGGCTGATCACCTGCTGCACTTCGATTGATTTACCCTCATACGCCGAAAAATTCATCGTGTCATCCTCCGGCAGAATAGCTTTCCGGAGTCTATTTTTATATTGGTTCTTCAGATACAGCTCTTCTCCGTACAGGAGATAGACCTGCTTGAAATTTGAGGACGCAATGTCCTGCTGGAGATTTTTCATAGCGGAGAATTCCTTTCGTCGATTTCGGCAATCCTGCAGACAGCGCTTTTGTCCCGTTGATTTCCTTTATTATAAAGATTCTCCGCGAATTAATCAAGCCGTCCCGCTTCTTCTCTCACGTTTTTTCTTTGTCATCAGTCCCCCGATGCGTCCGGTCTCTTTTGCGGAAAGCGACTTCCATCCTTCCGTGCGGACTTTCTCGAGCAACCCGAGCTCTTCTGCGATCTCATACTTCAGCTGGTCGTCCGGACTCAGCTCTTCCCATTTCAGGTTTCTGCTTTTTTCTGACATAGACAGGCCATACTCCTTTCACTCAAGGTATCGTTAAGTACACTGTAACAAAGCCCCGTTTCCGCAACCTTATTAAAGCATATTTAGAGTATGGCCTGTCCGCCGATAATTATTCGTTTTTTCTATATTTTCCGGCGTACGCTTGCTCCCTACACCTCCTGCGGCATCAGCAGCGCGGCGATGATGTAAAACAGCACGCCCACCGACACCAGCCCGAAGATGACAAACAGCAGGCGCACCACGGTGGAATCGATCCCGAAATATTCCGCGACCCCTCCGCACACACCGCAGATCTTACGATCCGTACTCGATTTACATAATTTCTTCATGACTCTTCCTCCTTTTCATATTGCGATATCTCTTAATGGTCTGAATGAGCTTCGCCCTCATGGTACTCCTGTACCGGCTCCGCCCCCTCCTCGTCATGATGACCCGATGACGCTTTTTTCTCTCCAATTTCCTGATCCCGACTCTGCGTCTCGTCCTCCTTGAACATGAGCTCCACCTCGCCGACGCCGCACTCGATCTTTACATCCTTCTTCGCACCATTGTCAGCCTTATGGCGTCCGCCGAGGCCTGAGTATTCCTCGCCGTCAATCGTAACGCTGCCGATCCCGTATTGTGCCTTGTAATTGAAATCCTCTTCTTTTCCGGCCAGCGTCACGCAGACTTCCCCGACTCCTCCTTCTATCTTCGCTTTTTCGCGGATATCCGCACAGAGATTGATCTCCCCGACGCCACATTCCAGGTCAAGCTCGTCACAGCTCAGGAAAGCTCCGTCCTCCTCCATCGCCACCGTCCCTACGCCTGCTTCGATGTCAACCTCCTCGAGGATCTGATCCTGCGGGACATACAGCGCAAGCTTCACCGCGTTGTCGCTCGATCTCATAAAACTCAGGGGCGGATTTCCGCAGTCAATGCAAAGCTTTCCGTCATCCAGCTTACATTCAAAACGGGAAGTCAGATGCTCGCCCTCCACCTTCCACTCTGATCCATCGCAGGGAATGATCTTACAGTCGGCCTGACCGGCCTTCAGGCGCAATGCTCTCACGCCTGTATAGGTCTGTGTAAATGTCTTCCCACCGCCTGCCTCTCCCTGCAGAACTCCCAGTCTGTCCAGCGTCTTCCAGATCCACTCCCCGGGCCCGATCAGGGTAAATCTCCCCGATTCCATATTCTGAACAAACTCCCGATAGCTAAATCCGGCGCTCAGGCTCGCGATCCCCAGCGCGGCCCCCGCGATGAAAAACGCCAGCGCCAGCGTCAATAACAGCTTCGTCGTCCTTGTCGTCTTCGTCGTCTTCATACCGCCGCACCTCCTTTGCCGAACATGCGCCGAAACAGACGGCCGATCAGCCTGCAGACGCCGCGCGCCAGATCACGTGAGACGCGGAACACTCCCGGAATCGCGGTCCTCAGACCCCATCTGGACGCCACAAGCAGCAGCATGGCCGCCGCGAGCAGCAGGAAGCCGAAGCACATGAGCATCAGACCCATCGCCGGCGCGGTCAGATTGACGATCCCGACGATCACGCACAGCACGCCTGACGCCAGAAACGCCGCCGCCGTCACAAAGCCGCCGAACACCAGCCCGAACAGGCCGCCGAGGATACCGACCACACAGCCGAACAAGCCTGCGACGATAGAAAATCCGGCTGAGAGCACCGTCCCCGCAAGCGGAAGTCCGAACACAAGAAACAGTATGAGCAGCAAAATACCATCTCTTCCCCTTCCTCCTGCTCCGCCTTCGGACGATTCTGCGCTTTCCGCGGTCCGTCTCTGCCCGAAGCCCTTTTGCTGCCATGCTCCGAATCTGCGGCCGAACGGCCTGCCATCCTCCGTCCCGGTCTGCTCCGCCTGTCGCACATAGCGCTCCGGCGCCAGATAGTCGTCGTCAAAGCGCTCGTCGTGATATCCTCTCTCCGTAAATTCACCTTCGGCCGAGTCGCCTCGCAGACCTTCCCGAATCTCTGCCGCCACCTTCATCGGATCGCCGAGATGCTGCAGAATCTCGGCCTCTTTCTCCGTCCCAGCCTCCGCGAAGAGATCCTGATAATAGCGAAGCGCCTCCTCGCGCTCCTCCGACGCCAGATCCGAGAGCAGCTCTTCCAGTTCCCTCAAAAAATTCTCCTGACTCATACTCTGCCGCCTCCCTGAAGGATCTCAGATATCTTGCCGGAATAGCTTTGCCACTCCGCGCGATACATATTCAGCTGGGACATTCCCTGCTCCGTCACCTTGTAATACCTGCGGTTTCTCCCTCCGTACTCCTGATCGTACACCGACAGGCAATTGTCCTTCTGCAGCCTGCGCAGCACCGGATACAGCGTCGACTCCGATACTTCGAGCACGCTTCGCACCTCCTGCGTGATCCGGTATCCGTATGTGCCTTCCGGCTCGCGCGACACGACCGACAGAACGATGGCGTCCAGAAGCGCGGCTCCTGTGTTGAATACCATCCGACCAAATCCTCTCTGCTTTTATATTATTGAAACTTTAATATTATATTTCATATAATATTGTATGTCATGGTATTTGTCAAGAGAATCTTTCCGTTTGAAAAAGCCTGGCAGAAAACACTCAATCCGGCAAGCTGTCCCTCACACACAGGGCTCCATATCCTGCGTGGGTCAAGTTATTGTCACAAACTTTTTTCAATTTTTTGATTGGAAATTGCTAAAACCCGCATAACTTCGTAGGGCGCATGGTTCATTATTGCTAAGTCTAAGCAAAATTGATGGTAAATTATTGCCAAGTTGATAAGTCCACAATACTGCCATTACTTTCTCCATGACTAACACAAGCAAACGGCATGGTAGTGTTTTTTTCTACATTCACGGAAAAATCTTTTAAAGAAATGTGCAGAAGACAAAAAGGAAAACGAACGATAAGATTATCATCGCTCTGTTTCCTTTTTGCTTTTGGGGGACTGTCGCTTAGAAGCATCAGCTGCTTGCAGCACTATATTATCTGATAGTTCTTTACCTTCCAGCGGCATCCCCCGTTGTCTGTCCCTTAATTCCCGGAGTTGTCCTATAACGGACGGCTTCTTTACTTTCAGAGACGCAAGTATTTCATTCACATTAGACTGCGTAGTGACACCAGGATGCTTTTTTCCAAACTCAACCAGCATATCTTTGAAATTCTTTTCTTCCTCCATGACTGCCGCATAAATGGTTTCATAATTTCCCCTCTCCAACGCATCGTGGATAAAGGAAACCGAATCCACCGGGAATCCATCCCAGCCTCCATAAAGATTATGCACTGCCATATCAATCCTGTCTTTGGAAATTGGATCATCTCTGCGCTCATGTTCCGCAAGGATTCCAATAATATCTGAAAGGTCATTCTTATATTTTCTGCCGGAACGCAGCTTCATGGCGATGAGATATTCCGCTGACACCGTGCGAATCTGGAGGACATTTGAAAATGTCTTGTAATAAACAGAAAACTGCTCCAGCTTCGGTGAATAAGAATCCGTACGCATAAAATCAGAATTCAACCATCCATGAGGAAGATTGTATCTGTCACCAACCTTGCCCACAGCCTCTTTCATGGCTGAGGAAGCATGGATTACCGCATCCACATCAGTTGTCATTTCACGGAACCCATAACCCGTAAGGACAGCAGCCCCGCCAATCAGAATGATCTCTGCCGGGACTGTCGTGCCATTCCGTTTCTTAAATTCTTTTGCTAATTCTTTCAACATGATATCAAGGTTCTCTTTTGTAAATACACCCGTACCTTTAGACGACATTACGCACCTCGCTCTCCACAATGTTAAACTGCAAAAACTCAGGGATTGCCTCCTGTAGTGCTTTTATTTTCGGTGCATCGCTGCCGGAAACAAGTGCTGCCGTCAATATGCCAGAGGAATAAAGCGGCTCTTTTAATTTGCAACAGCGCAGATCATCATAACTTGTACAGACTGGGACACTGTTTATTCGACTGATATAATCCAGCATTGCCAGCAAATACAGACATTCCCGATACCATCCCCTCTGGTAGTACACCCTGATATCATCCCGCTCCAACGTATCTATGATAAAATCAATGTCACCCATTTCTTTTACCCGATGGCATACACTGCTTTTATAAAGTTCAAAGCTGCCCCTCTCTTCGGATGAAAAATCTAACAGGGATTCCATGGCCACCCCAAGTGCTTCTGCAATCTTATAGATTGTCTTTACGGAACAGTTTTCGAGCTTTGTCTTCCCATTACATATATCACAGACCGTAGTATACGGAATTCCGCTATTTTGGGAAAGTCTATATTTCGTGACAGCTTTCTGCTCCATCAGTTTATTCACATTCATACGGCTCACCTTCCTTCTATCAATGGAATCTCCAGAAATAATATGGTTATTTTAGTATAACGGCATAACGTTATAAAGTCAATCGAAAAAATTTCAGTTCTGAAAGGTAAACATTATCCAATGCATAGTAAATTCTCTTGCGCATAGGTTTGAATATTTTCCCTGCTCAATCAGAAAGTTATCCACATTCCTTTGACATTTTAATGCATCTTAAGAATTCCCGTGGATAAGTTTTATGCAAATTTTATGCAGATTTTGCATTTTCCTCTTGGCAGGCGTCACCCCCCTCTGCTATAATAATCTCAGTTGAAGTCTGATTTATCCAGTCGCTTCTTTGATATATCTTCTCTCGTTAGTTGCCGTCCAAAGCTTGCTAGCAGTGCAGAAGATATATTTTTTATTGCCCGCTTTATTCCTTTCTTGCCCAATGAAAAATGCTCATACAACTGCCGGGGACTGTTAAATCAGAGCCCTTTTTCGGTGCTGTCAGAGAACAAAAATGTGAGTTTTGCCAAGAGTGAAAGAAAAAGTTTGTTAAAAACAAAATTTTCTCTTGACAAAGGTCATTTCATAACAGGAAATTTAGTGCGAAAAATTTTTACCTTACAGAACCGAAAAAATTTTCAAACAATATCGCAAAAATTTTGTCCTTAGTGCAAACTCCGGCTACTTATCTTAATTTATCGAAAAATAAGTACTTCATTCGACACCTTATATGCCAAAACAAAGTGCTTATTCCCCTAAAAATCTATTCATTTCTAAACAGGCAGACTCTCCCTCACACACAGGGCTCCATATCCAAGCTGATTGTTCGGATATTCAGCAAAGCCGGGCAGCTGTCTGGCACCCCGCCGCAGATAAGCGCGCACCTTCTCTCCGTAGAGATACGGATCGTTTCCGTCTACGATCCCCCACTGCATCAGCAGGGCCGCCGCGCCGGTCACAAACGGCGCTGCAAAGGACGTTCCCGACACGCTGACATAGCCGCCTCCGACAGCCGTCGTCGTAACGTCGACGCCCGGCGCGACCAGATCGGGCCTGGGGACAAACGATTTTTCCGCCCAGCCCCTCCCGGAAAAGGGGGCGTAGGAATTGCTGCGCGCATCGTACGCGCCCACCGCCGTCACTCCCGAGGCCGTCGATGGAACAGTCATGGTCGCATCCGCAGATGGCCGTAGAAAACGCGTACCGTTTTCACGCGCTCTCGCGTCAACCATCCACATCTGATATCCTCCTGTGACAACGCGGACCGGCGTCAGAAAAATGGTCCAGACACCGCTGTCGAGATACGTCTCCTCAGGAATGAAATCGAGATAGATTTCCTGCCGTCCCTGATACGGACTCGGCTCCCCGTAATATACCAGCAGATCCGTATTTCCCAGACGGTAACGCGCTGTCCCGACCTCACGCCCGAGCGGTCCGATACGCCTCCCGTCCGGATGTATAACCGTGATCTCAAACTCGTCCGCATAGTCCTTCCAAATCTGGATATTCATCACTGTCTCAAAGTCACTGATCAGAAATTCCTTCTCCTCCGGCCGCCCAAGGGCAAGTTGCCCAAATGTATGTCCCCCTGTATTGCCCTCGTTTCCGGTACCGACTACAATGACATTCCGTCCGCGATTTGCCATCATATCAATATAAGTCTCCAACAGCGAAGTTCCCCTGTGCGAGCCATATACATTTCCGATGCTGATGTTCACAGCCACCGGACGGCGGAATTCCTCCGCCTTTCGCATCACATACTCCAGAGACTGCATCAGCTCCGTGGTGCGCGGAAATCCATTCTTTCTGGGCGTCCCAAGCTTCACCACGATCAGCTCGCTCTCCGGCGCCATCCCCCGATATCTCCCTCCGGAAGCGCGCCCGTTTCCCCCTGCGATACCGAGTACCTCTGTGCCATGTCCGGTCGTATCAAGCTCCGGCACGATCGCGTACCCGGCCTCCCTGTTCCCCGTCTCCAACGCAGCGTTGATCTCTTCTTGCGTGTATTCCACTCCCATTGAAAATCCGGCCGGGACACGGCCCACGTTTGCATGTAATGTTCCGGTCTGATCCCATATTGCCATAATCCTCGTGCTCCCGTCTTCATTTCGGAAATCCGGGTGAAAGTAATCCACTCCGGAATCAATGACCGCCACGAGTATTCCCTGCCCCGTATAGTCTCCTTCTGCCTGCCTTTGCTCCGGCTGCGACATCCGCCCCACCGGGACGCAGGACGCCACCCTGCCAGCGTCCAGCGCAAAGTATAGCCGCTTCGGCATCTCCACATACTCAATCTGCGGAAGGGACGCGAGAACACGGATCTCTCTTAGCGGAAGCGTCACGATCGCATATCCGCCCGAAAGCTGCACAACATCCCAGTTCGGCGGAAACTGCCCCGTCAGCGTCCCGCTGTAACGCACGATAACTTCCCACGCCTGCTCCCTCTCATCGTATCCTTCGGCAAGATTTTCAGATTTCTGCCTCTCCTCCTGCGTCGCATCCATCGCAAGATTTAGCAGGTTTTCGATTTTCTGATCGTCCTCCGTCACGGTATCCTCCTGCATCTAAGTCTTCCCCGCGGCTGCCCAGGTTCTATAGCTAAAACAGCCGATTTGCCACAGGGCAAGAAATATTCCATGCAGTATATGCGCCCGGCACGTTCTCTGTTCCTCACCGGCTTCGTATTCCCTCGAACGTTTCTCTTACTCCTCCAGCATCGTGTTGATTCTGCGAAATCCCTTCCCCTCTTCCTCCTCCATATCCTTCCATATCTGCTCCGCAAGCTCCGCCAAACTTTCCTCCTCAAAGGCGATGCTCCCCCCGTAGATGCTCATCCCCTCGGCAATCGCCTGCTGTGCTTCCCTGTACTCCTCATAGTGTTCGTCCCCTTCATAGAAATCATTCCGCACATCGATTCCGTACTGTTCACGAAAAAAAGCAGCAAGCTCCTCTTCGCTCCCTGCTTCCTTTTTCCCGAAAAAGACAGACCCCAGCACCTCGTAAAGCAGCTCCTTCTGCCGCTTGACCGCCTCCTCATTCTCTGCAAGCAGAAAACGGCTTGTTGGCGCCTGATCCTCCTTTTGATCCATTGTTATTCTCTTCCATTTCGCAGTATCCTGCATTCTGTTTTCCCGTTCTGACCCCCATAACGGATAAACTTATTATACTGGCCTTTATATTAACTTATAGTTTATAAAATGTCAAGTATTATTTGTCTTCCTGCTTCAACGCATGCATCACAATCGGCACAATCACGTCATCCCATATGGCATAGCCTTCCTTGCTCATATGCACACCATCCTTTGAAATTACGCCAGGCTTTGGCGCATCGTTCTTCATAAGAGCATGCGTCACGTCGACATAATGTACATTCTTCAGTTCCCTGCAATATTCTTTTATCTTTTCATTGCAACGCTTCTCCAACGGCCAGTTTTCTTTCTGCTTGCAATTGCAATAAACGGACATGTAATAAATCGGAACTCCCGGAAGCTCCTCATTCAGCGCCTTCAGAAGCTTACGCACATGCTCCGTCGTCGTCTTTACGGAACGGGATTTTCTAAGCTCATTTCTTACTCCCGGAAACAGTACGACAGCTGACGGGTGATAATCTACAATGAGCTTTTTGTACCACTTCAGCCATTGCTTCGCCGTAGTTCCGCCAATTCCCATATTCAGGACCTCATAAGGGGCGAAAACATTAGAAGCATCTTCCCAACGCCTTATAGCTGAGCTACCCGCCACAATGATCCTCTTCTTATTCTTGTTGGAAACCTTTGTCTTCTGAAGCTGATAATACTTATATTCCTTTTTGTTGCCGCAGACAGTCACCGTGCACTGATAACTCTTTCCCGCCGATTTGGCCTGAATAATGCAGGTTCCTCTTTTCCTGGCTTTGACAACGCCGTTTGCCGTGACTGACGCAACGCTCTTCTTCGATGAACTCCAGACGACTTTTTTCTTTGCATTCTTGAGGCAAAGCTGCTTTGTCCCGCCTTCCTTAAGCGCGAGCTCAGTTTTGTTCAGCTTGATTTTGGAAGAAATCCTGGCAATGGATGCGATCTCGCCCGCCTGTGCATTCAGCACAAAAAGCATCCCCATGCTTACCAACAAAAGGATGCTTAGCAATACCTTCATTTTTCTTAAACAGGTATCTCTTGTTTTCATAGCTTTTGATCGTTCCCTCTTCCTTGTTTTATATCATAACACATTTCATCCGGAAACGACAAGTATTTTTAAGTCTATCTTTATTCGTTCGGCAGCTTTCCGAATCTCACCTTAATATACGCCTTGATGGCCTCCATCGTGCCGTCGAAGCCGAGCCGCTCGCTGTTCAGGCAGAGGTCGTAGTTGCGCGCGTCCGTCCACTCCTGCCCGGTGTAGTAACGGTAGAAATCGCTGCGGTATTTGTCCGTCTTCTCGACAAATTTCTCGACGTCCTTCCCCGTGAACGCACGGCGCTCGATCGCCTGCTTCACGCAGTATTCGCGGGACGCATGGACAAACACGCTCACGAGACCCGGGTTGCCTTTCAGCACGTAGTCCGCGGCGCGTCCGATGATGACGCAGGACTCCTTTTCCGCCAGCTCGCGGATGATCTTCGCCTGATAATTGAACAGATTGTGGTCGCTGACGAACTCCTCGCTGTCCGGCGCGATCAGCTTACCCTTGTACTCCGCACGGCTCTTTCCGAAAAACAGCGGCGTACGCTTCAGCTTCTCGTCCGCCTGATTAAACAGACTCTCGTTGATCCCACTGTCGTCGGAAGCCAGCTTAATGATCTCCTTCTCATAGCAGTTGATCCCGAGATCCTCTGCCAGCATATGGCCGATCGTCCTTCCGCCGCTTCCGAAATGCCTTGCAATCGTCACTATTACGTTTCCCATACTACACCATCCTTTCCTTACTTTGTATAAATACCTTTTCGATACATGATAATCCTTTAAACCGACAGCCGTATCTGAACAGGGACGTCTCTGAACCTGTAAATTCCGCCGCAGATCGTCCCTGCGTGGACATTCAGGGGCGGCTTAAGTTTACTCGCCGAGATACGCCTTCTTGATGGAATCATCGTTCATGAGCTCCTTCGCGTCGCCCGACATCACGATCTTACCGGTCTCGAGCACGTACGCGCGGTCCGCGATCGCGAGCGCTTTCTTCGCGTTCTGCTCCACGAGCAGCACCGTCGTCCCGGCCTCGCTGACGCTCTGGATGATATCAAAGATCTCGTTGACGAGGATCGGGGACAGACCCATCGAGGGCTCATCCATCAGGATGATACGCGGATCCGACATCAGCGCGCGCCCCATCGCCAGCATCTGCTGCTCGCCGCCTGAGAGCGTCCCGGCCAGCTGATTCCTTCGTTCCTCCAGGCGCGGGAAGCGCTTGTAGACCATCTCCAGCGTCTGTTCGATCTCCCCCTTATCGCTGCGCGTGTAAGCTCCCAGCTTCAGATTCTGGTAAACGGAAAGCTCCGAGAACACGCGGCGTCCCTCCGGCACGTGCGCCATCCCGAGGCTCACGATCTTGTGCGCAGGGGTCTTTGTGATATCTTTGTCCTCAAAAAGAATGCTTCCCTTCTGCGGAGTCAGAAGTCCGGTCACCGCATGCAGGATCGTCGTCTTGCCCGCGCCGTTCGCGCCGATCAGCGCAATGATCTCTCCCTCATTCACCTGAAAGGACACACCCTTGATCGCCTGGATCACGCCATAGTACACTTCCATATCCTTCACTTCAAGCATCGCCATGTCCATCGACCTCCTATTCTCCCAGATACGCCGTGATGACTTCCGGATCGTTCAGAACTTCCTCCGGCAGGCCGTTTGCAAGCTCCGTCCCGAAATTCAGCACATAGAGATACTCACAGATGCCCGCCACAAGCTTCATGTCATGCTCGATCAGAAGGATCGTCACATGGAATTGATTGCGGATAAACTCGATCGTCGCCATCAGTTCGGCCGTCTCCTGCGGGTTCATGCCGGCGGCAGGCTCATCCAGAAGCAGAAGCTTCGGCTCCGTGGCGAGCGCTCGTGCGATCTCCAGCTTCCGCTGCTTCCCGTAGGGCAGATTGGACGCCTTGTAATCGGCAAACTGCTCCAGCTCAAACACCCGCAGCACTTCCCTCGCCCTCTCATCGATCGCTTTCTCTTTTTTGCGGTAGCCCGGCGTGTGAAAAAGACTTCCCTGCAGGCCGTACTTTACCTGATTGTGCAGCGCCGCCTTGACATTGTCCAGCACGCTCATCTGTGAAAACAGACGGATATTCTGGAACGTGCGGGCGACTCCCGTCTGGCAGATCTGCGACGGGCTCTTCCCGATCAGCTCCTCTCCGTCCAGAAGGATCGTGCCGTCCGTCGGACGGTACACCCCGGTCAGCAGGTTGAAAACTGTCGTCTTTCCTGCGCCGTTCGGCCCGATCAAACCGACAAGCGCTCCCTGTTCGATCGTCATATTCAGCCCGTCCACCGCGCGCAGTCCCCCGAAGGAGATCCCAAGATTTTTTACATCTAACAAAGCCATTGTTTTCTCCTCCTACTGAATTTTGTCTGCCTGCCGCATGTTGCGCTTCTCCGCCAGCATACGCCGCAGCGGGGAGTTACTGAACAGCATCATCGCGATCAACACGATCGCGTAGACGAGCATACGGTAATTGGAAAGTCCCCGGAGAAGCTCCGGAAGCAATGTGAGCAGCGCCGCCGCGATAATGCTTCCGGTAATGTTGCCCATGCCGCCGAGCACCACCATGACCAGAATCTCAATCGACGTATTGTAGTCAAAATTGCCCGGCCTGAGGATACCGATATTGCCCGCGTACACAACGCCGGCCATACCGGCCATGAACGCAGCGAGCACAAAGGCCATCGTCTTGAACAGACTTACCTTGATACCGATCGCTTCCGCCGCGATGTAGTTGTCCCGGATCGCACAGATCGCCCGGCCATGCCGCGAATTGACCAGATTGCTGACCAGCACGATCACGATCAGCATCAGCACATAGACAAATGTGAAATTCCGGTAGGTCGTCACCGGCGGGATCCGCTTCAGTCCGCCCGCGCCGCCCGTGATCGGCGTAGCCGCGTTAAACACAGACTTGATGATCTCTCCGAACGCCAGTGTCGTGATTGCCAGATAGTCGCCGCGCAGGCGCAACACCGGGATACCTACGATCAATCCGAGCACAGCGGCGCACGCACCGCCTGTCACCACCGCCAGAGGCAACGCGGCAACGGTTGGAAGGCCGCTCTTGAGCACCAGAGCTCCGGCATAAGCGCCGATTGACATAAACGCAGCATGCCCGAGACTCAGCTCCCCGAGAAAGCCTACAACCATGCACAGAGACACCGCCAGCATGATGTTCATGCAGACCGGAACGATCAGAGACATCATCTGCCTCGACATCACTCCCATATTGACTGCGGCCGTCACTGCCACATACACCGCGATCGCAGCCACGCAGCCGAGAATCTGTTTTCCATATTTCTTCATGCGATCACCTACACTTTCTCGACGCTCAGCTTGCCCAGGATGCCTGACGGCTTCAGCAGCAGTACAATGACAAGTACGCTGAAGACGATCGCATCGGAAAGCTGTGTGGATATATAGGCTTTTGACATGCTCTCAATGATCCCGAGCGCCATTCCTCCGAACATCGCGCCCGGAATGCTGCCGATCCCGCCGAGCACGGCCGCCACAAAGGCCTTGATGCCCGGGATCGCGCCCAGGGTCGGAATCAGCGATTCATATTGACATATATAAAGAATACCTGCGACCGCAGCCAATGCGGAGCCGATCGCAAAAGTAATCGATATTGTCCTGTTTACATTGATGCCCATCAATTCTGCAGCACCCTGGTCCTCGGATACCGCCAGCATGGCATGACCGATCTTTGTCTTGTTTACAAAAAGTGTCAGACCTGCCATGATCAGCGCCGTCACCGCCAGCGTCACGATCGTCAGACCGGAAATCGTCAGGCCTGCAATCTGTATGGACGGTACTTTTATGATAGAGCCGAATGGGATCGGCGTTGCCTTGAAGATCAAAAGAGCCAGATTCTGCAGCAGATAGCTGACGCCGATCGCCGTGATCAGCACCGCCAGTCTCTGCGCATTTCTCAGCGGCTTGTACGCGACCTTCTCGATCGTGATACCCATCAGCGCGCAGAAAGCGATCGTCAATATTACCGCCGGGACTGCCGGAACATGCAGGATACTCACAAAGACATAAAGCGCGTAAGCGCCTACCATGATGATATCGCCGTGCGCGAAATTGATCATCTTCGCAATACCGTACACCATCGTATAACCCAGCGCAATCAGTGCATAGATGCTGCCGATCCGCAGCCCGTTCAGCAGCTGTGCCAGAATGCTGTTTAACAGAGCCATATTTTTCTCCTCTCCGATTTTACAAAAGGGAGACGTATGCCGTCTCCCTTTCGTCCCTGAAATCAAAACCGCTCTTTCTTATTCTACAAATGTATAAGCGCCATCCTTCACCGTCACAAAGAGAACGTCCTTGATCGGAGCGCCGGATGCGTCGAAGGTCATCGTGCCGGTCAGGCCGTCCACCGTGATCTCGGTCATCGCCGCGATCAGATCCGCGCTCTCGATGCTCTGCGCCTGCTCCATCGCAGCCTTGTAGGTATATACGCAGTCATAGCCGTCCGCCGCGAACTGATCCGGGATCGCATCGTATGCTTCCTGATAAGCCTCCACGAAAGCAACGGTCTTCTCCTCATCCACAGACGCGCAGAACGGGCTGGTGAAGATGCATCCCTCTACCAGAGCCGGATCCGTCACCGTGCCGAGCACGCCGTCCCAGCCGTCAGAACCGAAGAACGGAAGCTCCATCCCCTGATCAGCCGCCTGCTTCGTGATGTAGGTAGCGTCCTGATAGTAAGCCGGAACATAGATCGCCTCAGCGTCCGTACCCTGGATCGTGGTCAGCTGTGTATTAAACTCCTGGTCGCCGGTCTGGAATGCCTCGCTGGCAACTACCTCGCCGCCTTTTTCAGCGAACTCGGCCTCAAACGCCTCCTTGATGCCCGAGCTGTAGTCGTCCGCCGTATTGTAAATAACGGCAACCTTGGAAATGCCTACCGTATCGATCAGGTAATCCGCCATCGCAACGCCCTGCTCCGGATCAGAGAAGCAGATACGGAACGCATTGTCGTTCGCGATACAGTCCTCCGCGGAACCCGACGGGGTGATCTGCAGTATCCCGTCTGCAAATGTGTCAGCCGTGATCGCAATACACGGTCCGCTCGTGACAGCGCCCATGATGACGTTCGCTCCATTATCCATTACCGTATTATAAGCCTGCGGAGCAATGTCCTCGCTGCCCTGATCGTCCTGATAATCCAGCACGAACTCATACGTGGTATCGCCAATCGTAACGCCGCCCGCCTCGTTGATCTCAGCAACCGCGATCTCAGCGCCCTGCTTTACGGAAATACCGTAGGAAGCAACCGCGCCGGTCAGCGGGCCGATGCCGCCGATCTTAAACTCTTCCGCCGCCATCGTCGTAGCGGAAACCGTCATCGCAGCCACACATGCGACACTTGCCAGTTTCATAAATTTTTTCATAATACCTACCTCCTTTTTTCTTCACGCGGCATGTCCCAGAATAGCGCCGCGTTCATACTGCAAATCATACTCAGTTCACACAAATTTGTCAAGAAGTTTCGCACATTTTGCAGATACATTTGTCCGTCATATGCGGATTTTTAGAATTTTCCGTAACTTTCCATGGAAGTGACGGTCATATCTTAATATGCCTTCCCCCAGCAGACCATCGTCTTCGCCGGCTTTCCGCAGAAGACGCAGGTATCCGCGAGCTTCTCCTGCGCAAAAGGCATGCAGCGGGAGGTCACGCCGATCTCCTCCTTGATGGCCTCCTCGCACTCCTGACAGCCGCACCACATGGCCTTGATAAAGCCCGGCTTATTGTCCGCGATATCCTTGAACTCCTCTTTCGTCACGGCTGTGTAGGTATGCGCGTCGCGGTGCGCCGTCGCGCGCTGCAGCATCTCGCGCTGCATCGTCTCCAGCACCTCCGCCGCCTTCTTCGGCAGCTCCGCGATCGGAGCCGCGATCTTCTCCCGCGTGTCGCGGCGCACGATCACCGCCTGACCTTCCTCGATATCCTTCGGACCGAGCTCGATGCGCAGCGGGATCCCGCGCATCTCCTGCTCCGCGAATTTCCAGCCCGGGCTCTTCTCTGTGTCGTCGAGCTTCACGCGAAGCCTGGCCGCCGCGAGCGCGGCCTTCAGATCGTTCGCCGCGTCAAGTACGCCCTCCTGCTGCTGGCGGATCGGGATCACCATCACCTGCGTCGGAGCGATCCTCGGCGGAAGCACCAGCCCGCTGTTGTCGCCGTGTACCATGATGATCGCGCCGATGATGCGCGTGGAAAGTCCCCATGAGGTCTGATGTACATATTTCAGCGTATTGTCCTTGTCCGCATACTGGATCTCAAACGCCTTCGCGAAGCCGTCGCCGAAATTGTGGCTCGTGCCGGACTGCAGCGCCTTGCCGTCGTGCATCAGCGCCTCAATCGTGTAGGTTGCCTCCGCCCCGGCGAATTTCTCCTTGTCGGTCTTGCGGCCGCGGATCACCGGGATGGCCAGCACCTCCTCACAGAAGTCCGCATAGACGTTCAGCATCTGCTGCGTGCGCTCCTCGGCCTCCTCGGCGGTCGCGTGCGCGGTGTGCCCCTCCTGCCACAGAAATTCCCTCGAACGCAGGAACGGACGCGTCGTCTTCTCCCAGCGCACCACGGAGCACCACTGATTGTATACCTTCGGCAGATCGCGGTAGGAATGCACGTCGTTCGCATAGAAATCACAGAACAGCGTCTCCGAGGTCGGACGCACGCACATGCGCTCCTGCAGCGGCTCGAGTCCGCCGTGCGTCACCCACGCCACCTCCGGCGCGAAGCCCTCCACATGATCCTTCTCCTTCTGGAGCAGACTCTCCGGGATAAAGATCGGCAGGTACACGTTCTCCACGCCGGTCTCCTTGAATCTGCGATCCAGCTCATGCTGGATGTTCTCCCACAGCGCGTACCCGGCCGGCTTGATCACCATGCAGCCCTTGACGCTGGTGTAGTCGATGAGCTCCGCCTTCTTCACGACATCCGTGTACCACTGCGCGAAATCCTCCTCCATGGAAGTGATCGCTTCCACAAGCTTCTTTTCCTTCGCCATTGTATTTTCCTCCTAAAAAAGTTTTAGCCGGTCTTCTGATCCCGCAAGGGACCGGAAAACCGGCGGTACCACCCTTCTTGACAGCCTGAGCTGACCTCTCGTCCTCCGTTAACGCCGGAATACGCCACAGTTTCCCGCAGAGGCTCCAAAGCCGGTTCATCCCCGCCGCATGAGACCTCGCACCGCCCGGTCTCTCTCTGAAATGCGCTCTGAGATTACTAATCTTCTTCTCAGCCCGATCGCTCTTACCGTTCACCTCGTGTCCGGTAATAATATTGCCTATTTTACGCACATCACAGCGATTTTGTCAAGCGATAATCGCGTCAAACTGCGCGAGAAAAATATTTTTCTTTCAATTTTAGCAAAACGGGGTACTACCCAGCCCATTTTTTGATATAATCAGTCTGAGGAAATACGAAGCAACTCTCGGAGGTACCTATGAAAATTCTCGGACTGCAAAAACTGACCCTTCTGGATTTTCCGGGTCGCGTGGCCGCGATCGTATTTACGGGCGGCTGCAATTTCCGCTGCCCCTTCTGCCAGAACAGCTCCCTTGTGCTCGCGCCGCAGAGCGTGCCGGAGATCAGCGAGGAGGAATTCCGGCAGTTTCTGCGCAAAAGACAGGGTCTGCTTGACGGCATCTGCGTGACCGGCGGCGAGCCGACGCTGCACGCCGACCTGCCGAATTTTCTCGCTTCCATCCGGGACGCCGGCTACCTCGTCAAGCTCGACACGAACGGCACGAATCCGGACATGCTCGAATCGCTTCTGGCAGACGGGCTTCTCGACTACGTCGCGATGGACGTCAAGGCCGGGCCGGAGAACTATGCGCGAATGTGCGGGCTGGAAGTTTCAGAAAACAGCCCCAATCTGTCTCTGAGACAAAGCTACGACAACCGGAAAACACCAGTCACGCTGAGTAGATGTGAATTCCTGATATCGAACACAGGAAGACATCTTCTTGAAAGCATCCACCGCTCCGTCGACCTTCTGAAGAATTCCGATATCGAATACGAATTTCGCACGACGGTCGTGAAGGGACTGCACACGGCACGGGATTTCGAGGAGATCGCCTCGTGGCTTGTGGGCTGCCGCGCCTATTTTCTGCAGGCCTTCCGGGACTGCCCGGAGGTTCTTCTTGAAAATCATTTGTTCTCCGCATTTTCAGACGAGGAGATGAAGGATTTCTTGAAAATCGTACAAAAAAAGATCCCTCAGGCTGCCCTGAGGGGTGTTTGAATCAACTCTTATGTCTGCCTCAGCTCGCGGCACCAGTATCCGAAGACCTGGCCGGAATCCTTTCGCGCAGATTCCAGAAAACGCTCGTAACCGAACATCTGCGCCATATAAGCTTCCTGCGGGTTGTTCACCCCCGGCACGCCCAGTATACAGGTTCCGTCGCCGGTCATTCCCAGCAGGAGATGCCTGTACTGATAAAAGCCGTGCTGCAGAAAACTGCTTCTCCCTACGTTCCAGTTTTCCTGCTGCAGCCGGACAATATCGCACGGCAGGATCATGACACAGCTTTCGATCTCCGCGCCATCAAACGGCTGGAACGCAGCCCTTTTTCGCAACAGTTCTTCAATCACTGTGACCTTCCCGTCCCCGGAAGCTCCGGCGCTCTGTCCTTTAACCTCCGCGGCACGTTCCGTCTCCCCTGAGCTATCGCCTTTGCCATCCGAAGCCTCTCCCTCATCCGAGCTTCCTGTCATATCTGATGTCTGCGACAGAAGTGGCTCTGCCGCCTCAATCCCGTTATCCTCCGGCCGCCCACTGCCGCCCTCTTCGTCAGACTGCGATCCGGACAATGCAGGGCGCTTCTCCGTCGTCTGCGATTCGCTTGTCTCCGGGCCGCCTTCCATATAGGCACTCTCCTGCGAAGCCTCCGTCACAAAGCGTTCCACATCAATCCCCTCGTCGTCCCAGACCGTGATGAAGCGCCGTCCGTCACTGCTCTCGATCCAGATTCCCGTCAGATCTCCGAATATGTATTTCCCCTCGCCAAGCGGCGCGTCGGCGCGAAACGCCCACTCCTCCGCGATCTGCTTCACCGGCCGCATCTCACCCAGAAGGATTCCCTGCAATCGATCTGGCACACGCACAAATCCATACACCTGCATCGGAGGCGACGGGCAGGCGTCCGCAAGGATCCGGAGCAAAAGCCTCCACATTCCCTCGCGCAGCTCCACCTTTGCGAAGCCTGCATTTTTCTGCTTTTTCCCATCTATATATTCGTAAAAATAAGAAATAAACCGCCTGTATTCCGGCATCGGCATTCACATCCTTTCATGTCGCGGGAAATCCGCTCAGATTTCCTATAACACAAATATATGCCGTCCCGGACAAGATCATTCCTGAATTGATTTATTCACTGCAGACACGGAATCCCAAACCAGAACTCCACGCCCTTCTCCTTATTCTCCAGCCCGCACTCACCGCCGTGCTGCGCCACGATACTTTTCACAATGTACAGCCCAAGCCCGGTTCCGCCTTCGTTCGCCCGGCCGACTGAGCTACCCTGATAAAAGCTGTCCCAGAGCTTGTCTATATCCTCCTCCGCAACCTTTTCTCCCTCATTGTACACGGAGAAAATAACATACTTGCCGTTTCGCCCGACCGAGACGCGCACCACGCTGTCCTCCGGCGCATAGCGGTACGCGTTCATCAGAAAATTGTTGACCGCTCTGCGGAGGTTCTCCGGATTTCCTTTTACCATGCAATCCGGCAAAGACTGCAGTTCAAGCCGAACCTGCCTCTTCGCAAAAAGCGCTGTAAAATCCCGAACCGCCCCGTCCGCTATCTGATCCAGCTTCAAAGGCTGCATCGGCAGCTCCTCAATGGCCTCCTCAACCGAAAAGGTCTGCAGCATACTGGACACCATCTCGCTCATCCTCCGGACCTCCTCTGTCACGGAATCGCAATACTGCTGCCGTTTTTCAGCATCCTGCGTGATGGACAGCATCTCCGCCTGCCCGGAAATGATCGCCAGAGGAGTCTTCAGCTCATGGGAGACATTGTTCACAAACCGCTTCCGGTGCTGCTCCAGCTCTGCCCTGCGCTGATTGTCCTGTTGCAGGAGCCGGTTGTAGGTCTCCAGATCCCGGATATAGCTCTGAATCTGGCCCGACATCTCGTTGATGCTCTCTCCCAACTCGTTGAGCTCCCGATATTTCGTCGTCTCGGAAACCTTCTCTGAGAAATCCTTCTCCGCGATCTTCTTCGCCACTCTGGCCGCGTTCCCGACCGACCTGCCGATCCCTTTCGCGAGCATGTGGACGCAGATCGTCCCAAAGATCAGGAAAACCGCGATCACGAGCAAAAGGACACGCCGCGCGTAAGCCGTGCTTCTGTCGATCGCGCCGGAGGACTGTGTCACCATAATATAAAACTTATGGCCGTCCTGCTCATGAATCCCCCGCAGAACGACCCTGCCGCCGGTCTTGATCTTCTCATATTCCGCCTCGGCGTCTTTCCTGTATTTGGCGATCCACTGCTCTGTCAGCTCCGGATCATGACTGCTGGTGCTCGTATGCTCAGATTTATTCGTGGCGTACAGAAGATTAAACTCCTCATCGCGAATCCGGAATCTGAGGTTGTTGTTCTCATACGGCTCCAGAAGGCTATCCGAAGACTCCTCCCACTCGTCCTCCGCCGCCATGCCCTTGATCCGGTTCTCCTCCTCACACAGCGCAGGAATATCCTCGTCCAGCAAAAGCCCGTACACCTCATTCAGCATCCTGCACTGCTCCTGAATGTAGAGATGCCTCGACACACTGGAATAAAGAATTCCGATACCGCCGGACACCGCCGTGAGCAGCAGCACCAGGATCACCAGCAGACGTCCGCTAATTGTCTTCATCATCCTTTACCTCAAAACGATAGCCGATCCCATATATCGTATCGATATATTTCCCGTATTTTCCCAGCTTCAGCCGGATCTGCTTCACAATCGTATCGACGGAGCGGTCTGTCCCGTTGTAGTCGATCCCCCACACCTCATCCAGAAAACGATCCCGCCTCAGAACGATCTTCTCATTATCCGTAAAATACCGAAGCACCTCGTATTCTCGTGGGGTGAGCGGGACATACTGCCCGTTCAGGAAGACCTTGCGCGCCTTGTCGTCGATCGAGAGCGCTCCGTACGTCTTCCTGCGGACCGTCCCTTTGGCGCGCCGCATCAGAGCTTCAATATGAGCCTTCAGGACAGAGAGAAGGAACGGTTTCACCAGATAGTCGTCGGCGCCCAGCGAAAAGCCCCGAAGCTGATCCTCCTCGCTGCACTTCGCAGTGAGAATGATAACCGGAACATTTGACTTCTCCCGAATTTTGGTAAGAACATCGAAGCCGCTCATTTCGGGCAGCATCAGATCCAGCAGAACCAGATCCGGCCATGCATCCTCGCCCGCGCTGAACACACGCACTGCCTCCGCCCCGCTTCGCGCTCCCATAGTCTGATAATCGCTCATCTGCAGATACTCCTGTATGGTACTGCAAAGCTTCTCCTCGTCCTCAACCACAAGAATTTGTATTTTCTCAGCTGTTGATATATCCTTCATCTGTCCGCTTCCTCTCCGAAACTGCCTACATATTATCATAATATTAACATATTTCACAATATTTGTTAAAAATTTTGTCACTTCTCCGTAATCAATTAAACATACTAATGTGATGGAAATGTGTCATTCAGAAAGGAGTTTTCTTCTCGCGGGTCTGTGCAAAAAAACGGGCTGTCTTTCGACAGCCCGGCAGACTGTAGACAAAGCTGGTGCCGGAGACAATCTCCGGCACCACTTTTCGATTCCATGCCCGATTTTTATCCAGAA
>CANQVT010000005.1 GCA_947627365.1 uncultured Lachnospiraceae bacterium | reverse complement strand
ACTGCTGCTGTTTAACGGGGCGCAGTAGTTCAGTTCACGAACGCCGTTTTTTTCCATAGAGAACCAGAATTCTTCGCCCGCATGCATTTTTTCCTGTACATCGGAAGTCGTGAGATCCGATCTGTCACAGCGTTCCACTATATCAAACAAATTATCAGAGACAGAACTTGCCGCGTCTTTTCTGTCCACGACATATTCGCCTTTTTCATCGACTACCGAACTGTAGCCTTGCGTATTGCCTGATCCATCGACATAATTTTCGATCACGAGACCGTCCACAATCGAAGACCTCTTGCAAACTCCTATCACGGCATAAACCTCTTTTTGGTCTTCGCCGATTCTTATACCGGATAATACTTCATCTTTTGGATTGTCCTGCAGTCTGTAACCGTAAATTACAACTTTATCGGAGCCCATTACAGGAAGCGAATCATAACCGATGACTTTGTAACTGTCAGTATCTGCGAACAGATCCGTATACGGGTAATAATCCGCGTCTTCGCTGCCTTTTCTGTAAGTGACATCGGTATAATAGGAACCGTCTTCCATAAGCAGATAGACTTTGTCGAATGTTGATTCATACGCTTCAATTCCCAGATATTCGTTTATTTGGCTTACAGTCTGAAGGTTCTGGCTGTTTCGCTTCAGTCTTTCGCCTATGCGCTGCTGGTTTTTCCAGCTATATTCAATAAACATAGTGATTGTATTTCGGTCATGCACAGCAACTTCCCTGATGTTGTCGACTGCTGCATCTTCAAGGATATTTCCTGTCACAATTGAATATACATAGATCGCCAGAAAAAATACTATAATTATAAAAAGAATAAATAACGCATAGAAATGTTTGCTTTTTGCTCGTTTCATAAACTCACAGCTTTCTTATAATTTACCGCACATATGCGTTTGTTTTCAAATCAATACTCCCATTTTGCACAAATAACTTTTTATCAAGCAACATCCTTTGGACAGCTGCTTTTATTAGAACATATAATATGCTATTTGTCAATAATCTGTAACTTCACGAAAAATCATTGTAAAGTATGAGATCATATTATATCCCGCATGTGCTGCTATGCAGCAGATGAGTGAGTTTGTTCGTATATATAGCAACCCCAGTACAATACCACAGATCAATGCCGAGAGTGTTTGAACCATGTTAAAGTGAAGCAGCGCAAAGAGAGCTGATGATATCAGGAGCGCGGTCAGTTTGCCGTAGTTTACGGATAATCCTCCAAGCAGAAAGCCACGCATTAGAATTTCTTCCACGACCGGCGCGAGGATGCAAACCTGAATGAAACTAAGTGCCGGCGTTTCCCTTAAATGCTGAAGCGTCTCCTGATAGCGATCCTCGCTTCCCGGAAGCATACCCTCAAAAACAGGGTCTAAGCATTTATCCAGAAGAAAGTACATCACCGCCGCACAGCCTATTGCCAAAAGCATTCCTTCAAGAGAAATTCCGTTAACAAGGTCAATTTGAGAATTGAATTTTGATTTTAACAGACTTAGAAAGACACCCGTGCAGAAAGCGATCGAGATGACATTCAGCAGCTTCGCGTGGCGGGGTGCTATTTTTCTCCATACCGCCACATCTAAAAATGTATACAAGAGCATAACGCCAAACCAGGCAAGAACCCACAAAGCGCCTTCGCCGATAGATATACCTTTGTCCATTTTTGCTCCTCTCATAAAACAGCAAACCCGATAATCAGTGTGATTGATAATGCAATGCGTATGATGTGATGCTGTATGTGAAGTTGTTTGCTTTGTATTCCGTTCAGAATCGCTGCGGCACAAACTGCCGTACACCCAAGGAAAGCAATGATGTAATCAAATTGCTGCCCGACCATATTACAAACCACGGCTGCTATCAACAACAGGGAGCCGGTAATCATTATCAAAACCGACGTTGACTTTTTCTCGCTTTTTATTTGACTGATAGCCGCTATCAACGACAGGCCACCAAAAAGAACACTTACGATACAAAGAATTACTTGCATTTTAGCCTCCAAATCATGTTTTTTCTTTTCTTTTCACATATACGCAAGCAGAAGATTTTTGACGCTGTACGGATCAAAAGCTGATATTCGTTCATACGCCTCATAAGCATTCTTTACCTCACGAATATCCTGTGGAGGACCCAGTATGCGCCTGCCGTTAATCACATCTGTTACCTGTTCTAACGTAAGTGTATTGTGTTCAATCGCAAGGGAGGAGTAAATGGTTCTGATCCGGCTCTCGCGTCGCAGAACCGGATTCGGACGCATGGCATCATAAGTGGCTATCATACCCACATATTCGCCGATCTCAACAATCAAATTCGTTATTATCTCCGTCATTGTAAAAGGCGGCTGGTTTGTTTCATTCATCAGAGCGATCTCCATTCCAACATCGATTCTTCCTTGAGTATATCAAAAAAGTCTGATATTTTCCACCACAATTGCGGCTTCAAAAAAAAGAGGAACCGGGCTGTTATTTCACAGTTCGGCTCCTCAGTTTATTTCGCTTTGTTCGAACTTATTCCATTCCGCTTTGTCCGGGAACGGCCTCATTCCTTTCACAGCATCGTCACATGGCTTTCCCAGTCGTATGTGTGAGGCTCCTTGCTCGTCGCCTTATGTCCGAACGCGATCGCGATCTCGTACTGATAGCCTTCCGGATAATGCAGTTCCTTCGCGAAATAGTCTTTCTTCTCCCCGCGCAGGGCGTCCTTGATGCAGCCGATGATCAGGCTGCCGAGGCCGAGGCCTTCCGCCGCCAGAGCCATGTTCTCCACGGCGATCCCGGCGTCTACCGGACTCCAGTAGAAATTGCTGTCGCCGCTTAAGATCATCACGACCGGCGCGTCATAATAGAAATTGACCGGCGAGGTCTTGCCCGCGTTCTTGGTGTCCTCGATTTCCTTAAGCACCGGGTTGCCCTTCTCGATCACCGTAATGTGAATTTCCTGCTTGTTCGCGGCGGTCGGCGCCTGAAGCCCTGCCTTCACCAGTGTCTCAATTTCCCCTTTTGTCAGCGTTTCCTCGCTGTAGCCGCGCGTCGAAAAGCGTTCGTTGATTGCCTTCAATACGTCATTCATTCTGGTATCCCTCCTGTTTTACAATAAATTTCTATCTCAGCTTTACCGCTGTCCCGTACATTGTCACCTCAGCTGCGCTCGCCATGACCGCCGACGAGGTGAAACGAACCCCCAGCACAGCGTCCGCGCCCATGGATGCCGCGTTCGCTTCGAGCCTCTGCGTCGCGATCCTGCGGGCGTCCTCCAGCATTTCCGTATAGCCCTTGATCTCGCCGCCGACGATGGTCTTCATGCCGGCCATGAAATCTTTTCCGAAATGCTTGGACGTCACAACGCTGCCCGTCGCCATTCCGAGCACTTCCGCGATCTCTTTTCCGGGTACGGAATCAATAGTCAACATCAACATTCTACATTCCTCCTTCAATTACTTTAATTCATTTTTCCATTTGCGTCAATTCCTGTTCACACATTCTCAATCTGCCAGTCGATCGGCGCGATCCCGTGTTGTTCCAGGAATTTGTTCGTCCTGGAGAACGGGCGGCTCCCGAAAAAGCCGCGGTACGCGGACAACGGGCTCGGATGCGGGGCTTCAAGGATCAGATGCTTCGGATTGTTCAGCATCGCCTTTTTCATCTGCGCCGGGCGTCCCCAGAGGATAAATACAATCGGACGATCGATCTCGTTCAGGATGCGGATCGCCGCGTCGGTAAACTCCTCCCAGCCGATGCCCCGGTGTGAGTTTGCCTGATGCGCGCGCACGGTCAGCACCGTGTTCAGCAACAACACGCCTTGCTTCGCCCACTTCGTCAGATAGCCGTTGTTTGGGATGTAGCAGCCGCAGTCCTCGTGCAGTTCCTGGTAGATGTTGACAAGGGATGGCGGAATCTCCACGTCCGGCTTCACGGAGAAGCACAGCCCGTGCGCCTGACCGGGCTCGTGATACGGATCCTGCCCGAGGATCACGACCTTCACCTCCGAAAGCGGCGTAAACGCGAACGCATTGAAAATGTCGTCCGCGGGCGGATAAACTACTGTCGTTCGATATTCCTCATTTACCTTTTTATATAGTTTTGCATAATAAGGCTTGCCAAATTCCGGTTTCAGCGGAGCAAGCCAGTCGTTTGAAATCGCCGGCACAGGTATCTCTCCTTTCGCATTTATCCTTATTGCGCTATTAAGTATATCATGATTTTGTCAGATCCGCCAGCCGGAATGCAACTACTTTCTCCATATCCGCGAACGCAATCTCCACCTGGAATCCGACTTTTCCGCCGCTGAACAGGATCTTGTCCAGCCCTCCGGCGCTCTCATCTACAAACGTCGGAAACGCTTTCCTCATCCCGATCGGGGAACAGCCTCCGTGCACATAGCCGGTCAGCGGAAACAGTTCTTTCTGTTTTATCATCGCAACGCTCTTCTCTCCGGCGGCTGCGGCAGCCTTCTTCAAATCCAACTCCTCTGCCACGGGAATCGCAAACACATAATGCTGTTTTGACGCGCCGACCGTGACCAGCGTCTTGAACACCTGGCGCGCGTCCTCACCCAGCAGCCGGGCTACCTCGACGCCGTTTGTCTCGCCGCTCGCGGAGTAGTCGTGCGCCTTATACGCGATCTTCTTCTGCTCCAGCACGCGCATCACGTTTGTTTTCTGTGCCATTTCACTTAATCCTCTCCGCCCTGTTTTTTTGTATATCCATAGGACACTTCACTTCATAACCCATATATCTTCAACACGCGAAAAAGTTGCTCCTTTATTTCGATCATAAACCAAGTACTAAACTCCCCATCAGGTGCACAAGGAATGCGCAGACCCATGCGATCGCGCACTGCAGCAGGACGACGCGCACCGCCCAGCGCGCGCCGAGCTCACGCTTCACGGAAGCAATCGCCGCCACACAAGGCGTGTACAGCAGGCAGAATACAAGGAGAGACACTGCGGACAGCGGCGTCAGCACCGCCTGCAGGTTCGCCGTACTCCCGAACAGCACCGTCATCGTGGAGACCACGCTCTCCTTCGCCATAAAGCCCGCGATCAGCGAGGTGGAGATCCGCCAGTCGCCGAAGCCGAGCGGCGCGAAGATCGGGGCGATAAAGCCTGCGATCACCGCCAGGATGCTGTCCTGCGAGTCGGTCACCATGCTGAGCTGCAGGCTGAAGTTCTGCAAAAGCCAGATCACGATCGTCGCGACAAAGATCACGGTGAACGCCCTCTGGAGGAAATCCTTCGCCTTGTCCCAGAGAAGCTGAGCCACGTTCTTCGCGCCCGGCATGCGGTAGTTTGGAAGCTCCATGACAAACGGCACGGCTTCCCCCTTGAACACCGTGTTCTTCGAGATCATCGCCACAATGATCCCGACAATGATGCCGAGAAAATACAGACCAACCATCACGAGCGCGGCGTACTGCGGACAGAAGGCCGCCGTAAAGAAGCCGTAGATCGGCAGCTTCGCGGTACAGCTCATGAAGGGCGTCATCATGATCGTCATCTTGCGGTCGCGCTCCGACGGCAGCGTGCGGCTCGCCATGACGCCGGGCACCGTGCAGCCGAAGCCGATCAGCATCGGGACGATGCTGCGTCCTGACAGGCCGATTTTGCGCAGCAGCTTGTCCATCACGAACGCCACGCGCGCCATGTATCCGGTATCCTCCAGCAGAGAGAGAAAGAAAAACAACGTCACGATGATCGGCAGGAAGCTCAGCACCGTCCCGACGCCGCTGAAGATCCCGTCGATCACAAGCGAATGGATCGCCGCGTTAATGTGCCAGGACGTCAGCAGCGCGTCCGTCGCCTGTGTGAGATGGTCAATGAGTGTTTCCAGAATTCCCTGCAGCCAGAGTCCGATCACATTGAAGGTCAGATAGAAGATCAGCGCCATAATGCCGACAAAGGCCGGAATTGCTGTGTATTTTCCGGTCAGGACGCGGTCGATCCGGCTGCTCCTCAAATGCTCCTTGCTCTCTCGCGGCTTGACGACCGTCGCATCCACCAGCTTCCGGATAAAGTCAAAGCGCATATCCGCGATCGCGGCCGAACGATCCAGCCCGCGTTCCTCCTCCATCTGGCAGATGATATGCTCGATCATCTCCTGCTCGTTCTGTGAGAGATCAAGCAGCTTCAGAACCCTCTCATCGCCCTCGGCAAGCTTCGTCGCCGCGAAGCGCACGGGAATCCCGGCCGCCTTCGCATGATCTTCAATCAGGTGCATGATACCGTGCAGGCAACGGTGTACCGCGCCGCCGTCCTCATCCTGACTGCAGAAATCTGTCCTGCCCGGGCGTTCCTGATACTGCGCCACATGAACCGCGTGCCGGATCAGCTCGTCCACACCCTCATTCTTTGCCGCCGAGATCGGCACCACGGGGATGCCGAGCATGCGCTCCATATCATTGATATAGATGGAACCTCCGTTGCCGCGCACCTCGTCCATCATGTTCAGCGCAAGCACCATCGGCGTGTCCAACTCCATAAGCTGCATCGTCAGATACAGGTTTCGCTCGATATTAGTCGCGTCCACGATATTAATGATACCGGTCGGCTTTGAGTTGATGATATATTGTCTGCTGACAATTTCCTCGCTCGTATACGGAGACATCGAGTAGATTCCCGGCAGGTCTGTGATCTCGGTGTTCGGATATCCCTTGATCGCGCCGCTCTTGCGGTCTACCGTCACGCCGGGAAAATTGCCGACGTGCTGGTTCGAACCGGTCAGCTGATTGAAGAGCGTCGTCTTGCCGCAGTTCTGATTACCCGCCAGCGCGAACGTCAGTACAGCGCCCTCGGGAAGGGGATTCTCATCCGCCTTCACATGATAGCGTCCGCCCTCGCCGAGGCCCGGATGCTCTGCATAGCGGTGCGGCGTGCGCTCCTGTCTGAGCGAAGCTGCAGTCTGCCTCCTATGCTCATTCTGTGCAGATTGTTCCTGCCGCGATCCGGCAGTATCGTCCACCCCTGCCCTGACGTCCTTCGCCTTCGCATCCTCCGTGAACGGCTCAATCTCAATGTTTTCCGCGTCCGCCAGACGCAGCGTCAACTCGTACCCGTGGATCAACAGCTCCATCGGATCGCCCATCGGCGCGTATTTCACCAGCGTGATCTCCGCGCCTGGAATTACCCCCATGTCCAGAAAATGCTGTCTCAGCGCGCCCTCGCCGCCCACGGCGGTGATCCGCGCGCTCTTCCCTATGTCAAGCTCATTCAGTGTCATATTTGCTGTCCTTTCCAAAGCAAATTTTACAGGCGCACGGACACGCCCCGCCCGCGCAGATACTGCTTCACCTCGCGGATCTCCAGCTCCTTGTAGTGGAACAAAGACGCCGCGAGTGCCGCGTCCGCCTTTCCCTCGGTCAACGCGTCGTAGAAATGCTCCATCGTGCCGGCGCCGCCGGACGCGATCACCGGTACCGAGACATGTTCGGCGATCGTACGCGTCAGCTCGATATCGTATCCGGCCTTCGTGCCGTCGCAATCCATACTGGTGAGCAAAATCTCGCCCGCGCCGAGGCGGTCGGCCTGCAACGCCCATTCGACCGCGTCGATCCCCATGTCCACACGGCCTCCGTTTTTGTAGATATTCCAGCCAGTTCCGTCCGCGCGGCGCTTCGCGTCGATCGCGACGACCACGCACTGCCGTCCGAACTTATCCGCCGCCTGACGGATCAGTTCCGGGTTCATGATCGCGGCAGAGTTGACCGAGATCTTATCCGCCCCCTCGCGCAGCAGCATGCGAAAATCGTCCACCGTGCGAATGCCTCCGCCTACCGTGAACGGGATAAAGACCTTCTTCGCCACCTCGCGCACCATGTCCACGACGGTGTCGCGCGCGTCGGAGGATGCGGTGATATCGAGGAACACAAGCTCGTCCGCACCGGCTTTATCGTAGGCCGCGGCGATCTCAACCGGATCCCCGGCGTCCTTCAAATCTACAAAATTGACTCCTTTGACCACGCGCCCGTTATGCACATCGAGGCATGGGATGATTCGCTTTGTAAACATATCCTTGACTCCTGCCTGTTTGATAAATGTTTCAATTCACGTCCGGCAAAGTGATCCATACGTCTTGGATCATGCGGATGAATTCAACTATGATATCCTGATAAAATTCCGTAAGATCGCCAGCCCGACATCCCCGCTCTTCTCCGGGTGGAACTGACAGGCGAACACATTTCCCTGCTCAACGGACGCATGGATATGCGCCGCATACTGCGTGGACGCCTTCACGATCTCCTCATCCTGCGCCTGCAGATAATAGGAATGCACAAAATACACATAAGATCCCTCGGGAATCCCCTCAAACAGCCTGCCCGGATGATCGTACTGCAAAGAGTTCCAGCCCATGTGCGGGATCTTCAGATCCTGAGTCCTTGGAATATGCACGATCTTACCCTTACACAAACCAAGTCCCTGCACGCCAGGAGACTCGTCACTCGACTCGAACAAGAGCTGCAGTCCGAGGCAGATCCCTAAAAACGGAATCTCTCGCTCCACAGCCTCATGAATCACCGGAATCAGTTGATACTGCCGAAGCTTGTCCATCGCGTCGCCAAAGGCGCCCACGCCCGGCAAAACGATCCTGTCCGCGGACAGGATATCATCCCGATCCCTCGTGATTTTTGCGTCCTCTCCAAGATAAGCAAACGCTTTCTCTACACTTTTCAGATTACCCGCGTCATAATCGATGATCGCAACCATATCTGCCATTCCTTTCGATCCGGATTGACGAAAATACGGGACACCGCATCTTTACGGCATCCCTGTCTTTTCGTATCCTATCTGAAATTATAGTATGTCTTTCCCGCGCGAAGCGTCGTCTTTCCTTTGTACTTCGCGAGCTGGCTCACTGTCACAAGCTGATATCCTCTTTTTTTCAGCGCCGGAATGATCTGCTCCGCGGCCACAATCGTCGAATAATGAATATCGTGCATCAGTACGATATCTCCGCTTCGCACATGATTCAGCACCGCGTTGACCGTATGAGTCGGATTACCCTTATTCGCCCAGTCCCTCGTGTCGATTGACCAGTAGATGGACGGATACCCCAGCGCAGAAAGAACCCTGCTGTTTGAACAACCGTCCCCGTACGGGAGCCGGAACAGCGTCGGCCCCTGTCCGGCCGCTGCCTTGATGTTATTGACTGTCCTGGACACCTCCGACGCGATCGCAGAATTCGACAGACCGCTGAATGCAGCGTGGCTATAGGAATGAGCCCCCAGCTCACAGCCCATGTCTGCCATTTTCTTAACCGTCGCTTTGTAATTCGGCACGCTGGAACCGACCATGAAAAACGTTGCCTTCGCGTTATTCTTCTTCAGGCAGTTGAGAAGCCTGTCCGTATATCTGCCAGGACCGTCGTCGAAGGTCAGTGCAACCATCGGCTTCTTCGGATCAACCTCCGGCTTCACCTTGACGGAAGGATCATAGACTCCCTTCTTGGTGAAATAATAGCCCTTTTCACCGATATACTGCTCTCCCGTCACCCTGGCGCCTTCAGAATCCAGATAATATTTTTTCCCTTCGATCTTTTTCCAGCCCTGAGTGCATTTACGCCCGTTTTTGTCGACATAATAATATTTCCCGTTTGTCTTGACCCAGGCGTTTTTCTTCATGCGATAGGTCTTTGCGGAAAAGAAATATAAATTTTTCGAGATCTGAACCCAGCCGGCGGTCGCCTCCCCCGTCTTTCGGTTGAAATAATAGCTGTCCTCCCCAACAGAGTAGAGCCCGACAGCAGCTCGCCCATTTTTTCGAAGATAATAAAGCTTTTTGCCCTTTTCAAGCCATCCGGTCTGCAGGACTCCCTTAGAATTCAAATAGTAAAGATGATCCCGGTATTTTACCCAGCCTTTTACACGATATCCTTTGGCATCCGCGTAAAAAATCTTATCGTTCACCTTAAACCATTTATTTTTTTCGTATGTTCCGTCCAGCGTGCGGAAACGGAGTCTCTTTCCCTTCCGTATCCATTCTCCCTCCACGCTTTCCGCTTTCGTCACATTTTTCAGCGACGTGCTTTTCAGCGTGGTTACCTTCGCGTGCGCAGACAGCGGAAGCCAGAAAAACGCAGCGCATATGATGATCGCAAATAAATTCTTCTTTATCTTACTCATTTCCCACACACATTCTTACTATTCTCAATCATTCTTATTATTCTCAATCCCGTAATTTTCCGATCAGATAATATACCATGCCTTACAGCTTGGAATAACCAAAGCTGTTTACGATAGCGTCGATCTTCTCCTTGTGCGCGCACATCGGGCAATTCGAAGCCTCGTAGGTCTTGTATCCCGGCAGATCCGCGCCGCCGAAGATATAATTGATCTCGACCCCCTGCACACAGTCGCTCGCGCTGAAGATTGCAGAAACACCTTCTACAATGCCTCCGTAATACTGCACACACTCAATTGCCCTTGCGATCGTGCGCCCCGTCGTTGCGGATGCCAGAAGCAGGATACAATGCTTTCCGTCGACCATCATCTGCATATTGTCCCGGAAAATCAACTGTCCGCCCGGATTCATCTCCGGCGTGACAATGTACATCGTCTGATGCTGGTTCAGCGACATGATACCGGAAGCCGTCAACTCATCCGCAAGATACGCGCCGATCACTTCGCAACCATCCATACAGATGATTGTATCGACATAGGTGCTCGTGGTGTATTTTCTCGCAAGCACAGACGCGGCTGCCGCCGCCTCGCTCTTTCTCGACTTCATGATCGTCATATCCACATAGTAATTGATATGGGAATGGTTGGTCGCAAAATGTCCCGGTATCACGCGAATGATCGCATTTTTGTTGACCTGTGAATGAATCTTTGTCGCTCTGCTTTCCATAAAAGATACCTCCGATTTTTTGTACTTACACACAAGACCAGTGCGAACCTGATTTTTCCAATTGCTGCTTCTATCATACACAATATGTCTGAAAACTTCAAGAAGATTTTCGAAACAGATCCTTCAGGATCTGCCCCGCAGCCTTGTTTCTGTAGTGATCAGGATCAGACATGATCACATTCCCGGATACATCCCAGCTCATCTGGCTGTAATCGGTCAGATAGGAATATCCTTTTGCACAATTCGGAAATTTTCTATACCATTCCGGAAAGTATTTTTTCATATATTTCCGGGCGAGCTCAACCGCCTTGCTCTCCGCCTTTCCGCCGGGCGTCGGGGTTCCCGCAAGCTGCACTCCCGGAGGGCTGGCATGCAGAAGCACCACACTGCCGTCGTTGCATTTCCCGACGACCATCCAGACATGTCCCGAGGATGTGCTCATGATATCGCCGGCATGGTAGTCTCTCACCTTGCCTGCCGACGTGTAAATTCCCCAGCCGCGCATCGCGAAGTTCTGTGCCATCTGCTGCGCCGGCATCACGTATCCGGCCTTTCCGTTTTTGGTCTCCAGTATGTTATAAATACACCATCCTATGTAGCCGGAGCAGTCCAGGCCGTCGTGGATCTGATATTTCGTATTCAGATAATTGTAGCTGCTGTCCTGTTTTTCGAAAAAAGCTTTCCACTGTCTGCTGACGCCGATTGTCCGCGCCTCTGTTCCGGCTCCCGTGTCAGCCTCGTTCCATCCCCCGCCCCAGACATACAGCGTACTTCCGACCGGCTGCAGCGCCGTCAGAAGCAGCTCCTTCAGAGTCGATTTCCGGTATACCTGAACCTTGAGCGCCTTGCTGTATTTCGTGTATTTTGTCTTATTCTTCTTCCTGCAGTACCCTCGAACCTGATAATAATAGGTTTTGCCTGCTTTCAGGTTTTTGATCGTAGCCTTGCGCGCACTTGTGGCTTTGACCAGCTTGCGGTTTTTCCCTTTTTCGTCGCACTTGTAAACCTCATAACCAGTCAGATCTGCGCGCTTCTTCCAGCTGATCACAAGCTTATCTCCATTGAAGCGTACCTTCGGCTCGGGAGCTTTCTTAGAAAATGACGCGGCCTGTGAATGCAGCGAGGCTACAAACAAAATCAAAAGAATCAGGAAAAATGTTTCTGATATATATCGTCCCCTGTGTTTTTTCATAGAGCAGACCCCTTTCACTTATATTATACATCTTAATCGTATTATCTTACCCTGTCAACAATACCTCGTTACAGTTCACTGAACCAGCGAACTGTAACTTCGCAGGCTCATTTGTAAATTTGCTTCGCAAATGGAGCCTGCTCACCCCTGTTTCATGTTCTTACGCATCCAGACAGCAAGGTGTCTGGATGCTGTGTGAACAGTAACAATACCTCTCTATCGAGAAATGATTTGCCACATCTTTCTATCTGTGATAGACTGTTAATAGATAAATTCGGGGGAAATATAAATATTAATAAAGGAGTACAAAAGATGGATGAAAACGAAACAAACAAACAGGAATTGAATGAAAATTACAGGCAGGTGCCAGGCGAAAATGCAGCTTACGATCAAGAATTTGACTACGAAGAAGCAGATCGTCAGCTGGAGGAGCAGCGCAGGCTTCGAAGGCAAAAGCGCAGGCGGAGCGTAGCCATTCAGAAGGCTGTTTTTATCACGCTTCTGCTCGCAGCAGCCGCGGCGGCAGTTGTCGTCGCGATCTGGGTGCTTCCGGAAGGCAGAAGTTTACTCTTGGGAAGCAGAGGGAGCCTGACGCAGCCGCCCCAGACAGAGCATATCGTTGTCGAACCGGCAACCGAGACGGAAGCGCAGACAGAACCTGTGCAGACGGAGACCACAGCTGTCACGGAGGCGCCGTTAAGTGCCTCTGAAATTGCCTCTGCGCTTGAGGAGGCACGCCTTCTTGCGGCGGGTTACGATTACGACGGAGCAATCTCGTATCTGCAGAGTATTCCTTCTTATGAGTCAAGCGCGGAGATTACAGCCGCGATCGCCGACATTGGGAAGTCCAAAAATGCCTGTGTGGCGGTCGATGTGACGACGGTGCCGCATATCTTCTACCACTCTCTGATCAACGACACGGACCGGGCATTCAACGTGGAAGTGCTCGGACAAGGCGCGGTGGACGGCATGAACGCCTGGATGACGACCGTGGAAGAATTTGACAAAATCACGCAGACCATGTACGACAACGGATATGTCTTTGTACGTCTGCGGGACCTCGCCGTGCAGTCTACGGATGCAAACGGCAACGTAACGTTTACGCCAAACACGAATCTGCTGCTCCCGCCGGACAAAAAGCCGGTCGTGCTCTCTGTGGACGATCTGAGCTATTATCACTCCTATGAGGCCGCCGGTTATCCGGACAAGCTGATCCTCGATGAGAACGGGGACGTGAAATGCCATTACGTGACCTCAGACGGCGCAGAGCACGTTGGCGATTACGATGTCGTCCCGCGCCTGAACAGCTTTCTGGACGAACATCCGGACGGGGCCTACAAGGGCGCGCGCGGCCTGATCGCGCTGACCGGTTACAACGGCGTCTTCGGCTACCGCACCGACGCCGACTATGAGCTCCGGGAGAATTTGATGTCCGATCAGAGCGAATGGCTCTCAAGGCATCCGGAATTCAACCGCCAGACCGAGATCGCGGAGGCCACGAAGATCGCCGAAGCCCTCAAGCAGGACGGCTGGGAATTCGCAAGCCACACCTGGGGGCATTTAAGCGTCACGAACAAGACAGTCGACGAGTTGCGTGTGGACAACGAAAAATGGGTCAATAACGTTCAAAATATCGTTGGTCCGGTCGACACGATTATCTTCGCACATGGCAACGACATCGGAGACTGGCAGGATTACAGCAGCGACAATGAGAAATATCAGTATTTCAAGAGCGCCGGCTACAATTTCTTCTGCAACGTAGACGGCTCGCAGCCATACTGGGTGCAGATCCGCAGTAATTATGTGCGTCAGGGTCGTATCGATCTGGACGGCTACATGCTCTACCAGTCCAGCCGGGGCGAGACGACCGTGATCGATGACATGTTCCTCGCCTCGCAGGTCTTCGACTCGCGCCGTCCCACTCCGGTCGTGGCCAACGGAGAGGCCTGACCTGCGTCGACGGCAAAGGATCGTCAGGCAGTTTTCTATGCATAAAGCTTATGCTTTCCGGGCATTCTATGCCCACAGTTTAAATTACGGAGGGCATGTTTTATGGAAGCTACCCAAAAGGTCTGCGCCGGTATCCAGGACAACAGACAGAATATGAGCCGGCTTCTTCCGATACAGGAGAGCTTTGACCTGATTCAGCGCGACTTAAAGATCGGAGGCAGAGACTGCTCGATCTATTTTATAGACGGCATGATGAAGGACGAAGTGATGTTTAAGATCATGGACTCATTTCTGAAGATCAAGGACAGCGACATGCCGCAGGATGCGACTGGTTTTTCCCAGGGTCAAATCCCCTATACAGAGGTTGATATCTATGGGGACTATGACCAGATCCTGCGGAACATCCTGTCCGGAGTTCCGGTGCTGTTCATCGATGGCTATGAGGCCGGGATCACGATCGACTGCAGGACCTACCCTGCAAGAAATGTCGATGAACCGGAAAAGGACAAATCTTTACGCGGCTCCAAGGACGGCTTTGTTGAGACGGTCGTATTTGACACCGCTCTGATCCGGCGCAGGATCCGCGATCCGCACCTCGTCATGGAAATGCTCGAAGTGGGGGATTCCTCACGTTCCGATGTGGTCCTGGGCTATATGAGTAATCTGGTAGATCCCGAAATGCTTACCAGACTGCGGGAGCGGATCAAGGCAATTAAAGTCTCCGCCCTGTGCATGAACCAGCAGAGTCTGGCTGAGGCACTAATCGGAACAAAATGGTATAATCCGTTTCCGAAGTTCAAATTTACCGAGCGCCCGGACACCACGGCCGCATGTCTCATGGAAGGCAAGATCGCGATCCTCGTCGACAACTCTCCGTCCGCAATGATCCTTCCCACTTCCATATTTGATATGATCGAAGAGGCCAACGACTATTATTTCCCGGCATGGACCTCTCTCTATCTGAAGCTGTCCCGGGTGATCATCCTGTTTATGACGGTCTTCCTCACCCCTGTATTCCTGCTTCTCATGGATCATCCACAGTGGATTCCGGCAGCCCTTGATTTCATCGCCGTCAAGAATATCGTCAATCTCCCTCTCATCTATCAATTTCTGATCTTGGAAATAGCGATCGACGGCCTTCGACTTGCAGCACTTAACACGCCAAACATGCTCAGCACTCCGCTCAGCATCTTTGCAGGCCTCGTACTCGGAGAGTTTGCCGTCAAATCCGGCTGGTTCAACTCGGAAGTCATGCTCTACATGGCATTCGTGGCAATCGCCAACTACACGGAGCCGAACTTTGAGCTCGGATATGCCCTGAAATTCATGCGAATTATCCTGCTGATCCTGACGGCAGCATTCGAACTGCCTGGTTTTATCGCAGGTGTTGTATTTCTTCTTGTACTGCTGTGCACAAATCGCACTCTCACCGGCAAAAGCTATCTGAATGTAAAGCTGCCCTAAAATATTTTAAGGCTGCCGCAAAGCAAATCGCCCGCGGCAGCCTCCCTGTCTTCTCGCATCATGATTCAACTCTACTATCCTTCTTTGGTATCCGCATCGGCACCGGTATCTGTATCGGTCTCCTGCTCCTGCGTCCTCTCACTGATGATATAGCGCGGACGCGCTTTCGTCTCAAGATAGATCTTTCCGATATACTCTCCAATCACGCCAAGGCTGATCAACTGAATTCCTCCGATCATACACACGATTGCACAAAGGCTTGCCCATCCCGGCACAGTATTTCCGATAAAAAACTGTATGACACTCCAGATAATCAGCACAACACTCAGAAAGGATACCAATACGCCGAGCGTCGCGATCATCCGGATTGGCTTGATGCTCAGGCTCGTAATCCCGTCAAACGCCAGGCCAAACATTTTCTTCAGCGGATAATGACTTTCTCCTGCAATACGCTCATGGCGCTCGTAAGCCACCTCCGTACTGCGGAAGCCTATCAGCGGGATCATACCTCGCAGATAAATATTTACCTCGCGGAATCCCTGCAGTTCATTCAGCACCCGGTTTGACAAAAGCCGGTAATCCGCATGGTTAAACACGACCTCAACTCCCATCCAGGAAAGAAGATGGTAGAAGGATTCCGCCGTAAAACGTTTGAAAAAGCTGTCTGTATCTCTTCGGCTGCGCACGCCGTAGACAATATCGTAACCCTCATGGTAGCGCATCACCATCTCTTCCATTGCGTTTGGATCATCCTGCCCGTCGCAGTCGATCGAGATTGTGATATCACAGCGATCCTTTGCCTCCATCAGTCCCGCCAGTACCGCATTCTGATGACCGCGGTTCCGGCTCTGCGCAATTCCGATATAATGGCTGTCCTGTTTTGCAAGATCACGGATAATCTCCCACGTACGGTCTTTGCTCCCGTCATTTACGAACATGATACGGCTTTCGTCACTGATCAGTCCTTTCTCCGTCATCTCGCGGATTACCTCAAGAAATACCGGAGCCGTCGCCGGGAGAACAGACTCTTCATTGTAACACGGTATGATAACATACAAAATAGAAGGCTTTATCATTCGATTTCTCCTTTGAGCTTTGTTCAAAACTATCTTGTTCCTTCATTCAGCCGCCGCTGATCTGACATGTGGATCTGCTCCGTCAGTGGCCGCTCACGCTTCTGCCGGGTAAGTTCTACCAGCGAAAGCTTCGTCATATCCACGAGGGTCGTCCGGACCGGATCTTTGCGCAACTCCGTCTCAAATTCAGCGAGCAGCAGCTTTCTGGAGGCATCCTCCTCCAGGTTGATAAAATCAACGATGACAATACCGCTCAAGTTGCGGAGCCGCAGCTGTCGCGCAATCTCGGCGGCGGCCTCCCGATTGATCTTCAGAAACGCCTCTTCACGCTTCTTTCCGCCCTCAAATTTTCCGGTATTGACATCGATCACTGTCAGCGCCTCTGTCGGCTGAATGACCAGATATCCGCCCGATTTCAGCCAGACGTGATCCCGTAAGGCCTCTGAAAGCTGTGTTTGGAGGGAATACAGCTTATCCATGGGAAGAAGTTCATCCTGATAAAAGAAAAGCCTGTCGAGATCCTCCGGCTGGTATTCCCTCAGATAGGCTTCCGCTTCACGGTACAGATCCCCATCATCCGTCAATATCTGCTCCGCTTCCGAATCGTAAAGGTTGGACAGGCGGCGAAGATATGCCGCCGGAGTCTTCTGAATGCAGGAAAAACAGCTGCGGTACTGCGCATGCGCCATCAGCGCCTCATATCTGGAGCTTAAGCGCTCCATATCGCGCACGAGTAGCTCCTCCGGCGCGCCTCCCGCATTTGTCCGGAACAGCCAGCTGTACGCCGCATCCGTTTCGTCTCCTGATTCTCGGGCAGCAGCCGCCGGATCCGCATTTTGTTCCGAAGTTCGCGCGCCCGGTTTATGATCCGCGGCTTTTCTTCGACCTGCCGCAACGGACAAAAGTCTCTCCCTCTCTGCTTTAGACAGCTTTGAAGAAACGGAATTTCTGCCCTTTCCAGTCGTCAGCAGCACATATTTCCCGTGAAGCGTCAGCCTTGTCGTCACGGACGGATACTTTGTCTTCATCCCCTCGCGCGAAACCTGAACCAACAGTTCGTCTCCGGCCTGCGGCAGTTTTGAACTTCCCTTCTTCGTATATACAGGGTAATTCATGTCGTCCAGCGCCAAATGACAAACCACACCCGACGCGATCTCCACAAAAGCCGCCCCGATATTTTTCGCGATATTCTTTATTTTTCCGATGTAAATACTGTCCAAAGCATAATCTGTTGCTCCCACCGGATCGCAGTGGATCTCAATCGCTTTGCGCCCATCCAGCAGAAAGGAATAGATCCTTCCATCCATGCGGGTAATCAGATATTTTCTGTCCATCATAGAATCTCCCTGCCGAGTGCGCAAAGCGACGTCAGAATCCGGTTTGCTCCGGCTCCGGCTTCGTATTCCGCTTTGCCGTCATGCTCCGCCGGATGCTGCAGCTTTTCGCTTCCGGTATCCGCATAGAGCTCACAGCGGTTGATCTCATAGGCGAGCGGCGACGGCTCGATCCCGTACCTGCCCAGCATCGTATCCATCACCAGCTCCGGCTTCAGATTGGCCGCGCTGCCCGAGGCGAGTCTGAGAAATACGGCGCTAGGATCCAAAGCTTTCTTCCCCACCGCTGAATCCGGCTCCGTCTGCGCTCCGCTCCGACCCGCGGCAGGTACATAGCGCATCTCGTAGATCATCGGCCGGATATCCACTTCCCTCTCGGATTTCTTTGTCTTTTTCCACACAAGGATCTCGTCCTGCGCGTAAAACTCTTCTACCGCGGATTTCAAATCGATTTTCTCCGGCTCATACCCTGCCCGGAACCGTACCGTATAGTCTGCCGCGGCCACAAGCGTCATCGCCTTGTTTGCCTTGCCCTCGGGGATCTCATAAAAGCCGGTTACCGTGATCCCTTCGACGCTGACGCGATTCAGCGCGTCGATCGCTTCTCTGGACGAAACCGGTGTGCGCAGCTCAATGTCCATATACTCGGCGTCGCTCGTCAGCCCGACGCAGAGCGGGGACGCGAACGACATGATCATATGCGGGCTCAGTCCCTCCGTGTACGCGATGTCGATCCCCGCGCGCCGGATCGCCTTCTGGAAATACCGCATCACATCGAGATGCCCGATAAATTTCATATTCCCCTGCTTGGAGAATTTTACTCTCGCCTTCACTGTGGAAACTCCTTCCGCTTTCATTTCCCTGCTGTCCTTATTGTTCCGGCCCGCTTACTTCCCTGGTTTTCTCATCTTCCATGTCTATCCTGAAAACACCGTGCAGGCAACCAGCCCGCGCGTAGATGATCTCTCAGATTCACGCGCGCCGCATCGTGCAGACGCCGCCCCGATAAGCCGCCGCCCCGCAGCCGGAGCATTTCTCCCGACAGTTCGGCGTCACACTCTCCTCATGCGCTTTCTGCCATTCTTTTTTCAGGAACTCTTTTGTCACGCCGACCCGGATAAAATCCCAGGGCAGGATCTCGTCCAGACCGCGCTCCCGCATCGTATAAAAATCCATGTCGACGCCGGCATTTTCAAACGCCTGCAGCCAGCGGTCGTAATCCCAGTATTCCGTCCACGCGTCATACAGGGCTCCGAGCCGATACGCCTCAAGGATCACATCCGCAATCCTGCGGTCGCCGCGCGCGAACACGCCCTCGAGCAGCGTCACGTCCGCATGATGCCAGTTATAGCGGATGCTCTTCTGGTTCAGCATCTCCTTGATCTCATGGTTGACTGTCTTCGCAAATCCGAGATAATCGCCCGGTTGGAACATGGAAGCCCACTGAAGCGGGGTGAACGGCTTCGGCACGAAGAACGAGGTGCTCACCGTGATCTGGCATTTGCCGTTTCGCTGATCCTTCGGAATCTCATAATACTTCTCGGCAATCTTCTCAGCCAGATGCGCGATCTCCTTCCGGTCCTCCTCCGTCTCGGTCGGAAGTCCGAGCATAAAATACAGCTTGACCTTGTTCCAGCCGCCGTGGAAGGCCTCGTCCGCTCCCTGCAGGATCACTTCCTCCGTCAGACCCTTGTTGATCACGTCGCGCAGGCGTTGCGAGCCGGCCTCCGGCGCGAAGGTCAGGCTGCTCTTTCGCACATCCTGCACCTTGCTCATCACGTCGAGCGAGAACGCGTCGATGCGCAGGGACGGCAGGGAGATGTTGATCTTCTCATCCTGATACTGGTCGATCAGATAATTGACGATCCCGGGCAGCTCACTGTAGTCGCTGGAGCTTAGGGAGCTTAAGGAAATCTCCTCGTGCCCGGTACTTGCAAGCATCTTATCCGCATGCTCCTTCAGACAGGCAAGACTACGCTCTCTGAGCGGCCGGTAGATCATCCCGGCCTGACAGAAACGACAGCCGCGGATGCAGCCGCGTTGGATCTCCAGCACGACACGATCCTGCGTCACCTTGATGAAAGGCACGATCGGCGCGTCCGGATACGGCGCGCCCGTCATGTCCATCTGCACCTGCTTCTCGATCACAGCCGGGATGTCCGGCTCTGTGGGCGCAAAGGACGCGATCGTCCCGTCCTCGTTGTAAGTCACTTCATAGAGGGACGGCACATAGATGCCCGGAATCTGCGCGGCTCTGCGCAGAAAATCCTTTCGCGATACGCCGTTCTCCTTGCATTTTTTATAGAGGTCGAACAGCTCGTCGTAGACTGTCTCCCCCTCTCCGATATAGAACAGATCAAAAAAGACTGCAAGCGGCTCCGGATTGTACGCGCACGGACCGCCGCCGATCACGATCGGGCAGTTGTCGCCTCGCTCCTCTGCCAGAAGCGGAATCCCGCTCAGGTCGAGGATCTGCAGGACATTTGTGTAGCACATTTCGTACTGCAGCGTGATCCCGAGGAAGTCAAACTCCCGGATCGGATCCTGCGACTCCAGCGCAAAGAGCGGAATCTGCCTCTCGCGCATGAGCTTGTCCAGATCCACCCACGGCGAATAGACACGCTCGCACCAGACGTCCTCCCTCCGGTTGAACATGTCGTACAGAATCTGGATCCCGAGGTGTGACATCCCGATCTCATATACGTCCGGGAAGCACATCGCGAAACGGACCGACACCCCGTCCTTCTCCTTCATCACCGAGTTGACCTCCCCGCCAATATAGCGGGCAGGCTTCTCGATGCTCAGCAAAATCTCGTCGCTTAACGCCAGCTTTCTCATTCTGCTACCAATCCTCTGACCAAATCTATCCCCGAATCCGCATCGCGTCGATGTTTCTCGTCTCGATCCCGTTCGCGGCGGACATCCAGGTGACCGTCACAACCTGACCCTCGCAGAGCGGTCCGTTCATCTCCATATCTGTAGTATCTGAAAGCACAAACGTGCGGTACACGCCGTCCGAACCGGAGAGCTCCAGCTTCGACGGCGAACAGAACGCCACGACGCCCTCCGCGCTGTAGGACTTCTCCTCGACGCCCTCGTGGCGCGTATAATCGCTGACCTTTCCTGCCGTATATGGAGTTCCCGCCCCGGAATAAATAATCTCAACCCAGTCGCCTGTATAGATCGTGTCTGCCAGATTCATCTCCGCGTATATGGTATTGAAAATCATCTCTCCGCCGCCGTTTTTCCGGATCCGCAGCGTACCGTAAGACGCGTCCAGAACCGTACCGTTCACGTATCCGTTCTTCACATAGGTGTCCACGACAGGCTCCGACCAGGACAGATAATCCGCAAAGACATAGGCGGTCTGCCCGTTGTATTTCACGCGCACCCAGCCATTGTTCGTCGTACCGGTAATCTCAATACTCTGTCCCTTGGTCAGACCGCCCAAAATCGCGGAATCCAACCCGTAGCTGGCGCGCACATTGACGCTGGTGGTCGCGTACATCGTGCCGCTCGAATTCTTTGTGAGCACCGGCTTCTTCTCACTCACGTACTCGCCCCAGACGTAGCCGGGCGCCTCCTTATACTGAATCTGCACCCAGCCGTCGCTCGTGTACCCGGTCTGCGTGATGCCGCTCCCCGCGCTCAGTCCTCCGAGGATCACAGCGCTCAGGTTTCCTGCAGCGCGCACATTTACATCATCCGTCACATAGGCGGTGCGGACCAGCGGCGTGATCGTCACAACCGGCTCCTCCGGCTCCGGCTCCTTGTAATCGGACAGATCCGGAAGCTCGATCGTCACATCCTCTTCACTCTGATGAAATTGCGCAAGAGACTGTGTGAAAAAAGTCTCCGTATTTTCCCCGTTCGACACCGTGTAAACGATCTGGAGACTGCGCTGCAGCACATGCCCATCCACATCTGTATCCATTGTCCCCTGCAGAGAATCGATCGTGATCCCCTCGCTGACTCCGATACCGGTCAACAGCTTCTTCGCGTAATCTCCGAGGCTTTCCTCCGTAGCGGCAAAATAGTAGGTCGTACCGCTCTGATCCTCCTTCGAGTAGAGCATCCTCAGATAATTGCTCGTCATATCCAGATAGATCTCGGAATTGATCATCGTCCAGATATCCGCCCGCTCCATCGCGCGCTTCTGCTTCCCGTCCGACGTCGTCGTGTAATAATACCCGTTCAGATAATAACTTTTGGATGAGCTCTCGTCTGTAAGCATTTCCAGGGATGCCTTCAGAAAATTACTCTTGATCCCCGACACCTTTATCGTCACTCTCTTCGACGCGGACAGATTTGTCTCAGAGGATACCGTGGTCTCGCTGACGCTCACATCCAGCCCATCCAGCGAGTCCTGCCCCTGCACTGCCATATTGTAGGCATTTTCCACATCCGGATTAAACGCGGCCTGCGCGTATGTCCCTCCGAAGAACGCCATGCACAGTACGCCAAACACAGCAATGATCCATCTTCTCTTTTTCATGCTCTCACTCCTTTGCAGCATATGATCTTTCCCTTTCCTGTTACCTTTCTGCAGCGCTTCCTGAAGTGTATCCGGTATAACCGACAGCCTCAGCGCCGTGCCAGCTCCTCGGTGATATCCTCCCATGTGACGCCCTTTTCCGCCATCAGCACCATCACATGATAGAGGAAATCAGAGATCTCATACTTGATCTCCTCCGGATCCGGATTCTTGGCCGCAATCACGATCTCGGTCGCCTCCTCGCCCACCTTCTTGAGGATCTTATCGATCCCCTTCTCAAAGAGATAATTTGTATAGGAACCCTCCTTCGGATGAAGCTTTCGGTCCTCGATCACCGCAAACACATCTTCAAATACCTTCAGAGGATTGGTCTCATCGTACTCCTTCTTCAACACCGTACGGTAAAAACAGCTCCGGTTTCCGGTGTGGCAGGCAGCGCCCACCTGAGCCACCTTCGCGAGCAGCGTGTCGTCGTCGCAGTCGATGCGCAGCTCCTTCACATACTGGAAGTGGCCGGAGGTCAGACCCTTGACCCAAAGTTCCTGCCGGCTGCGGCTGAAATAGGTCATCCGCCCGGTCGCCACCGTCGTCTCAAACGCCTCGCGGTTCATGTAGGCCACCATCAGCACCTCCTGTGTCTTATAGTCCTGCACAACCACAGGGAGCAGACCGTCGCTGTTCGTGCGAATGTCCTCCCATGCTATGGAAGCTTCAAAGACATTCACAGGAATGCCCCGTGCTTTCAGCGCATGCTTAAACTCCATGAGCGGATAGTCCGGCGCCATGAATTCCGGCGCGCACAGACCGGTGACACGATCCGCAGAGATCATCTTCCGGAGACGAGCGGTCATTTTTTCCACATCTTTCGGCGTTCCGGCGCAGTTCCCTGACTCCTCAGGCTCGCCGCACACACAGATCACTTCGGCGAAATCCACCGGTGCATCCGTTTTTTCCCCATTGCAAAGAAGATGCTCCGGCAGCACAACGCCCCCGAGCAGCTCTATATTTGTCCCGGCCTTTGCAAACTCGTCTTCATTCCTGACACAGGCCAGGATCTTCTCTCTGCCAAAACGCTTTGACACTTCCTCTGTCAGCGTGACATTGCCCTCCTTCGCGTAATTCAGGAAAACCTTGCGGCAGCCTGCGTAGAGGAGTTTCTTTACGTCCTCCATGCGGCGGATGTTGCCGCCTCCATACAGCGGAATGTCCGTCGTGCGCGCCATCTTTTTTATAAGGCCGATCGACTGATCGTGCTCCGCGTCTCCCTCCGACAGGTCGAACACGAGCAGCGCGTCCGCCCCATCGTGATCGTAAGCCTCCGCCAGCGCGACGGCATCGCCGGACATATACGCCTCTTGCTCCTTTCGGCCGTTGACTGCCTGGCCCGCCTTGATATAAATCGGCACGATGATTTCCTTTTTTGTCATATCCGTCATCTCATCCATTCTGCCGGAATTCCGGCGTTTCTATCTCTTCTGTCCATTGCCTTCCGTCTGCAGTATCTTTAAGCCAGCGTCCCCTTCGTCGAGAGCACATCCGTGATGCGCGGATCGATCCCAGCCGCCTCGTCGAGCGCCTTCGCGAAGGCCTTAAACATTGCCTCTGCCATGTGATGGCTGTTGCCGGCGCCGAGCATCCTGAAGTGCAGGTTCATCGCCGCGGAGTAAGACACGGCGTAGAAGAACTCCCGCACCATCTCCGTGTCAAAGTCGCCGATCCGCTCGGTCGAAAACTCCACGTCCGAGCGATAATACGGGCGTCCGCAAAGATCGAGCGCGCACAACACCAGCACCTCGTCCATCGGAAGGATACGGCTACCGTATCTGCGGATCCCGGCCTTCCCGCCGAGCGCCTCGCGGATCGCCTGCCCCAGCGCGATGCCGGTATCCTCCACCGTGTGGTGGCAGTCCACCTCAAGATCTCCCTTTACGTCGACCTCAAGATCAAAGAGACCGTGTCGGGCGAAGCCCTCCAGCATGTGGTCGAAAAACCCCACGCCTGTATGGATCCTGTATGTGCCTGTTCCGTCCAGATCCAGCTTCACGCTGATCTGTGTCTCCTTCGTGTTTCTGACTACTTCCGCCTGTCTTCCCATAACTTTCTCCTTATCTGTTTCACATCAGTCCTGCTCTTCGAATCGCACCCGGATTGAATTCGCGTGCGCCGTGAGCTGCTCCGCCTCGGCAAACGCGATGATATCCTGATAAATCGGCTCCAGCGCCTCGCGCGAATAATAAACGATACTTGACTTCTTGATAAAATCATCCACGGACAGCGCCGAGAAAAACTTCGCGGTACCGTTCGTCGGAAGCACATGGTTCGGCCCCGCGAAATAATCGCCCAGCGGCTCGCTGCTGTACTCCCCGATGAAGATCGCTCCGGCATTTCGAATCTTTGTCATAACCTGGAACGCGTCCTTCGTGACGATCTCCAGATGCTCGGAGGCGATCTCATTGACCGTCTCAATCGCGTCGTCCAGGCTGTCCGCCAGCAGAATAAATCCGTACTGCTCCAGAGACTTCCGGATGATCTCCGCGCGGGAAAGCGTCTTCAGAAATCCCTCAATCTCTTCCGAGACCGCTTTCGCGAGCTTTTCGCTCGTCGTCACCAGAATCGCCGACGCCATCTCGTCGTGCTCCGCCTGCGAGAGCAGATCAGCCGCTACATAGCGTGGATTCGCCGTCTCATCGGCCAGCACAAGAATTTCGCTCGGCCCCGCCACGGAATCGATGCTGACATGGCCAAAAACCGCCTTCTTCGCGAGCGCTACGTAGATGTTGCCAGGCCCGGTGATCTTGTCCGCCTTTGGAATGCTCTCGGTGCCGAACGCGAGAGCCGCGATCGCCTGCGCTCCGCCGACCTTGTAGATCTCGTCAACCCCGGCCTCGTTTGCCGCGATCAGCGTGTTCACCGGAATCTTCCCATCCTTCCCCGGCGGCGTCGTCATCACGATGCGCGGCACCCCGGCGACCTTCGCCGGCACAACGTTCATCAGCACGGACGACGGATAGACCGCCTTGCCTCCGGGCACATAGACGCCGACCGTCGCAAGCGGCGTGATCTTCTGTCCGAGCATTGTGCCGTTCTCTGTGCTGTCAAACCAGCTGTATTTCTTCTGCTTCTCATGATAACTGCGGATGTTGACCAGCGCCTTTCGCACCACATCGAGAAAGCCCGGCTCGACGTCACGATAGGCCTCGTCGATCTCCTCTTGCGTAACACGCACCGTCTGCGCGGAAACCTCCACGCCGTCAAACTGCTTCGTGTATCCGAATACCGCCTCGTCGCCCTTCTCGCGCACCTGCTCCACGATCGCGTTCACGCGCTCCTCGAAGCCCTGATAGCTGGACGGACTGCGTTTTAAGAGCTGTTCAAGTATATTTTTTCTGGTCTCTGATGTCAATTTTATGATCTGCATGGGTTTGCTCCTCCCTTCGAAATCGCCTCATTCAGTCTGGACAGCAGTCCGGCGATTCGCTCATGCTCCATCCGCATACTGACCGGGTTTACCACAACACGCGCAGACAACGGACAGATCTCTTCGAGCACGGTCAATCCGTTCTCCCGCAATGTACTGCCAGTTTCCACGATATCGACGATCACTTCCGAGAGCCCGACGATCGGTGCAAGTTCAATAGAGCCGTTGAGCTTGATGATCTCCACCGTCTGATTCTTCTGGTTGTAAAAGTAGTCCTTCGCGATACGCGGATACTTGGTCGCCACGCGGATCAGCTCCTGTCCCTTCAGCAGCTCGCGCGCGGATTCCGGCCCACATACACACATGCGACACTTGCCAAAGCCAAGATCGAGCACCTCGTAGATCTTCCGACTCTCCTCCTGGATCGTATCCCTGCCGACGATGCCGATATCCGCCGCCCCGTACTCCACATAAGTTGGAACGTCTGGCCCCTTCGACAAGAAAAAACGAAGCTTCAGTTTTTCATTTACAAAGATTAGCTTTCGCGAATCCGGATCCTTCATCTCCTCACAGGTGATCCCAATCCGCTCAAACAGCTCCATCGTCTTGCTCGCAAGGCGACCCTTTGTAAGTGCAAATGTCAGATATCTTGTTTGTTTCTCCATATTTAACACATTCCTCTTATTCTATATAATTCACATATTGGCTACCCGGACGCCCTGCACGGGCTTGCAATGTCAGGGCAGACCCGCTCGCGCTTAATCGGGCACGCAGCAGTGCATAAGTTCGCTTGCGCTCACTAAGCACCGGCGGCCCTCAATGATCTGCCCTGACACAGCAAGTCCCTTTTGCCGGGCTGTGCATTAAACACGAAACAACTCGATTGTCGTCTCGCAGTCCGCCGCCTGCGCATAAGCGCGACATTCCTCCGGCGTGCGCTCAGGCGTAACGAGCACCAACTCCGCGTTCTTCCCATCGGCACGCAGCTCGGAGGCCCGGCGTATCGCCTCGGCTCGATGTTCCCCGTCGTAGAGGATCGCGCAGCGATCTTTCGCCTTCTCCTGCGGCGTCTTCTGTCTGGAGAGCGCATTCAAAAGCTGATCCACGACCACCACGAAGCCGACCGCCGGAGCATCCTGTCCGAAATAGCCGAGCAGATCATCGTAACGTCCTCCCTTGATAACCGCGTCGCCGATCCCATAAGTGTAGCCGCGGAAAATAATACCCGTGTAATACATATAGCGGCTCAACATGCCAAGGTCAAAGGACACGTATTGTTCAACGCCATAGAGCTTCAGCATCTCCCAGACCTCGCGCAGACGGACAACCGCCGAGAGCGCCTGCGGATTGTCAGTCAGGCCTTCCGCGCGTGTGAGCATCTCTTCCGTGCCAAACAGCCCGGTAAGCGCCGTGAAAGCCTTCGCGAGAGACTCGCTGACTGTCTGGTCTGAGACCAGCTTGGCTACACCGAACGTGTTCTTGCTGGTGATCAGCTCTTTGAGCTCCGCGACAATCTGCGTGTCAAATCCTGCCTCCTGCGCAAGCGCGTGGAAGAAGCCCGCGTGTCCGATTGTAATCTGAAATTCCTTCAGTCCAGATGCAAGCATCATCTGTACCGCAAGCGCGACAATCTCCGCATCCGCGTCCACACTGTCCTCGCCCATCAGCTCGCCGCCGATCTGCGTCGTCTCCTTTAAGCGACCCTGATAACTCGAGTTGTTGACAAACGCCTGTCCGAGATACGTCAAACGCACCGGCATATTGCTGTTCAGAAAATACTTTGACGCGGCCCGCGCGACAGGCGGCGTGAAATCCGGGCGCAGCACCAGCGTGTTGCCCTCCCGGTCGAAAAACTTGTAGAGCTCCGCCGACGGGATCGTCCCGATCTCCTTGCTAAACACGTCGAAAAACTCAAACGTCGGCGTCTCGATATCGCGGTATCCGTAGGACTTTATGACCGCGTGAAGCCTGTCCTGCAGGGAAAGCTTCTGTTCGCATTCCCTGCTGTATATATCCCGCACGCCCTCCGGCGTGTGCAAAATCCTCCGCATAGCACTTCTCCTATGAATATATCAGATTCTTTTCCAAATTTACGGATATATCTTAATATCATCCGCCGTCCGTGTCAAACTTTTCTTTGCTATCCCTACAAAGTCAGGCAAAGAGCCCGCCTACACGATATCCAGCTCATGCATCCTCCCTCGCATCAAGGTCGGTCTGCAGCGCGTCCAGATACGGGACGAGAAAGCCATGATGCGGCTCGATGTAGTAATCCTGATCGAGCTCCTCGTAGCGAAAGCTCTTGCGTCCACCCTCCTGCGCCCGATTCCAGAAGCGCATCATATCGCGGTACGGCAGATAGAAAAGCTCATTGCGCATCGTATAAAAGAGAATCAGGAAAGAGACGCCGCCCTGCTTCTCGAACTGCGTCATGAACTCCACCTGATGCGGGTGAATATTCTGCAGCGCGTAGGTGTCCGATGTACACTCCTTCGCGTCAAAGCAGACCGGAATTCCCTGCACCGCGCCGATATAGTCTACCGTACTCTTCTGATCGAAATAAGCCAGCGTAATATGCCGACTGTCCTTGTCAATCTGAAGCGGCGTGATCGGCGTAGGCACCTTCTGGATCAGCGCCAGCCCCTTCTCCAGATACAGCTCGTTTGTTCGGTTGATCAATTCCTCCAGCGTGGAGCCCCGAAGCCCCCGCGTCTTCCATGTCGCCATAGCTCTCCCTTTATTTTTCAGCCTGTCAGCCCTGTTTTCCCTTATTATGCCTTTCCTGTCTGTTTTCGTCAAGCCAGAAAGAAGATGCTTTTTGTTGTAAAATCCGGACAGCTATATTATAATGTCGATGTATGTTTATAATTTGGAAGGTGAATCTGCTATGCGGAAAAATCGCTTTGAATATCAGGCGCAGTACATGATCGGACTCGTCTCTATTGTGATTATTATCCTGCTGTTTCTTAATATCCTCCTGGGACTTGCCCAAACCGACAAGGCGGATTTCTATCTGCGGGACACTTCCTACCAGAGCTTCGGCTGGGAATATGAAATTCTCTCGGACGGGGATGTGACGGTCGAAACGCCGGAATTTGGCGCGTATGACGCGATCTCCTTTCCTGAGAAATCCATACAAGCCGTGAGCATCTCGCGCGTCATGACGGAGGAAATCCCGCGCGCGCCGGAGATCGAGACAGTACACTACAACTACCAGTTGATCGAGATTTTCCTGGACGATCTTCTGCTCTTCTCCGAGCTGCCAGATGGAGAGCGAAACGAAGAAGGGTTCCTGCTCCTTGACGGGACGAACCCGGTTATTCAGAAGAAAGCTTCGCTGAAGCACGAGTTTTACCCGTATGGAAATACGATGCGTCTTTCTCTCCCGGACGATTATCAGGGCAAAACTCTGAGGATCATTACCTACTTTTTCGGAGAAGTGCCGATTTTCGGAGAAGTGCCGAATTATGAACCTGTCTACCCGTCTCTGGGAAGCTATGAATCCAGATACGCCCCGTACCTGGCAGATCTCGTGATGCCGATCGCGGCTCTGATCCTCTACGCCGTCTGCATTGTTCTCCTGATCGTAGTGTTCGTGCTGGACATTCCAAACGGCAGGAAAGATGTGCGCATCTTTCTCCTTGCCCTATATTTTCTCTTTTTGTTTATCTACACGTTGAAGGGGCCGACCGTCAGCGTCGTCGCGGAGACAGACGACCATGCGGTGGTTCAGATCCTCGGAGAGTATTATATCCTTCCTCTGTGTCTCTACCTCGCGCTGCTTTTTGGCGGCTGGAAGCGCTGGCTACTCCTGGGCGGCACAGCTGTCTGGAGCGTGTACATCGCCCTTCAGCTGAGGACGACCGCAGGAAGCGGTTATTTCGCAGCGGATGCCGAAGGCAAGGGATCTTTCCTGCTCGCGCTGCTGTTTCTGCTAGTCTTTCTCCTCGACTTCATCGTCTGCAAAAGAAAACAGGTCGACCGAAAACGCGCGCTCATGTATGCAGTTTTGGCGATGACCGTCTTTGCGCTGTGCGTTTTCTCGGAGGCACGCCGCGCATACAATGGCGATATACTCGAATGTCTCGAGCTCGTCTTTTCTCTGGCGTTTGCCGGATATTTTATCGCACTGATGTCGCTGATACAGAATACCTGCGCGGCGATGGCGATCATTGTCCTCGTGGTGGAATTCCTGCGAAGAAGTACAGAGACCCGGACTATGGTCACCGTGCTGGAGGAGCGCAGCCGCGCCACACGGGAAGAATATCACCGGATGCTGGATGCGGAAAACGCGACCCATTCCCTGCGCCATGAGATGTCGCATCACCTGACCGCTCTCATGGGATTTCTCCGAGAGGGTGAAAACGAACGCGCAGAAGAATACATTGCATCCGTTGTGAAAGAATTGAACGGCCTGCCCGTATTCCGCTACAGCCAGAATACAATCGTGAATGTGATTGCCGGATCCTATCTGGACCGCGCGGCGAAAGAGGGAATCCGGATCGAGCACAAGCTTTCTGTGCCGGAAAAACTGGCGATCCTTGACGAGGATCTCAGCGTCTTCCTCTCCAATATGCTCCAGAACGCATTGGAGGCCTGTGAGCGCATGGCCCCGGCCTCCGAACGATACATTCATATCAATATGAACGTACATGGAAATTATCTTGCAATCGGCTGCACCAACAGCATATCTCCAGAGCAGGAAAAGGCTTCTGACAGCGCACCGCAAAGTCAAAGGACAGGTCGACGCCATGGACACGGATACGGGCTGAAGGCCATGTCAAACATCGCAGAGAAATACGGAAGTATCCTGAATATCGAAAAGGATTCCAGCCGGTTTTCCGTCAAAACGATCCTGAATCTGAAGCTGATCGACCGGAAGGATGAAGCCTGAAGCGAATATAAAACATGATTTTATTGCTGAGTGCCGATATAATCCCGAATCCCTGAAAGCAGCTTCCGATAGTCACGCATCAGCTGTTCATGGTTCGCTTTTATAAATTCATGATCGCCTTCCCGCGCCGCCGTCTCAAGGGCAAACGCCTCATCAGCGAGCGCGCTGGCGCCGATCGTGCGGGATGCACTCTTCAACGCATGCACCTTGGTCAGATAATTCTTCCAGTCTTCCTTCTCTCTGTACGCATCCAACTCGTCCGCCGTGCTGTCGGCAACATATTCCTCAAGCATCTCGCGATAGAATTCCTGATCGTCCGCACAGTAGGTGAGCCCCACTGAGAGATCGATGCCCGGGATCGGACCGCTGTCGGCGGTCGCTGTCTCCCCCTCCTGCGAAGCATTCCCATTCTGACCTTCGGCAGCATCTGCAACATCCGCTCTCAGCTGCGACTCCGTGTCCTCCTTCTTCGTCCCGCCCATAGTCTTGGTGATCTCACGATAGCTGACCAGCTCCGGCGGCAGATGCTTCGCGAGCTTCTCCTCGAGCTCATTCACCGCGATCGGCTTCGAAATATAATCGGTAAAGCCCTGCCGCAGGTATTCTTCCCTCGCTCCCACGATCTCGTTCGCCGTCATCATGATCACAGCTGTATCCTCCGGCAGCAGCTTCTCCTCATGCAGCCGGGCAAACGTCTCAATCCCGTCCATCTGCGGCATCATATGATCCAGGAAAATAATATTGTATTTCGCTTTTCTCACGAACTCAATACATTCCATACCGCTGCCGGCCGTATCAATCTGCACGCCGTTTCTCCCAAGCAGATTGCGTGTCACGCGCAGATTGACCGCGTTGTCGTCCACCACCAGGACGCGGGCGTCCGGCGCATAGACATACTGCTGCTTCCTCTCCCGCCCGATCAGCTTCTGGAAGCTCTGCCGGTAGTCTCCGATCTCCCGTGAGGACATCACCTGCTGCACCAGTTCAAAGGAAAAGACAGAGCCTTCCCCATAGACGCTCTCGACCTTCAGCTCGCTCCCCATCATATGCAGAAGATTCTGCACGATCGGAATCCCGAGCCCCGTCCCCTCGATGTTGCGGTTTCTCTCCTGATCCAGCCTCTGGAACATGCCGAAAAGGCGCTCCATATCCTCCTCGCGGATGCCAATGCCGGTATCCTTTACCTCCACATAGAGGGTGATGTCGTCTCCTTCCCGACGCCTGCCCTCGATTTTCAGAGTGACGCTTCCCTCCTGGGTATATTTCACCGCGTTTGTCAGCAGATTGGTAATGATCTGGCGCACGCGCACATCGTCCCCGTACAATTCCTCCGGGAGCGTCGGATCGATCTCAAGCTCCAGTTTGAGTCCCTTTGACTGCGCCCTGTCCGAGATCAAATTTACAAGATTCAGGATCATCATGCTCGTCTCATAAGTCACAGGCTGGATCTCCATCCTTCCGCTCTCGATCTTCGTAAAATCGAGAATTCCGTTGATCAAAGAGAGCAGCGTAGCACCGGCGCTCTGGATCTGCACCGCGTATTCCTGAATATTTTCATCGTTGTTCTCACGCAGGATCATCTCGTTCATGCCGAGCACGGCGTTGATCGGCGTGCGAATCTCATGGCTCATCTGCGCGAGGAAGAGAGATTTCGCCTGATCGGCCGCTCGCGCAGCATCCGCGGCCTCCTGCAGCTGCACGTCCGTCTCGTGCTGCCAGCGCACCATATTGTTCATCAGCAGGACGACAGCCCCGATGCAGGCGCCAAAGAGGACGAGAAACAGCAGCGCGTACCTAAAGACATCGCCGTAGATCATCCAGAAGTCATTCACCACGATAACCTTGAAGTTGGAAAGGCTCTCCTCCATGGAGCTGCACGCCTTCAGCTTCCCGTCATAATCGCGCAGGATCACGATCTTTGATGAATTGTAGATCTTCTCGTACACCAGCTCGTGGATGTTCGGCGTGCCCTCTCCCGTGTACTGATACTCCGGATTCGGGTGATTGATGATCCTTCCGTCCCGGTCGACAAGGAACGCGTAGCCGGTTCCGGAATACCCGTCGCCCAAAATCTCCATCAGAACGTCCAGATAAAAGTCTATCGCAAACACGCCCAGAAACTCACCGCTGTCTGTCTCCACCTTCTTTGAGAAGGTGATGCAGTATTTCCCCGTGCGCGCGTCATAATACGGCTCCGTGATGCTGAAATCGTCTGTCTCTATCGCCCCGACGTACCACGGGCGCTCCTCCTCCACATAATCCTCCTCGGGAACCCAGCCGTTGTTCATCACCATCGGATGGCCGTGCGGGAAATCAGGATTCGCGATATAAGTCGCGGAGATCCCCTGATAGTGTCTGGTGATCTGGTCAAGGTAGACGACCATTCCCTCATAGTCCTCAAGCATCTCCGGCTTTGCGGCCACCGTGTAGGAAAACAGATCCAGGATACTCTTCTGCTCCAGGATCCACGCACTCACCTCGTAGTTGTAGCCGCGCGCCTCCTCCTCGAGTCTGGAGCGCCCCCAGCGCGATGTCATCATGGTCGTGATCGTGATCGTCAAAAGCATCGTCAGCGTAAGCGCCACGATGATCGACGTCTCGAACCAATGCCGCTCCTTCACAGTGAGGCTTGCGCGCTTCCGCTCTTTTTTCGCCGCGCGCTTCTGCCGCCTGTTCTCATCGTTCACTTTCTCAAACGGCGCCCGAAAGGTCTCCGGAATGGAAGAAAGGAATTCGTCTCTTAGCGCAAGCTCCTGCTCCGCGCGCGTGCGCTTCCGGCAGGCGTACAGATAGAGCGCCAGAAAGATCACTACCATGATCACCATGAGAATGAGATTGCGGAAGAACTGGATATAGCTGTCCCGGTAGAGCTGCCTGTTGTTGACACGCAGCATCAGATACCAGCCGTTCTCCGTGCGGTTGCAAAACACCGTGTCCTGCCCCTCGCCGGACACCATGCTGAACGACGCGTCAGAACCGCCGCTCGTCAACGCCTTCGTGAACACACTCTGATATTCCGGAAGCTTGGAGGAAAGCTTTTCTCCGAGCAGAGAGGTGTCCTGGTAACCGACGATCGTCCCATCCTTGTCCGCGATCAGCGCATCTCCCGAGCCGTCCTCGCTCATCGCCTCCACAGAGGCCTGAATATCCGCGACACTGTAGTCCACACCGATGATCGTCCGTCCGTCTTCAAGGATCTGGGCGACCGTAAAGCACATATTTTCAGTAAAGGCATCGTCGTAAACCTGCGAGATGTACACCTCGCCGCGGTTCAATGCCATCAGTCCCTTGTACCAGTTCCTGTCCTGGAGTACGTAGCCTTCCGGAACCTCCATATCGGAAATGTAAATCTGATTTCCGGTCGCGCAGAAAACATTCATGCAGCTGCCGCCCGACAGCTCGATCTCCATCGCCTTCTGATCGCTCAGAAATTCACGGATCTCGTCTGAATCGGCGTTGTTCTCCAAGAGCTCCACCAGGTTCGCGCCCACGCGGACGGCGGCGTTCTGCGCACGCTTCAGCGTCTGCTGCAGATTCGTCACAATGTTCTCCATCCGCATGCTACCGATCTCCTCGGCTTGCCGGGCAGCGAGATCGTACATCACGCGCATGTTTACAAACATAATGACCGCAAGCAGCACGATGACGCACGTGACCAGAATGTAATATCTTTTTGAACCTGATCTTCCAGAAGATACCGTTTTATCCATAGCCCTTCCTCATTCTTCCTTTTTCCGTCTATCGGATCCGTCCACAGTGCGATCGATCAACTTCAGGCACAGGCAGATTTGCTTCAATCGCGCGAAGTCCAAACAGCTCCAATCACAGTATGCTTTGGCGCTAAGCGTTTACCACCATCGTCTGAATATCATAGGACAAGGTGACGTTCGAACCGGCATAGATCTTGTAGAACTGATTTACCACCCTGTCTGCCACCATTCTTCCGTTTTCGATGTTTGTATCAACCAGGATCACGATATACTGCAGGCTGCTGTAGCGGCTGCCCACGTCCACCATGCGCAGGGAATACGCCGCGGCCACCTCCAGTGTCGACATTGCGTCCTCGCAAACCGAATTGTCCAGATAATCCTGATTCTCACTCCCGATTGTAAAGAGAATAGTCTGCACCATCTGCCCTTTTCGCTTGACACAGCGAGACAGATAATTGTACAGGTTCGGGAACTCCTCATAAGGTACCTTGAACAAGCCGCGGCTCTCATCCATATTGCCCTCCAGCATGTGGCGGATATGATCGAGATCCGTGCCGGGCTTCTGGTTCGGTGTGCCGACAGCGGTGCCTTGATAAAAGCTGCAGGAATTCTTCCCGTTCTTCTTCACAAAATACAGCGCCTTGTCCGCGTTGCTGTACAGGGCGGAAAAGCTCTTGCCGTCGGAAGGGCACAGCGCGACTCCGGCGGAAATATGCGTGAGATTTTCAAAATTAATATCTACAAGGCTTGCCGCGAAAGCGTCCATGATGTGTCGGATCCTCTCCTGCAGCATTTCTCTGTCCACATCATCCGTAAAGAAGGCGACAAATTCGTCTCCGCCCAGACGACACAGAACATCCTTGTCCGCCACGTTGGAGGACAAAGCCGCCGCAAGCAGCTTCAGTATCTTGTCGCCCATCAGGTGCCCATATGTATCGTTTACATTCTTGAAATTATCCAGATCTGTGATCATCAGAGCGCCCCTGTGACCCTCCGCGAGGAGCCCTTCGATCGCCTTCTCGCCATAGCCGCGGTTGTGCAGCCCGGTCAGGGAATCCAGCGCGTTCTTTCCAGAGCCGTACTCTGAGAGAATGCGGTTCAGCAGCGTGCGGTTGTCGTCCACGATGTTCCACTGCTCGTTTACCGCGTTGTCGCCCTCTCTTCTGGTCTCCGGCGGGAGATAGAAGCCCTCGTTCAGCATCCCCACAAACACATGGGCAAGATGCGGATCAAACTGTGTCCCGGAGCAGCGCTCAAACTCGTTCACGACCTTCAGATCCGGAAGCTTGGTCCGGTAGATGCGGTTGGAGGTCATCGCGTCGTAGGCGTCCGCGATTGCGATGATCCTCGCGCAATACGGGATATCCTCGCCAGAAAGACCGAACGGATAGCCTTTTCCGTCGTAGCGCTCATGGTGATAGAGCGCCCCGTCGGCGACGTTCGGGATCATGCGGATATTTTTCAGAATCTCGCCCCCGATCACCGGGTGCTTCTTGATCTGCACAAACTCCTCGTCGCTTAAGCGACTTGGCTTGTTCAGGATCGAGTCCGGCACGCCAATCTTTCCGATGTCATGCAGAAGACCGATGTGATAGATGTTGCGCACCTCTTCCTCGCTCCAGCCCAGCCGCTTCGCAATCTCCTCCGAGCACTTGGCGACGCGCACCGAATGTCCCGAGGTGTAAGCGTCCTTGGCGTCGATCGTGTTCGCGATTGCCAGAATAGAATTCAGAGAGACCTTTTCCAGAAGCTTACTCTTCTCCTCAAGCTTATCCTCGAGCTCCACACGGAGTCCGTACAGCTCGATCATCCTCCCGATCCGGCTTTTGACCGTCATCGGGACAAAAGGCTTGACGATAAAATCAGCCGCACCCAACTCGAAAAACTCTTTCTCCGTCTCCGGTGCAGAATCGGCCGTCAGAATAATAACCGGAATCTTCTCCCAGGACGGATTTTCGCGAATCTTTGCCATCGTCTCCGCTCCGTCCATCTCCGGCATGCGGAAATCGAGCAGGATCAGCTTCGGCTCATAAATCTCAAGATATTCCAAAGCCTGCCGACCCGAATCTGCGCAGACGACACGGTAGTCGTCCTTCAGGATCCGCTCCGCAAACTTCCGGTTGATCGCACTGTCGTCCACGATGAGGACATCTATCTGCTCCAATTGTTTGGACATTTTCTCTCCTCCCTGATTTACGCGTAGAAATTTATGTACAGAGATCCGTATATAGATAAAAGAATGACATAAAATCAGGTAAAATACAATCAATTATACACGAATCGCCCTTTATGGTACACGAATGGGAAAGAAAAGCACTTGCATCGTCGGATGAAGCAGTGTACGATATTATAGATAATGTTCTGAAACGGATCGCCGGCATACGGAGAAACATTCCGATACCCGAGAGAAAGCGTGAAAAATATGATATACGAGATAGCTGTCTGTGATGACGATACGGTTTTTCTTTCCTCCTTCAGGCCGATACTTGAAGAGGCGCTGAACGCGCGGAGCGCCGCATACAATCTGACAATCTTCAACGACCCTTCTTCCCTGATGCAGGAGATGAGGCAGGGTCGAAAATTTGACCTTCTTTTTCTGGATATCTATTATGACCAGGAGAAGGGAATACAGTTCGCGAAATCCCTCCGCGAGAGGAACGACCAGACCGATATTATCTTCATGACGGCTCTTACCGACTATGCGGTGGAAAGCTATGATGCCGCCCCTCTGCATTATCTTTTGAAGCCGATTGATCCCGAAAAGCTGGACACCGCGCTTTCCCGTTTCCTGGAGAAGAATTCCCCGCAGAAGCTACATTTTATGACCACCAGAGGCCATCTCTGCGTTCCTGTCAACGACATCATTTTCATTGAGATCTACGGGCATGAGATCATCATTCATCTGTCAAACGGCACAAAGGAGACCTGCATCGGCACGCTCAAAGGGCTGGAGCCTCTGCTTCCGGAGTTCACCTTCGTACGCCCTCACAGAAGCTATCTGGTCAATCTCGGACATATCTCCGAGATTACAAGGTATCAGATAAGGCTTTCTTCGAATGAGTTCATCCCGGTCAGCAAGAATCTCTACAACGACATCCTGAGCAGCTTTATCACTTACGCGAATCAGAGCAGCATCTCATTCTGATTCTTCCAACAGCTTGTGAAACGCCTCCGGCTCCGGTGCGATAAATACCCTGCCGGAGAGATAGCTGAGCATTCCCTCCATCTGGGGAAATTCTAACCGGCAGGCATGGAGCAGCTGTGCGTTTACCCCGTGAGAGGCTTTATAGCGACGATTGATCCCGGCATTGCCGTACTTCGGGTCGCCCAGGATCGGATGACCGACGGACGCCAGATGCGCGCGGATCTGATGGCTTCTTCCCGTGATCAGATGCACTTCGAGGAGCGTGAGCCCATTATGCGACGCGACCGCGCGGTACTCCGTCTCGATCGGCAGGCTGTCTGACCCATCCTTCTGTGTCACTGCGACGATATTCCCGGCTTCGTCCTTCCTGAGATATCCCTTCAGATATCTGCCTCCCTCTACCTTACCAACGACCACGCAGCGATAATATTTGCGGACCGTCCGCTCCTTCAGCAAACGGCTCATCTCCTGCAGCCCCGTAAGCGTCTTCCCAGCTATCACAATCCCACTGGTGTTGCGGTCAAGTCGATTACAGATTGCCGGGTGAAACAGCTCCAGCTCTTTCGGAGTGATTGCCCCGGAATCCAACAGATAGGCGGTCAGATACTCGACTAACGAGACATCCTGCGGACGCGCCTTCTGCGAGAGCAGTCCCGCCGGCTTATCGAACAGCAGAATATGCTCATCCTCGTAGATGATATCCGGAAGCTGTCCCTGAGCATCATTCGGCAATTGTCTTTCCTTTGGAAGCCTTTTCCAAGATTTTTCAGAAAATCGGTCCGACTCTCCAGGCGCTACTGCACTCCGGAATTTTTCAATCGTCTCTTCCGCTAAATACAGGCAAACCTCGTCCCCCGACTGCACGATCTCATTTCCCTGCGCACGTTTTCCATTCAGCGTAATGTTTTTCTTTCTCATCATCTTGTACAGGAAATTCTTCGGCGCCTCGTTCAGATACCTCCCAAGCAGCTTGTCGAGACGCTGCCCGGCCTCCCTCGGCGTCACCTTGATCTGTCTCATCGTCCTGTGTCTCCTCCGAACCTATTACAGAGAAATGGCAAACAGCGTGTGCAGGATCAACTCCTCCCGCGACAGCTTTGGATAACGCTCATCTGGAGTAAATTCGATGCCCTCGCGATAATGCTCCGCGCGTCCCGCAAGCTCCGACACGCGCTGCAAATATTTCCGAAAATCCTTCATCACCTTCGGCTGCACAGAAGGGAATCCGTTCACCGTCAGAATCCGCGAGAGGTGCTTTTCGATGTAGACCAGATCTGTCTTCTCGTCCGGCGTATAGCAGGCCAGCTGGTCGCCGCAGACCACAAGCGCATTGACCGGAGTTGTGTGCTCGTACGCCGTAAAAACCAGCTCATACCCTGCCACAAGATCTTTCGCCGCCGCTGAGGCCTCCCGATATTTCTCCTCCGGCATCGATTTCTGCATCAGAATCATGATCAGCCCGACCAGTGACTTGCACGCCGGAAGGCAGCCGAGGATTGCGACAAATGTGAACAAATTCAGTCGCGTCTTCGTCTGAATGTACCCCGTCACATAGATGACGAGTGGGATTGCAAACAGAACAAATGTGATCAGAAAAGTTTTGATTTTTGCGTATCTGATGTAGCCATAACTGCCCTTTTTCACTTTTTTCATGCTGGTCAGCCTCCGTTTTTCCGCCTTCTCGTTCTTCTTTTCGGCGGCTCTTATGCCTTCTTCTTGTGAATATTGCGAATCGTTCGCTTCTTGCGCTTTCCGGGCGTCTCTGTCGTCTTTGTCGTTCTTGTCGTCTTTGTCGTCTTTGTCGTCCTTGTTGTCTTTGGCGTCTTTGTTGTCTTTGCCGCCTTTCCCCTTCCGACCGGCGGATCCTGCGCGCCCGCATGTCCTGCTTCTGTCCCTCGGCGTCTGACGGCTCTGTCCTCTCTCGGCCGGATCAGGCACTCCGAACCGTATCCGATCAGATCCTTCCGGCCGGCAAGGATAAGCGCCTCTTCCACAAGCTCATAATTCTCCGGTTTGCGATACTGGATCAGTGCGCGCTGCAGCGCCTTGCGATGCGGATTCTTCTCGACGTAGACCGGTTCCATCGTGCGTGGATCCAGGCCCGTGTAGTACATACAGGTCGATATCGTGGACGGCGTCGGATAAAAATCCTGCACCTGCTCCGGCATATGTCCGGTCTTTTTCAGATAACAGGCCAGCTCGACCGCATCCTCCATCTCACAGCCCGGGTGTGACGACATCAGATACGGCACCAGATACTGATCCATCCCACAGTCACGATTGATCTCTTCATATCGGGCGACAAATTTCCGGTAGACGCTGTGCCGCGGCTTGCCCATCTTGTCGAGCACCCGATTCGAGACATGCTCCGGCGCGACCTTTAGCTGCCCGCTGACATGGTGTTGAACAAGCTCCCGGAAAAATATGTCCGACCCATCCGCCAGCAGGTAATCAAAACGGATGCCGGAGCGGATGAAAACCTTTTTCACCCGCGGCAGAGCACGCAGCTTTCGAAGCAGCGCGACATAGTCGCTGTGGTCTGCGCGCAGGTTTTTGCAGGGAGTCGGAAACAGGCACTGTCGATCTCGGCACGCCCCCTTCTCAAGCTGCTTTTCGCAGGCAGGCTGCCGGAAATTCGCGGTCGGCCCGCCGACATCATGGATATATCCCTTGAAGCCTGGGTCCTCCGTGAGCGCACGCGCCTCCTTCAGAATCGATTCATGGCTGCGCACCTGCACGATTCGCCCCTGGTGAAACGTGAGCGCACAGAAATTGCATCCGCCGAAACAGCCACGGTTGCTGACCAGGCTGAACTTTACCTCGGCGATGGCCGGGATCCCGCCTGTCTCCTCATACATCGGATGATAAGTCCCGCAGTAGGGCAGATCATAGATATCGTCCATCTCCTGCACGCTAAGCGGCTTCGCAGGAGGATTCTGCACGACATAAACTGTCCCGTACGGTTCCACAAGACGCTTCCCGGCAAATGGATCCGTATTACGGTACTGGATATAGAAGCTCTGTGCATAATTCCTTTTATCCGCGCAGAGCTCCTCGTAAGACGGAAGGAGTTCATAATCATAAACCGTTTCAAGCTTCTTCGTCCGATAACAGGTCCCATCCACAAACGTAATATCGTGGACGTCGATTCCGGCATTCAATGCGTCCGCAATCTCCACGATTGAGCGCTCTCCCATCCCGTAGGAGATCAGATTTGCCGCGCTGTCCATGAGGATCGAGCGTTTCAGCGAATCTGACCAGTAATCGTAATGCGCGAGCCTGCGCAGGCTCGCCTCGATGCCGCCGACAATGATCGGCACATCCCGGTAGGCCTGCCGGATGAGATTGCAGTAGACCGTCGCGGCGTAATCCGGGCGCCTGCCCGTCTCTCCGCCCGGCGTGTACGCGTCGCTCTTCCTCCTTCTGCGGGAAACCGCATAGTGGTTAACCATTGAATCCATGTTGCCGGCACTCACTAAAAAGCCAAGCCTCGGCCTTCCAAGCGCCATGACGCTTGCCGTGTCACGCCAGTTCGGCTGTGGAATGATTCCCACCGTATATCCGCGGGCTTCCAGCACATGGCTGATGATCGCATGCCCAAACGATGGGTGGTCCACATACGCATCCCCGATCACATACACAAAATCAAGCTGGTCGATATTTTGTTCCTCAAGCTCCCGCCTCGTCGTCGGAAGAAACCGTCTGTCCATACGCTCTCCGTCATATATTTTTCTCTGACCTGTCGTCAAAGGTCTGCATTCCTATCCGTCTCTTCAACCGAGCGTCTCGTATCGTCCGTCAAGAACCTCGTCGTAAGACTTTATGTAATAATCCGCAAGGCCGCGAATCTTCTCCCTCTGATCCACCGAGAAATCATCCTCCACCGCACAGACCTTCATCCCTGCGTTTTTCGCGGCCAGAATTCCCATCGGGATATCTTCAAACACAAAGCATTCCTCTGGCGTCACTTTGAGCTTGTCAGCCGCGTGCAGATAGATATCCGGAGCCGGCTTTCCCTTGTTTACCTCACAGGAGATCGTGATGCAGTCGAAACAGTCTTCAACCCGATTCGACGCGAGGCACGCCTGGATCAACTCCCGGCTGTTGCTGCTTGTGATCGCGGTGGCGATCCCTCTTCGACGAATTTCCCGCAGAAAAGGAAAAGCGCCTGGCTTCAGCTTCACGCGGTTCGCATACACGTCGTAAGCCATGCGATTCCATTCCGCCTTGATCTCCTCTACCGAATCCGGTATCTTATAGCGCTCTTTAAAATATTGCGCCGTCTCTGTGAAGCTCATGCCCTCAATCGCCCTTTGCATGTCCTTCGTCGGAGCATATCCAAAGCGCCCGAGATATTCGATGTCTATATCCTCCCAGACCCACATCGAATCCATCAATGTGCCGTCCAGGTCAAAGAGGACGGCTTTCTTTCCACTCAGCATATCATACTCCAATCCACACATCACTGTATCCTCCGGAAGCGCTCCGGATATATCGTCTGCATACTTCCTCCTGTCCCATTGCCTCCTCCGGTTCACATTCTCCAACCCGGATAGTACTTATTCTTGATCCTGCCATCCGCACATTTGCCCCAGCCGAGCGCGAAGCCATCTGTGCACACCAAAGTCCATCCAGGATTTACTGGCGGATCCCCCGGTGCGAGGTCAATCGTCTCACCCTTTAGATAACGCACAATGCGCGTGTCCCCCGCAGGTAGATCCAGAACATTTGGATAAGAATTTGCATCAAGCAGCATGGCGATTGCCTGCGATGGCTCAAAGCGACCACGCTTCAGCGTTCCGGCGAGAATCCCGCTGCGCAGGCAGCGAAGCTTCTGCGGAAGCTGATACGGCGGAAGCAGCAGGCACTGCTCCCCGATCTGTCTGTAAGCACCGTTCTTCCACAGACGCTCCGGAAGAAGGCTCAGAAATTCGAAAACCTCCGCGGGGATTCTCTCAGCAAAAGCGGACTCTCCACTGTCCCCGGCCCTGTGCTTCTGACGCGCCTTCGTGCTGCGTGCAGCAGCCGCTCTCTCCTCCTCTGTCTGCAGACCACCATGATTCGCATTCTCATACCCGTCCGCACGCCTGTGCAGGAGCGCAGCAAAATGTCCCTCGCCCTTCACACGGTGCGGCCAAAGACGCACACATGCTTCACACGGCGCCCTGCCCGCTGCAAATCCATCCTGCTTTGGAATCCAGACCAGCTCCAGCTCCGGATACTGTTCCAGAATCCATTCGATCACAGCCTCATCCTCCGCCTCAGAAAACGTGCAGGTAGAATAGACGATATAGCCGTCCGGCTTCAACATACGGACCGCGCAGGACAAAATTTCCTTTTGTAAACCGGCGTAGTACTGCGGGCCGCGCTCCTGCCAGGATTCCGCCAAGCCCGCGTCCCTGCGGAACATTCCCTCGCCCGAGCAGGGAGCATCAACCAGTATTTTGTCAAAAAAGCAGCCGAACGACTCCAGAAGCCGCTGCGGAGTCTCCGCCGTGACACAGCAATTTGCGGCTCCCCAGACAGTCAGATTCTTAAGAAGCGCTTTTGCTCTGCTCGCACTCACATCATTGGCGACGAGCAAGCCTTCACCCCGCAAACGCGAAGAAAGCTCCGTGGCCTTTCCGCCAGGAGCCGCGCAGAGATCCAAAACCATGTCTCCCGGCATGACCGGAAGCAGAGCGGCCGGAAGCATGGCACTTGGTTCCTGAATGTAATAGAGTCCCGCAAAATAATAGGGATGGCGCGTGACCGGCTCCTCCCGCTGATAGTAAAAGCCATTGTCCGTCCACGAAACCGGGCTTAGCTGAAACGGCGCCCGCTCAAGAAAGGCCTCCACCGGTATTTTCTGCGTGTTGACACGCAGCCCGGCATATCCCTCCTTTGCATAGCATTGGAAAAACTGTTCATATTCTCCGCCAAGCTGCAATCGCATCCGTTCTGTGTAATCCTGTGGTAAATTCGTCATAACATCCCCATGTCCCTGTCGCGACGTCACACCGAAAGCCGTACGCACTCTCTTCACGCCAGGTCAGACGTCCCTGCTGATCGACTGCGCACGATACCCCTCCGCAATGTTATCCAGCTCCCTGCTGAAGCGCTTCAGCTGATCGATGTCATCCAACTCGTAGATCCGATAAAACTCATCCTGGATCTTCAATACTTCTCGTTTGTTTGCAATTCGATAAAGATTCTGGATATTGTTCAGAATATCAGAAATCAGCCTGGAATGGATCTGCGACGAATTCTGCGCGTCCATGATCTCGCTGCGCACCGCAGACATCTCATTGTCGAGCTGAATGATCGCGTTCGCCGCATTCGTCAACTTCTCGCGAATGTGATCCGGGATGTTCTTCTTGTACTTGTACTGAAGCGAATGCTCGATCGTCGACCAGAAATTCATCGCGAGCGTGCGGATCTGGATCTCCACTTTGATCTGCCGGTCCCCCTCCAGGGTCTGTACCCAGTAGTTGACAATCATGTGATAGCTTCGATATCCGCTGTCCTTCATGTGGTTGATATAATCGCGCTCATGGATGACCTCCATGTCCGTGCGACGCCGGATGATCTCGACTACGCGCTCGATGTCCTCCACGAACTGGCAGATAATCCGCACACCGGCGATGTCGATCAGCCGATCCTCGATCTCATCAATCGGAATATTCTTCTTCTGTGCCTTTTCCAGAATGCTGGCAACCGTCTTCACACGCCCTGATACCTGCTCGATCGGCGAGTACAGTCCCCTGCTTCTGTGTTCGTAAATCAGGTGTTCAAATTTGACGATTAGTTCCTTTACTGCCAGGTCATATGGTGTCAGAATCTCACGCCATAATTGTATTTCCATAAAGCCAAACCCTCCAGCGGTGTTACTGATACAATTTTAGCATATCCGTGCAAAAGATGCAACGAAACGTTTTCGCTGATTTTGTCAGGTCATTATCTGGTTTTACACATTGGCAGCATAGCGAAGAACCCAGTACGGATTGACGGAGAGCTCCGCTTTGGCTTCTGTGCGAATGTAAATGCCGAGGTGCAGGTGCACGTCAAATTTCCCGCGTGTTCCTTCCGGGCCATAGCCGCTGTCCCCCATCCTTCCGAGCAGAGTCCCCGCTGTAACCGTCTCGCCCACATGAAAGTTTCGACTGTAGCTGTCAAGATGCGCGTAATAAAAATATCCGCCCGAGGGACTGCGGATCCCGATGCGATAACCGCCAAGCGGAAGCCAGCCCACCTTCTCCACGATGCCGTCAGTCATGCTGACAACCGGATAATAACCCCTCAGATTCTGCGGCGGCATCAGGTCCGTACCCTCATGTCCGCGCTTCCCGCCGTAATTGCGTTCAAACATCCAGCTATTCTCATACACAATTCCATCTGAGGCTACCGGAAAGCACTCGATATCATTCAAGATCGCACCATACAGAGCGCTGAGCCTGTCATATCCCTGCTGATTGTACCGGAGCATCAGAAGCTTCCACTTCACGAAACCCTCAGTCCGTCCCTGTCCGGGCGGCTGCGCACTGCGTCCGGCGCCCGAGGTCAAAATCGTCATCAGTTCCCCTGGCGGCAATTCTGTATACCGCTGCGCCGCTGTGAGCTCAGACAACAGCGTATCTGAAAGCGACAGCTGTCGGAAGCTCCCATTCTCAGGCCGTACGTCGGATAGCTGCCACGCAACCCCCTGCTGAAACAGCACATCTGAGAAATAGACGTTCACTACCGCGAGGAAAAATAGAAGGGCAAGGTAACTGCCAAGCTGTCTCATCTTTGCGCGCTCCGGATTCGTTTTTCCCAACAGTATATGCCGCTTATGCCACGTATATTTCCTCCCGAAAAATCATACGATGCAACAACAGCTGTTTTCCGGAGGCAAAATGAAAAAAGTATTCTGGAGCCTGTTCTTTCTGCTTTTCTATCTTCTATTGTTTCCAGTGCGCGCGCTCTCCGACGCAAGGGCAGGACTGCTTTTGTGGTACCGCTCTGTGCTTCCGGTTTTGTTTCCCTTTATGCTTCTGTGCAACCTTTTGATTCGCTTCAATCTGCTGGAGCGAATCCTTCCGCGGATCTGCGCACCCTTTCAGTTTTTATTTGGCTGTTCGCAATACGGAGCATTTGCAATCCTGACCGGTTTTCTCTGCGGCTTCCCAATGGGAGCAAAAGTCACCCGCGACCTGCAAAAGCAGGGAAAGATCAGCGAACAGGAAGCATACGTCCTATATGGCTTTGTCAACAACCTAAGTCCGTCTTTTATCCTCTCTTTTCTCGCCGCAGACCAGATGCAGCTTCCCGCATGGGGTGGGCTCTTTCTCTGCAATATTCTCGGCTCCGCGCTCCTGTACGGGTTTTTCAGCTCCGGAGGCCTGCGTCGCCATCATCCGTTTCAGAGCAGTGCGCAACCACATGACATGCCTTCGTCTTACCGGACGTCCCCGTCCGGCACAAAAACGCAGCTCTCGGCCTCCAAATATGACGTACAGGAAATCTTTCGGCAAATCGACGACTGCATCTACGACACGATCCAGAATACGGTGCGCCTGGGAGCCTATATTGTTATGTTCTCCCTGCTCTCAGGAGCAATGCTGCTTCTTCCAGTCAAAAACCCGCTGCTTCTTTTTTTCACTGCGTGCATTGAAGTCAGCAGCGGCGTCCATCTGATCGCCGGTTCTTCGTATCCGCTCTACACACGGTACCTGCTCGTGACCATGCTTGGAGCCTTTGGCGGACTGTCCGCACTGGCACAGACTGCCTCAATCGCTGCGATGGATCGTCGATTGCTTTTGCACTATATAAAAAGCAGGGCGAAAATCACCCTGCTCTCTGCAATCCTTGCTCTCGCGTCTATCCTATTCGCCCGCTTTTGTCTCCTCTGAATCCGACTCTGGAACCGTCGTGTAGCTCGACGGCTCTGCCTGCGGTGAAAGCTCCGAACGGTTCTTGCTCACGATATCGTAGCACGACTGGATCGAATTGATAAAGTTGTTGTACTTCGTGCCCGCGGAGTCAATCGTGTGGCTCATGATCTTCTCCAGATTCTCCAGCATCTCGTCCGTGTAGCGGATTGCATTCATGCGGATGCTGTTGGAATCCTCGGTCGCCTTGTCCATAATCTCCTGCGCCTGCGCGTTCGTCTGCTCAATCAGCTGATTCGACTGCTGGAGCGCCACCTGCATGACCTCGCTCTCGCTGACGATCTTCTGCGCCTGCGCCTGTGCCTCTGCGATGATATTGTCCGCCTTTGTCTGTGCGTCCTCAAGGATCGCGTCCTTGTTGCTGATGATCTTCTGATAACGCTTGATCTCATCCGGCGTCTTCATGCGGAGCTCGCGCAGAAGCTCCTCGAGCTCTTCCTTGTTCACGACGATCTTGGTCGAGGAAAGCGGCTGGAACTTACAGCTGTCAATAAACTCTTCGATCTCTTCAATAATTTGTTCGATTCTACTGCTCATAACTTTTTCTCCTTACCTCTTGATTATTTATACTTTGTTTTCCCTCTGTTTCTCCGAAATTCTGCGCTGTATGTGACCCACTACGCTCTCCGGGACAAAACCGGAGATATCCCCTCCGTACCAGGCCACTTCCTTAACGATCGTCGAGCTGATATACGCATATTGAAGTGCCGTCGTGAAGAAAAGTGTATCGATCCCACGATCAATGCTCCGGTTCGTCTGCGCCATCTGCAGCTCGTACTCAAAGTCCGTAACCGCGCGCAGGCCACGCACGATGAACTTTGCATTACAGCTTTTGACAAAGTCGACAGACAAGCCGGAAAAGGATTCTATGCGAATATTCGGTATGTGTCCAGTTGCTTCGACTAACATATTAACACGTTCTTCGACAGAAAACAACGGTATTTTTGCATTATTATTCAAAACTCCGACAATTAACTCGTCTACCAGCGCCGCTGCACGCTCAATAATGTCGAGATGTCCCTTCGTAACCGGGTCAAAGCTGCCCGGATATACTGCACGTTTCATTCGCTTCCCTCCGCAAATCTCAGAAAGACATGCTTGTTTGTCTTGTATTCTTTTTCACGCAGAATCTCATATCCGAGCGCCTCAGCATAAGAAAAGTCTGTCCTGAGATCAGCTTCGACGATGATCGTCGTGTCCTCCGCCACGAAGGACGGCCTGCCCCGGGCGATCGTCTCAAGCACCAGGCGCTCCAACTCCCTGCCATAGGGGGGATCCATAAAAATGATCTGAAACGCCTCCTGTCCCTCCAGGCTTGCAAGCGCCGACAGAACATCCCGCTGCATGACGTCCGCCTGCTCTGTAAGATGCGTAAAAGCCAGGTTGGCACGAATACAGTCCGCAGCCGCACGCGCCGATTCCACGAAACAAGCGTATTTCGCTCCGCGGCTCAATGCCTCGATGCCGATCCCTCCGCTTCCGCTGAAAAGATCCAGAAATCGTATTCCCTCCAGATCTCCTTGCAAAATATTAAACAGCGTCTCCTTGATTCGATCCGTCGTCGGCCTGGTGTCCTGTCCAGGAACCGTCTTAAGCGGAAGTCTCCGCGCCTTTCCTGCGATCACTCTCATCCATCGTCTCCTGTCGTCCCCGCAGTGTCCACCCGATGTCCGACCCGAATCCTCATCGCATCGGGTTGCGCGGCGTTCGGCATATTCTGCAAATCTCATCCGTCACAATTCGCAATCATTATAAAGATTTCATTTGCGGCTGTCAATATCAAACGTCTGTTTTCCGCCTCAATGTATGTCAAAAAAGGATGCTGCTTTTACACAGCATCCCTTTTTGTTTTCCTTTTTTCGTCAGCTTGCTTCAGACTGAAAATGTTTACAGCATCGTGCTGCCGGAAGTCTGGCTCATGCCGGACATCTGGCTGGTGCCGGACATCTGGCGCTCCTGCGCCTCAATCATCTTCTTGACCATATATCCACCTACAGAACCGTTCTGCTTGGAGGTAAGGTTTCCGTTGTAGCCGTCCGTAAGCGGCACGCCCAGCTCGTTTGCAACCTCAAATTTGAAACGATCCAATGCACCCTTTGCTTCCGGTACTGCTGTTGTGTTAGATGTTGACATTTAAAACGCCTCCTTTGTTTACATTTTCTGTTTTATCTGTCGATTTATTGTTCAGCAGCTTTTTTTGCTGCACTTCTAGTATATGCAGCTGAGTTCCTTATAAACTGGTAATTCCTTCAAATCACGTTCTTGTCATTTTTTCTAAAAAAAATATAAAACAGATTGCTTTTTTAGAAATTTTTGCTATACTATATTTGTGAAAATTTACTTGAAAGGTGAAAGAGATGAATATAGGACTAATCGCACATAACAGCAAAAAGGTTTTGATGGAGAATTTTTGTCTCGCTTACAAGTATATTTTATCGAAACATGATCTTTATGCCACCGGTATTACCGGGAGGAGGATCGAAGATGTCACGAATCTGAAGGTTTATAAATTCCTGCCCGGCAGTGTAGGCGGAGACAAACAGTTTATTGATATGATTGAGCGGAACAGCATGGACATGGTGATTTTCTTCTACAACCCGCTGATGACCAGCCCGAATGCGCCGGACATCTTTGCGATCTCCCGCTGTTGCGACCAGTACAATATCCCGATCGCGACAAATATCGCTACGGCCGAGTCCCTGGTGCTTGGGCTTGCGCGCGGAGACATGGACTGGAGGCTGAATATCCGATCAAAAGATTTCTGAAAAGAAAAAGGGTGCTGCCATTGCGCAACACCCTTTTAATTTGCTTGGACTCAAATATTGAGGCTGCCGGTCTCCTCGCCGTTGATCACATAGTATACAGCGTTCTCTTCCGGCTTGAGATACAGATCGATCGACTGCAGCTCGCCGACTTTCCTCTTCAGCTGCTTTGTCCAGACATCCTTGACGCTCTTTACCACGTCGTCTTTATTGATCTCCTTGCCAAGATACTGAAGATATATCGTCTCTTTTACAGCAGATTTCCTGGCGGCTGTCTTCTTGATGGCCGTTTTCTTGATCGCAGTCTTCTTCTCTGTCGACTTAGCGGTCTCCTTCTTCGTCTCCGGCTTCGCGGTTTCCTTCTTCACCTCTGCGACCTTGTCTTCTATCTTTGCAGGGGTAGTAGTTTCCGTTACTGTCTTTTTGGTTCTCATAATTTCCTCCTCAAAAAATTGAAAGTGTATCATCTATCTGTGCTGAAATCTAGCATAACACAGACATTATGTTCTACCATTTGCATCATATCTCATTATTGCGCATATTGCAAGCCATAATTTAACAAAATTTATGACAAAACAGCAAAAATTGTTGGTTATATATACAAAACAGTCTCCTCACGACGGCTCCATCGTAACATTCAATCCCAATTTGCGCAGCGTGTTCAGATCCACCTTGGACAGCCGCGAGGAGCAGTGAAGCTGGCAACCGCGCAGACGTCCAAGCGCTTCCAGAGCTTTTCCTGCATCTTTGTTTTCCGAGGCGCTGATCGAGAGCGCGATCAGCGTCTCATCCGTGTGCAGGCGTGGATTCCGACTGCCGAAATACTGCGTCTTCAGCGTCTGGATCGGGACGAGCGCCTTGTGGGAAATCAGCGGAAGCTCATGCTCGATCCCGGCGACAACTTTCAGCGCATTCAGAAGCACGGCCGAGCAAGGGCCGAGAAGCTGTGAAGTCTTTCCGGTGACAACCTGTCCGTCGTCGAGCTCGATGGCCGCGCAGGGAACCTGCTGTACCGCAGCGCGTTTGTTTGCCGCAAGGGCGCAAGGGCGATCCTTCCAGGTAATGGAGAGCTGCTGCATCAGAAATTCGATCTTCGCCAGCTCGTCCTCCGTGGCTACCATGTCAGCCTTGCGGATCATCGACTCATAATAACGCCGGATGATCTCCTGGCGCGACGCCTCACAGCACAGCTCGTCGTCTGCGATGCAGTAGCCTGCCATATTGACTCCCATATCCGTCGGGGACTTGTACGGACTCGTACCGTAAATCCGCTCAAAAATCGCACTCAGCACTGGAAAGATCTCGATGTCGCGGTTGTAATTGACCGTGGAGATCCCATATGCGCTCAGGTGGAAAGGATCGATCATGTTGACGTCCTTCAGATCCGCCGTAGCCGCCTCATAGGCCAGATTGACCGGATGGGACAGCGGAAGATTCCAGATCGGAAAGGTCTCAAACTTTGCGTAGCCGGCGCGGATGCCGCGCTTGTGCTCATGATAAAGCTGGGAAAGACAGGTCGCCATCTTGCCGCTGCCCGGTCCCGGTGCAGTCACGACAACGAGCGGCCGTGTCGTCTTCACGTAGTCGTTGCGCCCATAGCCCTCATCGCTGACGATCAGTGCAACATTCTTCGGATAGCCCTCAATCAGATAATGACAGTAGACGGCGATGCCCTGCTTTTCCAGCCGGCTGCGGAATGCGTCTGCAAGCGTCTGTCCACTATAGTGCGTCAGCACAACGCTTCCCACATACAGGCCGTGGCTGCGGTAGACCTCAATCAGCCGCAGAACGTCGAGATCGTAGGTGATGCCAAGGTCAGCGCGCACCTTGTTCTTCTCGATATCCTCTGCGTTAATTACAATCAGAACCTCCGCCTGGGAGGAAAGCTGAAGCAGCATCTGAAGCTTGCTTGACGGTTCGAATCCCGGCAGAACACGGGACGCATGGTAGTCGTCAAACAGCTTTCCTCCAAATTCCAGGTAGAGCTTGTTGTCAAACATGCCGATACGCTCTTTGATTTTCTCGGACTGCATGCTGAGGTATCTCTGATTATCAAATCCTTTTCTCATGTCTGTTCTCCTGTCTGTGCTTTTGTCTATGCCTCTTTTGCGCTTCTTTCTGAGTTTTTCTATGCTTCCTATCTGAATTCCCTTTGTAGCTTCTATTCGGATGTCCCTAGAGATTCAGCTGATCGCTCTGCTGCCGCACGAGCCGCTCATAATGATTTCTGAGACCCTGGTGCTCCGGCAATGCAAGCTCCGGATCCTTTATCAAAAGCTCTCCGACGGCTTCGTTGGCTTTTTGGAGCACCTCTGCATCAGAATAGATATCCGCGAGAACAAAGTCAAGCATACCGCTTTGCCGTACGCCGAAGAGATCTCCGGGGCCGCGCAGCTGCATATCCCGGTTGGCGATCTCAAAGCCATCGTTTGATTTGCACAAAATATCAAGGCGCTGCCTGATCTGCTTTCCATCCAGCGTGTGCATGAATATACAGTAGGACTGCGCATCCCCTCGCCCCACGCGGCCACGCAGCTGGTGAAGCTGCGCCAGACCGAATCGCTCGGAATTCTCGATCAGCATGACCGTTGCATTCGGCACGTTGACGCCGACCTCTACGACGGTTGTAGAGACAAGCACCTGGATCTCGTTTTTCAGGAAACGCTCCATAATCTCATTCTTCTCGGACGGCTTCATCTTCCCGTGCAGATACTCGACTACAATTCCCAGGGGAAGGACATTGCGCAGCTTTTCTGTATATTCGACGACATTCTCCGTCTCCTCTGAAGTCTCGCTCTCCTCCACCATCGGGCAGATTACGTAAGCCTGATGGCCTTTCTCTACTTCCTTCCAGATCTGCTCGTAGGATTTCCCACGGAATTTTGTGTCCACGACACAGCTTTTGACCGGCAATCGATTTGCCGGCATCTCATCGATCACTGAGATATCCAGATCGCCATAGAGAATTACGGCGAGCGTCCGCGGAATCGGCGTCGCGCTCATGACAATCGTGTGAGGCGTATCTCCCTTCTGTGCCAGCATCTCACGCTGCCTGACACCGAAGCGGTGTTGCTCGTCCGTGATGACAAGCGCGAGATTTTTGTATACCACCTTCTGCTGAATCAACGCGTGCGTGCCGACGACAATAGAGGCCTCACCGGATTCGATTTTCTCATATGCTTCGCGCTTCTGCCGGGCTGTCATAGAGCCAGTCAAAAGCACGGCTTCCAGCGGAAATCCATTTTCACTTATCAGTCCTGTCAGCGATTCATAGTGCTGGCGGGCCAGCACCTCGGTCGGCGCCATCAAGGCTCCCTGATACCCTTCTTCCGCCACGCTCAAAAGCACAAGGATCGCCACGATCGTCTTGCCAGAGCCCACGTCTCCCTGAATCAGCCGCGCCATCACCGTATTTCCCTGCAATTCCCGCTCAATCTCTGTCCAGACCTTTTTCTGCGCGTTTGTAAGCTCGTACGGAAGGCTTTGAAGCAGCTTTTCCGCCATCCTCGACGGGCGAATCTGATGGCTGCTCCGCGCAACCTCTCGCCTCGACTTCAGGAAACGCAGCTGCAATAGGAAGAAAAAGAATTCGTCAAATACGAGTCTTCGCCTTGCCAGCATCAAAGCATGCTCATCATCCGGAAAATGGATTTGTGTCGCCGCAAAATTGTATTCCGCAAGCTGGTACGTCTCCCTGATTTCCCGTGGCATATACTCCCGCAAAAGGCTCTTCGCCATGACTACCTGGCGAACCGCCTTCTGTATCATGCTGCCTGTCAGACCCTTGACAAGCGGATAGACCGGGAGCAGCGCATCCTCCATCCCGGCATATTGCTCTACGCGAAAAACAGCAGGCTGCTCGATGAGCAGCCGCTGTCCTCTCATTTTCACTCTTCCCCGAAACACATAGGGAACCCCGGCCCGGATCGCATTCTTAAGATATGGCATATTGAACCAGGTCAGCGCAAGCAGGTCGCTTCCGTCGCTGCACATTGCAGTGGAAATAGAAAGTCCACGCACATGCCGCGTAGCGATCGAATCGGTCAACTGCGCCTCGACAGCGGCCACTTCGCCCTCTGTCAGAGTGCGGATTGCGACCGGCTTCCCAAAACGCTCGTAAGCGCGCGGATAGTATCCGATCAGCTCGCTCAGATTCCCGATCCCTGCTTTTGCAAACGTCAGTCTTGTCTTTTCACCAACGCCCTTGAGAACGTCGAGAGAAGATTCCAGATCCATAGTAACCCCCATGCCTGCACACAGCAGTTATTCAGCCGAAATGATGTAATAGTAGATCGGCTGACCGCCGTAGTTGAGCTCCACGTCACACTCCGGATACTTCTCCTCGATCTTATCTCTGAGCACGGAAGCCTCGTCCTCGCTGATGTCTTCGCCATAATAAATACTGATCAGCTCGGTCTCCTCGTCCACCATCAGCGCGACGGTCTCCTCCGCCACCGGAAGGATATCCTTACCGACTGCGAGAATCGAGTGGTCTCCGACTCCCATGATGTCGCCAGCCTGAATCGTCTTGTCATCGATATGTGTATCGCGCACCGCATAGGTGAGCTGGCCGGTCTTTACGCGGGCGATCTCCTCCTCCATCACTGCGGCGTTCTCCTCCGGAGATTTCTCCGGCACAAAATTAATCACGGCCGTAATCCCCTGCGGCACCGTCTTTGTCGGCACAACGATGATATTCTTATCCTCAGTCAGATCTCGCGCCTGATTCGCCGCGAGGATGATGTTTTTATTGTTCGGCAGGATGAAAATGTTCTTCGCATTTACCTTCTCGATCGCGTTCAGCATATCCTCCGTACTTGGATTCATGGTCTGCCCGCCCTCGATCAGATAGTCCACGCCGAGATCCCGAAAGATATCTGCAATCCCTTCCCCGATCGACACGGAGATGAAACCCGTCTCCTTGAGCTCTGCAGGAGCCGCCTGCGTCTCCTGCCGGCTTTCCTCAGCAGATGCTGTCTCAGCCGCCTGGCGCTCTGCCTCACGTATCACCTTCTCATGGTGCTCCTCGCGCATATTATCAATCTTCATGCTCGTCAGAGAGCCATAGGTGAGCGCGCGCTGGATCGCAAGACCTGGATCGTTCGTGTGCACATGCACCTTCACAATACCATCGTCCGAGACGACCACGATCGAATCTCCGATTGATTCGAGAAATGCCTTGAAGTCGAGCTCCGTCTCGTGCGTATATTCTTTCTCCAGCATAATGATAAATTCTGTACAGTATCCGAATCGGATATCTGCCTCGACCGGCTCTGCCTTCGCGCCCGCGGCGCTCGTCGCGCTCCCGCTCCCGGCCTGAAGATCCAGCTCGTAGTCGGTCTCCCTGCCAAGATACGCGTCAAACGCGCCCTTGAGCACCTGTACAAGCCCCTGTCCGCCGGAGTCGACCACGCCTGCCTCCTTGAGAACCGGAAGCATCTCCGGGGTCTTTTCCAGAACCTCCTCCGCACGCGCGATGACGTCCGTGATCAGAGCCCCCATCTCAATGTCCGGATTTTCCTCCAAAAGCTCGACCGCGCGGTCTGCCGCGCCCTTCGCCACCGTGAGGATCGTGCCCTCCTTCGGCTTCATAACCGCCTTGTACGCAGTCTCCACCGCCTTCTGAAAGGACGCCGCAAGTACGGCAGTATTGATCTCCTTCTCACTGCGGATCACCTTCGTGAAACCCCTCAAAAGCTGAGACAGGATGACGCCCGAATTGCCTCTCGCCCCACGCAGGGAACCAGAGGACACCGCCTTCGCGAACGTATCCATCGAAAGCTCCTCAAGCGCAGCGACCTCCTTCGCAGCGGACATGATCGTGAGCGTCATGTTGGTACCGGTATCTCCGTCCGGCACAGGGAACACGTTCAGCTCATTGATCCATTCCTTTTTCGATTCCAGGTTCTTCGCTCCGGCCAGAAACATTCTGGCGCACATCGAAGCATCTATCGTATTTGTACTCAATGGTAGCTCCTCCTTAATCAATGACTCTCACGCCTTCGACATACATGTTGATCTTCTCGACCTCCATGCCGGTGAACTCCTCCACCCGGTATTTCACATTGCCGAAAAGATTGTCCGCAACCGCAGATATACTCACGCCGTAGGATACGATCACATGGAAATCGATTGTGATCCGGTTATCCTCGATCTTCACGCTTAAACCCCGCTCTAAGCTGTCGCGGCGCAGCAGACGAACCAGTCCGTCCTTCACATTGACAATCGCCATACCGACGATTCCGAAGCATTCGACCGCAACACTCCCCGCATAGGTCGCGATCACGTTCGGATCGATCACGATCGCGCCAAGTTCATTACTCATACGACCTTTCATAAACAGAAACCTCCATCTATTGTGAAATGAATTACAACCCTATGCATACTTCATGCATATTCTACCAGAAAACATGTCCGTTGCAAAGACACATTTTCACATTTTTTATATTTTTCTCATTTTCTGCTTGCAAATTGTTTATGCATCTGTTAAAATCAAACTGCTGTGAGTCTGTGAGAGAAGGCAGACTTAATACTATTCCAAGGAGGTGTGGTCATGGCGAAATGCGCGATTTGTGATAAAGCTGTTCACTTTGGGAACAATGTGAGCCATTCTCATAGAAGGAGCAACAAGATCTGGAAGGCCAACGTCAAACACGTGAAAGTGAAGGTCAACGGCGCTGCCAAGAGAATGTATGTATGTACTTCTTGTCTGAGATCCGGCAAGGTTGAGAGAGCCTGATCCCGATGAAATCACGGGGAGCCGCTACAATAGGTAGCGGCTCCCTTTTTACGCACAACTATAAAGCTCATAGAAACAGGTTGTACCCGAGCAAAAGGAAAAAGAGGATCAACAGCATGCTGATCAGAATATTACTGATGAACAGCTCAACCACCATGCCGACAGCGATCCAGAACATCGTATAACCTAACAGTCTGCACATCAGATATCTTTCATCCCTTTACGGCTGTCGACCTCCCAGTGGAGCAGACAGCCGGTCTTTTACTTTATTGTATGCACAACACGCGGATTTAGAATATCACATGCATGGGAAGGCGTCAGCTTCAGAATACAGACTCACCATCTGCCGCGTCGTGAATCGCCTGTTCCACCTCCGGGTCGTCCTCTGGCTTCGTCTTTCCCGAGCCCCTGCCCGCGGCAAACTTGTTGACAAAGTCCGGAACCATGTCGAGAATCTTTGTCACACTGTCCTGATTCTTCACGTTAACTAACTTCGTCGTGCCATTCTGGATCACCAGAACCGCGCTCGGAGAGATCTTTCCCCCCATACCGCCCCCGCCGTTGTTTTTGCGGTCCTCCTGCTTTGCGGAAGCGCCGACGCCGAACATCACATCAACCAGCGGCAGAATGATCGTATCGCCGACCGTAATCGCGTCGCCGACTACCGTCTTCGTTGTGATAAAGTTGTCCATTCCTTTAAATAAGGACTCTACCGTGCTCTGAAAATTGTCCGCCATGTCATGAATCTCCTTTCTTTCTCAGCTTGTTTATAATCCTTCTAAGCTTCTTATCCCTAAATCCGCGCCACAGTACACGAAGAACATGCAGCACTCGGATATGTCCGGAACAAACGAGCTCTGTCTCAAACACAGGCTCATTAAACACAGGCTCAACGGAAAAACGATCTGCACGCGCTGGAAGCAAAATATAAATCAGTCCCGTGAGCTGACCTGTCGTGGCCGGATTGTCCATCCCGAACCGAAGGTAGCCCTTGATCCTGCGCGGCTTGTAGTGTGCGATCAGAAATACCAGATATCCGATCAGACCGCCAAACACCTCCCGCGCCTCGTACTCCTCCAGAAACTCCGCCAGCTCTCCCGGCTTGTGCAGCAGCTCGATCCCTTTTCGTCCCAGATCCGCCGCACGCTGCCTTATACCGACAAGCTTATGCAGGCATCGCCGAAGGCTCTCTGTGATCTGTTTTATTTTATCACAGATACGCATGCATTGAAACCTTATTTTTTGCCAAATGCTCGTCACAGGTTCTCCCCGATCTGAATCCTCCGAATCTGTTGCATCTGTCGATTCTGTTGGCTCTGTCGGATTTGTGGAATCTGTCGGATCTGCCAGATCGGTATCTTCATCCTGAATCTCTGCCTGCTCCAGCGCCTCCTCCTGCACAGTCTCCTGATTCTCTCGTCGGCTGTTTAGCCTTCGCTCCTTCTTCTTCGTCCGCCCCTGCTTGTCCTCGGCCTGGTCGTCCTCCGACCGAAACAGTGGAAGCCGTATTCCAAACAGCCGAATGACTATGCTGCGCTCCTGCGAGGCTCCTACAGTCGCCGCTGCGTAGACAATATGCAGAAACCAGCTCGCCTTCAGAGAAAACGCATAGCGCTCCTTTGGCTGCGCCTTTGCGCTCAGAGTGTATCTGACCGGCACAAAAACAATCGCGAGCAGTCCTGCCAGCAAAAGCAGGAGTATAACACCCAGGAATATGCCGATGATTTTTAGTATACCCAAAATGATATGTAGCATATTCTCCCTGTCGACCTCTCTGTCCTCATTCCTGATAATCAGTTATCTTCTCTTCAAAATATGCCCGCAGGTCCGCTCCGTTTGTCTCGCGGTACACATCCTCCGCAATCCTTCGGACAAGCTCAAATGCTTCCGCTCTGCCATAGCCAAGTCCAACAATCATCGGAAGCCTGGCACGAATGTGTGGAAAATTCAGATTCCACGCCGGGACGATCTCAAGCTGATTGGCCTCACCTGACGGCAGTGTCAGAAGATATGCGTTGACTGGAGTTTTCCCCGATTCTATCTTTTGAATCAGTTTTTCTTTTTTCTCTCGGGCTGATTTTCCGAGATAGAGCTTTGGATACCAGTTCATGAGCTTTCCCTCCTGCGCCCTGCCTTCGCACGACAACTCGAAAGCCGCGCGGCTCTCTCCCGCCGTCGAAAAAACGGACGCATACAAAAGCGCCGAGACCCCGCAGGCGGCGAAATCCCGGCATTCTCTGGTCTAAAAGTATTTTCTGCTTCCCCAGAGATTGTTTTTCTTGAGATTCAAATATTCATTGTACGCCTTCTCCAAAATCATCTTCTCGTTGGCAAATTTGAGAAGGTGGTACGCTTCATGATATTTGTAATACCCTGAGTCAATAAAATACTCCTCTCGCTGCGGCTTGCTGTAATAGCTGTCTGCCATCATCAGATACCAGTGTACATCCTTCGCGACCGTATCCTCCGGCACGCTGAACGTGTACTGGCTCTTTCCGATGTACTTTATAATGGAAGCCGTGACACCGGTCTCCTCACGCACCTCGCGGGCGGCGGTATCCTTGAACTCCTCGCCTTCCTCTACTGTTCCCTTGGGCAGAACCCAGCCTTCGTACTTGTTCTTGTAGCTTTTGTATAAAACAAGTATCTTTCCTCTGAATATCACCACACCGCCACAGCTTGTTGCCTCGATCATTGCAATCCCTCCTGTCTGCGTTGTGTCACAAATGACTGCAAACAGTATAACTCTTTTTCAAAGATCATGCAACCTGAAATCATTTTATTCGTCTTAATTGCCGTAAATGCTGTAATATGCCTGGAAAACCTGCGACGCGATCGGCACCGCCGTCTGACTTCCCGTCCCGCCATTCTCCGCGATCACTGCGACGACAAGATCCGGATCCTCTACATCCGAAAACCCGACAAACCACGAATGCGTACCCTCCACTCCGCCGCTTACATATTCCGCCGATCCGGTCTTCCCGGCTGCGGTAAAATTGTACCAGCCAAGCTCCGTGGCCGTCCCGCTTAAGACTGTCTCCTGCATATACTCCTTGAGAATGCGCGCCTCCTCCACCGTCATCAGCCGCTTGTATCTGGACGGTCTCGTCGAGGACACCAGATCACCGTCAAAGGTCTGGACATGATCGATGCAGTACGGCTTCATCAGTATTCCATTGTTCGCGACCGTGGCCGCGATCATCGCCATATGCAGCGGCGTCATCAATGTCTCGCCCTGTCCGATTGCCGTCGTCATCTGCTCTCCGTAGGATGCGTCTCGATTCAGATTGAACTGCGACGTACTGTGCGGCAGCGTCACCGGAAGCGAGCGATTAAATAAAAACTCCTCACACAGCGAAATAAAGTCTTCATTGTCAAGTTCCATTCCGATGCTGGCAAAGGCCGTATTGCAGGAATGCGAGAACGCCCCCTTAAGATCCTCCTGGCCGTGCACGGTGTTGTTGTAGCAGTTGATCGTGACATCGTTCACCGTGACCTGGGAGATACAGTCATACTGAAAATTCTGGAATTCTCCTGGTTTCTGTCGCATGTAGGCCAGCGTCGTCAAAATCTTGAACGTAGATCCGGGCGGGTAGAGTCCCTGGGTCGCACGGTTCAAAAGGACGCTGCTCGTGTTGTCCGTCACCAGGCTCTCCCACACCTCGCCGATCGTATTCGGATCAAAGTCCGGCTTCGACACCATCGCGAGAATCTTCCCCGTATCCGGCTCCAGCGCAACGACTGCCCCATTGTAGGAGCCGAGCGCATCATAAGCCACACTCTGAAGATTCGCATTCAGTGTCACCACGACCGAATCTCCCCGTGTCTTGGTCTCCTCCTCGTCCTCCTGTCTGGAGAGTGCCGAGACATGGGAGGAAAGCAGCTCCTTGTTGCAGGCAGCCTCCAGACCGGACTGCCCGTTTGTCGAATATCCGATGATATGGGCAAACTTGTTCGCAAACGGATAGACCCGAACCTCTTCCCCGTTCTCGTTCACATCCGTCTGCGCAAGCACACTTCCATCGGCGGACAAAATCGATCCGCGGATGTATTTATCCATGTTTGCGATGTCTTTTGTGTTGTAGACACTGGAATTCAAATCCTTTACCTTCCAGACATTGATATAGACAAGATATCCGATCATCATCAGGAAGAGAAAGACAAAGGTATAGGTGACGATCCCGAGCTCTGTGTTGCGTCCGCTCCCCGCAACCGGTTCGGGTTCGTTTTCGAAGTAGACCTCCTTCACGCGCACCGGTATCCTGCTACCTTCTGCGCGTCTTTTGGTCGCTTCCCTCGTCCCTGTACGCTTCCGCTCCGGGATCCGCTCCGTCGTCCGAGTAGTATTCGTACCTCGGTCCGAAGTATCCGTTCTGCCCATAGTATCCGTTCTCCTCTTCACCCCATCCGCCGTATCCTTCGCTGTCGTACCTCGCCCTCCGCGTCTCGGCGTATCCGTCGTCCTCATAGTATTCCTCCTGCGCTCCGGTATAATTGCCCTCTCCGTAATACTGCCCGTAGGGAGCTTGCGTCCCGCCTCCATAATACGGTGTACCGGAAGCATTCTCCTGCATCTGAGGCGTTCTCTCGTAATGCGGCGGTTGTGCCTCCCGCATTTTCTTCTCCGCCCTGCTCTCTTCATCGCGCTGAAGCATATACAAGCCCTGCACAATCGCAAACATAATCAACGTGCTCAGCATTGAGCTTCCCCCGTAGCTGACGAGCGGCAGTGTCACGCCGGTCAGCGGAATCAGCTTGATTCCTCCGCCCACCGTCAGAAAAGTCTGCACCGCGTAGGTCGTCCCGAGCCCGACCGCCACCAGGCGATAGTAACGATTTGTCAGCTGCATCGCGATATTGACAAACATGATAAAACAGCTCATGCACACCAGGATCAGACAGATTCCGAAAATACAACCGAGCTCCTCACAGATCGCAGAGAACATCATATCCTGCGCTGCGAAAGGAATCGCCCCTGGAGAACCCTGGCATAGCCCGGTGCCAAACCAGCCTCCGGCCCCAATCGCAAACAGCGACTGCCCGATCTGATACCCGTCCCCCTGATAGTCTTTAAACGGATCCTTCCATGCCTCCACACGCACGCGCACATGAGAAAACAGGAAATAAGCTCCGACAGCTGCCAGAGAACCGGAAAGAACGCCGGCCAATACGTAAAACGGATTTCTCGTCGCCACGAACAGCATCACGAGATATGTGACAAAGAAAATCATCGCGCTTCCAAGATCCTTGGAAATCACCAGGATCAATACATGGGCAGCCGCAAGTCCCGTGGCGATCACGATACGCCGGAAATCCCGTGCATGAGTCAACAACCCCGCAATCGCAAAGACAAAAATAATCTTCACAAACTCAGACGGCTGGACGGAAATCCCGCCCAGCTCGAACGAGAGCTTCGCGCCATAGGTCACACGCGCCGCAATCGCAACAAGCCCGAGCAAACCTATGCCGAGCAGCGTGTAAGCCCAGTACATTCGCGTGATGAAGCGCAGCTTCCGTATAAGCACCGGGATCAGCAGAGCGACAACCGATGAGATCACAGCGATCTTGAACTGCTTGACACTCTGCTCATAGGAAAGCCGTGTGATCATAATAAAGCCAATGCAGGTCAGCATGCACATATTGTTGATCAGAAGCCGCGAGGCCTTTCGGTAAAGATTTCCAAACAGGACAAGAACAGCCGCGAGATACAAAACCTGCGCTCCATAAAACAGCAAAACCGTCGTCTCCGTCAGCTCGAGATACAGCACTGTGAACGCCACAAAATGCATAAAAAACATCAGCATATTCTGGCGCAGGAACAGATATCCCTTCGCCTCTTCATCCTTCAGCCGAAATACCGTAAAGCACTGCAGCGTGTACAGCGCCATCAGCAGCAGGATCAGATATTTGGAAATCTGAATGATCAGGTTTATCATTATCTTATTCTACTCCTCTTCTGAAGTGTCCTCTTGTCGTCCTCTCGAACATAGACGCCTCCGCCGACTCCTCTCCGGTCAAAATGTCTGCACAGGCCCTTAACACATGCGCCGTCTCCGCTTTTGACTCGACCGTGAAGGAAAGCCTGACGTACTCCGGCGCAAGCCGCGCAAGCTCCGCCCGGCATCCGCACAGCATCAGCGGTAAGCTGTTGTAGATCGTATTACAGCAGAACGGGCAGCGATTCAGGACTGGGAAGCATGCATTCTTCCGATCCTTAAGGTATGTGGTCTTCGGAATCTTCGTACATCGATCCGTATTTTTCACAACACACTGTGCAGACTGCATCAGCGCCTGATATCCATACACATTCAGCTCTGCCGGGCTTGTATCCAGGGCCAGAAGCTCCCGGAAATTCAGCTCAGCCGGAAGTGTGAACCGCTCTACGCCATGCCTGCGCAGAAATCCGGCCGCCCGTGAATTGTACGCATATAAATCGTCATCCGACGCGAGGATAGCAGACAAGCCATTCTCCCGAACATAATTGCGGAAAAAGGCAAGCTCGTCGACTGTATGGAGAAGGAAACCGTCCATCTCGCGCATCACAGTCTGCATCAAATCTCCCGTCAGAAACGCACGTTCCCGTTCACGCAGCACTTCTGGACAGCTCAGGAAGCAGCGCCAGCCCCTGTCCTTTACCCTCTGGACAAGCTGACCAGCCCTTTGCTCCGGATCCGTCATTCCCCCGAAGATCAGACTGTCCAGATAGACCGTATTGATCTCGATATCTTTAAATTCAAACAGCGCTTCAAGCTGCGCTTCCGTCGTCACCAGAACGTTTGTCTGGAAGCCGTCTGCCTGCGCCTGCTGTCCGCCAGTGTAAAGCCTTTCTATGTCCCCGACAGTCTCCCGACTTGCATCTATCCCCTGTCCAGCGTCTTTCGTCCTTCTCTGCTTTGCCAGAATCTCCTCCCGCAACAGAGACAATCCTTCGCGCCTCAGTTCATTCAGTTTCGCGACCGGTATGAAGAGACCATCCGCCAGATCTATGTCCAGTCTCTCAAACACAAAGGGCGTTCCCCCGGTCTTTGTCATCTGCCGGTGCACCGTATCTGCGTCGGTCGGCTGATTTCTGGCGGGCTCTGCGATCTCGAGCGAGCACGAAGCATGGACTCCTCTGCACAGAAGGCTCAGCACTGCCGGTCCGTCTGCCGGCACATGAAGGCTTCCGCACACCTTCTCCTGTATTTCCTTGTCCAGATACTCCGTCCTGATTCGCTCCAGAAGGCCTGCATTCTTCGTCCGCCAGAGCACCCCGTCTTTCGGCTGCCATTCCTTGACAAGCGGAACATGCAGCGCTCCCGCCTTCTTCACACTCTCCCCGAGCGTGATCTCCCTGCCAGGTGCAAGCTCAATCACATCGCCCTTGCCGAGCGCCGCGAGCGCCGTGTATTTCGGTCTTCCAGCCTTTTCGACACTGACCCTGATCGCCTCCATCCCCTGGTGGTTCGGGCGGTTCATCGACATCATTTTCCTGCCGTTGTGTGTGCGATAATATCCCTCAGAAAAACCACCGCGATTATACAGATCAAGCAGGATATTGCGATCCTCATCCTCCACACGATAATTCTCTCGTCCAAACTCCCGATACAGATCAATGTATTTCCGGTACACGCTCACGACACCTGCCGTATACTCCGGGCGCTTCATCCGCCCCTCGATCTTGAGCGATGCGATCCCGGCATCCAGAAGCTCAGGCAGAAGATCCAGCGCACACATATCCTTCATGGAGAGGAGAAATGCCGCCTCAGTCCGCACATTCCGCGCTTCTGACGCTTTCTGTTTCTCTCGAAGCCTTCGAACGGCGTCCTCCCCCGACAGATCCCGCGCGTCGCAGACCCGATATGGGAGCCTGCAAGGCTGTGCGCAGCGTCCGCGGTTGCCGCTTCTGCCCCCGAGCAGGCTGCTAAACAGACACTTCCCGGAATAGGAATAGCACATCGCACCGTGAATAAACGTCTCCACCTCAACCCCGGCCTCTTCTATGATCGCGCGAAGCTCCATCAGGGACAGCTCCCGCGCCGCTACAACGCGCGTGATGCCCTGATCTCTCAGCAGGCGAGCCCCTTCCGGGCCGGTGACCGTCATCTGTGTACTCGCATGTACGGGCAATCCCGGAAAAACCTCCTGCACAAAGCGCATCACGCCGAAGTCCTGCACGATCACCCCGTCCATACCGTTCTCATAGAAAGGCCGCAGATACGGATCGAGCATGGTCTCAAGCTCGCGCTCCTTCAGCAGCGTATTGACGGTAAGATACAGCTTTCTCCCGTGAAGATGACAGTATTCCAAGCCATGGATCAGCTGTTCCTCCTCCGGATTATCTGCATACGCCCGCGCCCCGAACAGTCGGCCTCCCACATACACGGCGTCTGCACCGGCATTTACTGCAGCGATGATGCTTTCATATGAGCCAGCCGGCGCAAGCAGTTCCCACATAATGTCTCCTTTTCATCTGCCATCTCAGCACGGCAGCCGTATTTTCCTTCAGAAAGCTTCGTCCCTACATTCACATAAAAAACAGACTGCAGGCGTCCCTATCACTTTCTTATTTCAGAAAGTATATGCGAAGCGCTGCAGCCAGGTGTTCACTATCTCGATTTCTGATTCTGAAGCTTTGTCTCCATCTGAATATTTTCCTTCTGGAGTCGCGCGTTCTTCTCCTCAAGCGCCGCGGCGTCCTTTCCGGCATTTTCCAGCTTGATCTGTGCTGTGATCAACTCATGCTTAAAATCGTAGATCTCTTTATCCTTCTGGGAAAGCTCCTGCTCCAGCTCCTCTACTCTTTTCTTCATTTTGAAATAGTCGTCCGCAACATTCAGATCGAGAAGGATCCCCCGAAGCTCCGGGGACATTCTCTGATATCCGTCCAGATTCCTGCACTCTGAGATCCGCCCGTTCAGATATGTGGCAACGCGCTGCAGGTACTCCTCGCTCTCATAGCCGCTGAGCGTGTAGATCTTCCCTGCGATTATCACCTGTGTTTTGGTCTTGGATGACATGGTTAGCCTTCCTTTCATTTGTCCTAAAACAATTATAAGCAAATTTGAAAAAAATACAACTATTTCTTCGCGTCGACACGGCTTCTGCCGAGATGCTCGTACGCATGATCTGTCACCACACGTCCCTTCGGCGTCCGGTTCAGGAAACCGTTCTTCAGAAGATACGGCTCATAGACATCCTCGATCGTACCGGAATCCTCTCCGATTGCTGCCGAGAGGGTGTCAAGGCCCACCGGACCGCCCCCGAATTTGTCGATCATCAGCTCAAGGATTGCCCGGTCAATATGATCGAGTCCAAAGCGATCCACCTCGAGAAGATCAAGCGCCTCCGCAGCGACGGCGGCAGAGATCCTGCCGTCATAGCGCACCTGCGCGTAATCGCGCACGCGCTTGAGCATGCGGTTCGCAAGTCTCGGGGTTCCTCTGGAGCGCCGGGCGATCTCGAGCGCCCCGCGATTGTCAATCTCCACGTCAAGCACTTTTGCGGACCGAAGCACGATCGTCTGAAGCTCTTTTTCCGAATAATACTCCAAATGATTCACCACGCCAAAACGATCACGAAGAGGTGCGGAGAGCATGCCAGCCCTCGTGGTCGCTCCGATCAGGGTGAAACGCGGCAGGTCAAGGCGAATGGAGCGGGCGGCGGCGCCCTTTCCGATCATGATATCAATCGCAAAATCCTCCATCGCCGGGTACAACACCTCCTCCACCTGCCGGTTCAGGCGATGGATCTCATCGATGAACAGGATATCGCCCTCCTGAAGATTATTCAGGATCGCCGCCATCTCCCCCGGCTTCTCGATCGCCGGCCCGGAGGTGATCTTGATATTCACGTCCATCTCATTGGCAATGATGCAGGCAAGCGTCGTCTTGCCAAGTCCCGGCGGGCCATAGAACAGCACATGATCCAGCGCATCCTGTCGCTGCTTTGCCGCGTCGATAAAAATGCGAAGCGTATCCTTTGCCTTCTCCTGACCGATATACTCCTGCAAAAGCTGCGGGCGCAGACCCGGGTCCAGACGGATATCTTCTTCCGTCGTGTCCGTCGTTATGATTCTTTTCGCCATATTGTCTCCCTGTAACTGTACCTTTCTGCTCCGTCTGATCTCACATGGATGTGATCACCCTGAGCGCCTGCTTCAGAATGGCCTCCGTATCCATATCCTCTGTGGTCTCGACGCCGCGCACAGCCCTCAGAGCATCACTGCCCGAATAGCCAAGCGCCGTCAGGGCCTGCACAGCCTCGGATTTTGCGTCGTCGAGCGGCGTCCCCGCAGCTTCCTCGCTGTGCGCGAGCTTCTTCTCAAACGCATCCTCAAGGCTCAGCTTGTCCTTCAGCTCAAGAATCAGCTTCTTCGCCGTCTTCCCGCCAATCCCCGGCGCCCTGGAAATTGTCTTCACGTCGTCCGAAAGTACGGCAAAGCGAATGTCATCTGCATCAAGAACAGAGAGAATCCCCAATCCCGCCTTCGGCCCGACTCCGCTCACAGTCAGCAGCAGACGAAACATCTCCAGATCGTCCTCATCCAGAAAACCGAACAGCTGCATCGCATCCTCGCGAACGCTCAGATAAGTGTACAAAATGATCTCTTCCCCGCGTCCCGGCATACAGGAAGCATCGCGGGAATTGATAAAAGCCTGAAATCCGACTCCGTTCACCTCGATAACTATGCGCGTCTGCGTGACTGCGGCAACGGTTCCCCTCAAATATGCAATCATCCTTCTCCTCCGAAAATGACATAAACACAAAGCTCAATATACAATTGCGTCCGGCCCCGTCTCATCCGCAGTCCCGTCTCCAACGATCTGTACCGTGACGCGGTTGGGAAGGCAGGTGATCATAGCCCCCATGGCTGAAATTTTCCCTTGCTTGATGCAAATGCGATCCGGACAGTCCGCAGAAGTCATCAGAGCACAGCCGTCTCTGATGGAAAGATGATTGCCGGAGCCGATATCGACCTCCCGATCCTCTCCCAGCGCATAGCTTCCGACCAGCTCTCCGTCCTGCTTTATCTCGACATACGAACCTTCTTTTTTCAGAAAGGCTCTTCCGCCAAGCCATAGCACACAGACAGCAAGCACGATCAGAGCCAAAACCACATCTGCTTTTTTCATAGGATCACCTTTAGCATTCTAGCATAAAAAAAGGATAAAATCAACCATACGTTCGATCTTATCCTTATTAGCGCATCCTTTATGTATCAGCTCGCTTTGTTTCGCTTTGTTTAAAACTAGTCCTTTAATGCCTACCGGTCAATGTATCCGGCGCAAGCTTATCTCCAGCTGGAAAAGAATACATGGTTTCCGATCTGAAGGTACGCGGAGGACAATCCTTCACTGCGGTAGCCTCCCGGGCTCAGGAAATACAAATGCGGAAAACTGACCTTTTTCCCGTTTACATTTATCTTGACCGTCTTGCCGGCCGCGATGCGCGCGCGCTTCTTCAGCACAGCCTTCGCCGCGGTTTTGCACTCTTCATTCACGATGGACGGAGTCTTGTACACCCTGTCCAGCGCAGAATTCCATACCGGGCTGAACTGGCCCTTCTGGTAAACCACCTCGCGCACCGTCGAAGCCGGAAACGTCTTGCTGTAGACGCGGTTCAGAATAATATACCCAACCGCCAGCTTCCCGGCATACGGCTGATTGCCCGCCTCACAGTATATGATGTATGACAAAAGCGTCTCGTCGTCCACAACCGGGTGAGAATAATACTCCGACTGAACACTCACACCGCTGCCCGGCGCGGGTACAATGTTCTCGGCTCCCTTCCCCGAAGCGTCAAAATACCAGCGTTTTCCTTTTATGGTGATTAATCTGTTGGTAACCTTCTTGCGCGTCTTCGGATCAAAATAATAATATGTGCCTGAAATCTTGTGCAGACCCGAATAAGAAATTCCGTTCTTTCCGAGATATCTCGAACCTTTCCAGCAAGAGGAAAGGCGCTGTCCCTTTGCATCCAGGTAACACTTGTAGCCTGAGAGCCATTTGCTTTTGACCATCACGCCGTTTTTGTCAAAATAGTAAAACTGATCGTCCAGACAGAGCCAGCTGTTTTTCATCATCCTTCCGTTTTCCGGAAAAAGATAATAGGTCTTTTTCTTAAACGTACACTTGCCAGTCTTCATGACAGCATCCGCACCAAACAGATACTTATATTTCCCTATCGTATAAATTCCTTTTTTGTATAAGGCTCCGTCCTTTCCGGCATAATAGCGGAATTCTCCGTCCGTAATCCATCTTTTCTTCTGAAGCTTCCCGTTCAAGGGCGAAAAATAATACCACTTTGAATCTATTTTCTGTTTTCCTGTCAAACGAATCCCGTTCGCGTCCACATAATATTTCTTTTTGATCCACTGACTATGTGCAAGCGTCCCGTCCGCATCTTTGTAAGAGTATGTACCGTCCCCGTTTTTCACCCAGGCGGCATGCGCCTGCAACGAAAAGCCAAAACTCAGCATAAGCAGCAATATACACATGGGCAAAAAGAATCTTCCTTTTTTGTTCTGTGAAAGCATACTTATCCCCTTCGTAATCTAATATTTTCATAACACTTTTGCAATATTTATTTCATATTATATGACACATTTTAACATTTGTCAAACAAATTTGAACGCAAAAAGCAACAAATTCTTCCCAAAATGGAAAAATTTGTTGCCTGATATAACAAATCAACTCAGATAATGATGCAGACAAGCCTTCCTCTGGACTCATTTACGATACGCCGCATTGTATCCTGAAGCTTTTGCTGGCTTTCGTCACTGATTGCAGTGAGCTTGGCACGGATGCCCTCCTCCACCATCTGTCCGATCGACTTTCCGAATATCAATGTGTTCCATGCACCTTCCTCCGCCGACTCGTTTTCATGCATGTAAGCGATCAGATCCTGCGCCTGACTCTCACTGCCGACAATCGGTGCGATTTCCGTCTCTATCTCCGCGCGGATCAGGTGTACCGACGGTGATGTTGCCCGGATTTTCACCCCATATTTGTTCCCCTGGCGGATGATCACAGGCTCATCCATATGAATCTCCCCGCGCTGCGGTGTGATGATCCCATATCCGGTCTGTCGCACTTCAGACATCGCTGTCGCAACCGACTCATATTCCTTTTTGAGCTTTGCCATCTCCCTCACAATTGAAATCAGCTGGTATTCGCTGCTGATATCCGCCCCGGTCATTTCGCTGAGGATCTCATAGTACAGCGGATCCTGCATGACAACGGAAACCTCCGCATTCCCACTCGACAGATCTACGTTTTCGACCTTCGCCCGTTTTATGTATTTGCTCTCCAGCACGAAGCTGTCTCGATAGATGTCCCGGATCGTGTGCAGTTCCTGCATAGACTTCCGGACTGCGCCAAACAGATCCTGCTTGAGCCAGTGTGTATTCTCCAGTGTCTCCGTCCACCTGGGAATCTGAAAGACAACGCGTGTAAGCGGAAACTCGTAGAGGAACTGTTCAAATACATGCTGTATCTCATTCGCTCCGATCTGTTCGCAGTTCAGGATCATACAGCTCGCACCATAGGTGCGCTCAATATATTCCTTCGTCACCCTGGCTTCCTCGCCGTACGGTTTGGCTGAATTCACGATAACGAGAAACGGCTTTCCAATCTGCTGGAGCCGGGTGATCGCCTCCCTTTCCGCCTCCAGAAAGCTCTCCCTCGGAAGCTCTCCAAAGCTCCCGTCCGTCGTCAGCACAATTCCTATCGTCGCATGATCCGAGATAACTTTCTGTGTACCCATCCCTGCGGCTTCCTGAAAGGTCACCTGTTGCTCCTGCCATGGGGTTTTCACCATGCGCGGGACGCCGTCTTCTTCCGTTCCCTCCGCTCCCGGCACAAGAAAGCCGACGCAGTCCACCAGGCGCACGCGCATTTTCGTGTCATCCCCTACCTCAATCTCAGCTGCCTCCCTCGGGATGAATTTTGGTTCCACCGTCGTGACCGTCCTGCCTGACGCGCTTGCCGGCATCTCATCCTGCGCTCTGGCACGCTCCTGTTCATCCAGCTCCGGCAAAACCAAATGCTCTACAAACTTCCTCACAAACGTGGATTTCCCTGTCCGCACAGGGCCTACGACGCCAACATATATCTCGCCGCCTGTCCTCATCTGAATATCCTTGTATAAGTCAAATTTTTCCATGACCAGACCCCCTGCATATACTACTTCAATATATGCGGAGGGATATTCAGGTAGAACTTTGCTTCTCTCTTCTACGGAACTTTCGATCAGCTAATTTTCCCGCGCAAAATGCTGGTAATCCACCGGATTCTCCCATTCCCCGCCCCAGTCAAAGTCATACTTCGCAAAAATATTATAGCAGGTATCACCCGCACAGATGACATGCGGATCACCGCTGGTTCGATCAATATACGGCGTCGCGTTTTCGTGAGCCCAGTGCCATTCTCCGTCCCGGTACAGGATATATGGGTTCTGCTGCGGATTGATATCGATCGCGCGGCCTAAGGCATGATTCGAGAGCTTTCCGCCGCCCGTCGCCTCCCGGTAATTGAACGCCGAAGAATTATTCTCCTCTATGGAAGCCGTGTCAGTCTCGGTCGCATCACCAGTCCAATAATTGTCCACCAGATACATTGACTGAATCTCATATTCCGCGTCAAACAGCTCCCGAAAGATCGCGAGCACATCGTCCGCTACGTCCTCGTTCACGATCAGCTCCCCGACCTGGATCTCATGCTCAAAATTGTAGTGCAGAAGCTTCAGGTAACGCAGCTCCTCCAGAGCGATATCGTCGTTTTCGCGATAGGATTTTCCGTTGATCCGCTCGTAGACTTCGTCGCCCTCCTTGATCGGATACCGCATAAAATAGGACTCCTCCTGACCGCGCACCTGCTCCTTATCGACGATGTCTCCCGGCACAAACGCCGCAATTTTGTCCTCGTAGGCCGTGTTATCCTTCTTTTCCATAGCACTCACCTCCAAAGAAAATAGAATCAGAATACAAAAGAAACTGACGATAAAACCGCTCACCTCCGACACAAAGGTCTGTGTGTAATTCAACTCTTTTCTTCGCCTGCGCAGTGCCACGCCGAACGTCTTCGCATCTGTGATTATCATGATGAGTCAGCCTCCATCTGCCTCTTTCCCTGTCAATTACGCCGTACGGTTTTATTTCCGCAATATATTACAAAAATTCGCCGTACAGCTATATTCATGCAAATGCATTCTAATATGAGCCGTACGGCGAAGTCAAGCTATAATTCGCTATACTGTATCTTATACTCCGGCTTTTTTCGTGGCCGCCGTTCACTGCGTGAACTGTATTTTAGCAGCACTTTGCAGCTGCTGTCGTTCACTCCGTGAACAACAGTGCAGTTTGGGCATGCATATTCGCTTCGCGAAGCCCAAACTGCCTCCTGAATCATGTCTTAGGCATCCGCGCAGCCAGTGTGCGCGGATGCCATCAGCAGCACTTTGCAGCAGCTTCCACTACATGGCTTACGAGGACGGAGGTCGTCACACTGCCGACGCCGCCCGGTACCGGCGTGATTGCATCCACGATCGGCTCCACCGCCGCGTAGTCCACATCACCGCAGAGCTTGCCTTCCGCGTTGACGTTAATGCCTACGTCGATGACGATCTGGCCCGGCTTCACATACTCAGCGCCAACCACGCCCGCGCGGCCCGCTGCCACGATGATGATATCCGCCTCGCGCGCCACAGACGGCATATCCACCGTCTTCGTATGGCAGATGGTGACGGTCGCGTTCTTCTTGACCAGCATCATCGCCACCGGCTTGCCTACCACGAGGCTGCGGCCGATCACAACTGCCTTCTTGCCCGTACAGTCAATGCCGTAGTGATCGAGGATCTCCATGCAGGCCTGCGGCGTGCACGGCGGATAACCGATCGCCTTGCCGGTGAAAACGCCGGACATGGAGCCGTCGGTCATGCAGTCCACGTCCTTCGCCGGATCCAGCGCGTTCTCGATCACGCTCTGATCCAGATGCTTCGGAAGCGGACGGAACAGCAGAACTCCATGAATACTGTCGTTCTTATTCACCTCGTCGATCACCTTCAGAAGCTCCTCCTGCGACACATCCGCCGGGAGAAGGATCTTCTCGCATGCGACGCCGAGCGTCTCGCAACGCTTCGTCGCGCCTCTCTCGTAGGAGATGTCGCTCTCATTCTCACCGACACGGATGATCCCGAGCGTCGGCTTGACGCCCTTTGCCTCAATCTCAGCCACCTTCGCCTTAATTCTTTCGTTCAAGGCAGCCGTAACCTCTTTTCCAAGTAACTGTTTTGCCATCTTGTGCTCCTTTCCAAACTATATGCTTTTTACTTCAGACGGCCCAGCACGCTGTCAAAGATCGCGTCCGCCTTCGCGGTGTAATCCTCCAGCATCTTGTCGCACTTTGCATTAAGCTCAGTCGCGAGCTCCTTGTCCGCCATGGATTTCGTGTTGATGTAAACGTTCAGGCTCGCGCCTTTTAAGGCTGCCTTGCAAAACGCCGCGCCGACGCCCGCGTCGCTGATCGCAAGCGTAGAGCCTTTCTCCGCAAACACCGCGATGATGTCGATCGCCTCGCAGCACTTCTCCATGATCTCCATCGGCACGGAGCAGGCGTCCTTGAGCACGATCGCCATCACACGCGCCTTCTCAGCCTTCTCCTCCTCGGTCTCACGCGGCATACCGTACGCCTTGGAGAGCGGCTCGAACACCTCTGCGTCGCGCTCGATCAGGCGAAGAAGATCCGCCTGCAGCTTGTCGCATTTCGCCTTCAGCTCATACATCTCCGCCTCAACGTCCGCATACTTCTTCTTGCCGACCGTCAGGCTGCCCACCATATTGCCAAGCGCGATCCCCACTGCGCCTACCAGTGCGGACGCACCGCCGCCGCCCGGTACCGGGGCCTTGGAAGCGAGCACTTCCACAAATTCGTTACATGGTACGGTTGAAAATCCCATTGTACTTTACCTCCCATATTTCTGAAAATTCACCGTCGGTCTGCCATGCTCCATTGTTCATCTGATTTCTCGGACATGTGTGCAACAGAATCACAACAGACCTCGACGGCTAATTTACTATTTTAAAGCATTAGAACAGCCCGGAAATCTTGCCGGTCTCGTCCACGTCGATGCGCTCTGCCGCCGGTACCTTCGGAAGTCCCGGCATCGTCATGATCTCGCCCGTCAGAGCTACGATGAACCCTGCGCCCGCCGAGATCTTCAGGTTCCGCACTGTCACCTCGAAGCCCGTCGGAGCCCCCAGCTTCGTCTGGTCGTCCGTCAGAGAATACTGCGTCTTCGCCACGCAGATCGGGCAGTTGCCGTAGCCAAGCGCCTCCAGCTCCTTCGCCTGCTTCTGTGCGTT
>CANQVT010000004.1 GCA_947627365.1 uncultured Lachnospiraceae bacterium | reverse complement strand
TTGCATGGAGACCTATATGGGCGCGCCGCGGGAGACGAATCTCTCCGATGAGATCAACGAGGCATGCCAGAGGAACACTATCCGGAACCTGCGCGCCACGCTTAAGGATCCGGTGGATCCTGCCGCGAGAAGCGAGCTTGTCTGGGCGGCGGCGATGGGCGAAAACGGGATCCTCAAGATCGGCAAGGTCACGGATTTTCAGGCGCATATGCTGGAGCATCAGCTTGGCGCTTACACCGACTGCAACCACGGAAAAGGACTTGCGGTCATTCACCCGGTATTGTACCAGTATATGCTGCCGGAGGCCGCGCCGCAGTTTGCGCGTCTTGCCGTGAATGTGTGGGGCGTCGACCCGGCGGGAAGAACAGAGAACGAGCTGGCGATCGCCTTCATTGACGCTCTTGCAGCGTTCATTCATGAAGTGGGGTTGCCAATGACATTCTCTGAGATGGGGATCGACGCATCGACTGATTTCAGGGAAATCGCGGACAGTACCGTCCTGACCGGCGGCTGCTGTAAGAAATTTACGAAAGATGAATTGTTCGAGATTCTAAAAGAATGCCTGTGATGACAATGAAAAAGCAGATCTTGAAGATTATTACGGATATTTTGATGACGGTTGCGCTGCTTTTGCTTATGGCGTATTCGCTGATAGGGGAGGCGACACATGAATGGATCGGCGCTGCGCTGCTCGTGCTGTTTGTGATCCATCATTGCCTGAACGGAAAGTGGAGCCGGAATCTGTTCAGGGGAAAATACACGATGTTTCGTGTTTTTCAGACAATACTGGTGCTGCTTGTATCTCTCTGCATGGCGGGAGCGATGGCAAGCGGCATTGTCTTGTCCCGTTATGTGCTTGATCTGGATATACACGGGTTTTCTTCAATCGCGAGAACGATCCACATGATTTGCGCTTACTGGGGCTATGTACTCCTGTCGCTGCATCTCGGACTGCACTGGAGGATGATGATGGGCATGGCGGGGAAATTGACGAAAAGACCGTCAAACGCGCGCAAATGGATTCTCCGCGGGCTGGCTGTTTTGATTGCGGTATATGGGCTGTACGCATTCGTCAAACGCAATCTGGGAAATTATATGCTACTGCGGCAGCAGTTTGTGTTCTTTGATTTTGAAGAACCGCTTGTGTTTTTCCTATTGGATTATACTGCGATCATGGGATTGTTTGTCTGCATCGGACATTATATGACGAAATGGATCTTTTCTGTGAGAAGGAAAAGAAATATTTCTACTTACTTTATCGAAATCAGGTATTGACACTGCGTCAGAATAGTGCTACAGTATTTATGCTGACATAGTGTCAGAATAGATACAGTTCATCCGAAGGGAATGGAAGCATGAAAAAAAATAAGGAGGACGCAAGATGCCAAAGGGATCGCCGGAGCTGACGGAGGCGCGCAGAGAGGAAATCATCAATGCCTGCGAACGGCTCTATCAGACCATGAGTTTCAAAGAGATCACCATCAAGGAGATCGGGAATGTAACCAGCTTCACACGCACTTCCATTTATAACTACTTTCAGACAAAGGAGGAAATTTTTCTGGCCCTGCTCCAGCGGGAGTATGAATTGTGGATCTCCTCACTGAAGGAGAAGATGGAACAGACCATGACCATGACAAAGGATGAGTTCGCCGATATGTTGGCCCATTCCCTGGAGGACCGCGCCCAGCTTCTTAAGATCATGTCCATGAACCACTATGATATGGAAACCGGCAGCCGCCCGGAGCGTCTGGCAGCGTTCAAGCTCGTGTATGGAGAAGCGATCCGCACCGTGCGCTCCGGTCTTGACAAATATTTCTCGGACATGTCCGCTTCCGAAAAACAGGATTTTATCTACACGTTTTTCCCATTTATGTTCGGTATCTACCCATATACGTTTGTCACAGAAAAGCAGAGGACGGCGATGGAAGAAGCAGATGTCAACTATGTGTTTATGACGATCTATGAGATCACATTCAACTGTGTAAAAAGACTATTGGATTGAGGAGGTGCAGACAATGAAGTACACGAAACTCGGAAATTCAGACCTGACGGTGTCTCGCATCTGCATGGGGTGTATGGGCTTTGGCAACGCGGCTTCCGGCCAACACAGCTGGACGGTGGACGAGGCGCAGACGAGGGAGATCATCCGGCACGGCCTAGAGCTCGGCATCAATTTCTACGACACCGCCATCGCGTATCAGAACGGCACCAGCGAGCAGTATGTGGGCAGGGCGTTGCGGGATTTCGCGAAGCGGGACGATTTTGTGATCGCCACCAAATTCACGCCCCGGACGCAGGACGAGATCGACGCAGGGGTAAGCGGGCAGGAGCATATCGAGAATTACCTGGACCAGAGCCTGAAAAACCTCGGCATGGACTATGTCGATCTCTATATCTATCATATGTGGGACTACCACACGCCGATGGAGGAGATCATGGAAGGGCTACACAGCGCGGTCAAGGCGGGCAAGGCCCGGTATATTGGTATCTCCAACTGCTTCGCGTGGCAGCTTGCCAAGGCAAATTTCTACGCAAGGGAAAACGGTCTGACGGAATTCGTATCCATTCAGGGGCATTACAACCTGATCGCCCGCGAGGAAGAGCGGGAGATGGCGCCCTTCTGCGCCGACCAGAACATCGCCATGACACCGTACAGCGCGCTGGCCGGCGGCAGGCTCTCCAAACGTCCCGGAGAGACGTCGAGGCGGCTGGAGCAGGACGCTTATGCGAAATTCAAATACGACGCCACGGCGGAGGCGGACGGCAGAATCATCGCTCGTGTGGCGGAGCTTGCCGACCGGCGCGGCGTTTCCATGACGGAGATCTCCCTGGCGTGGCTTCTTACGAAGGTGACCGCGCCGGTGGTCGGGGCGACGAAGTTCTCTCATGTGGAGGGCGCGGTGAATGCTGTAGATCTGGAGCTGACGCAGCAGGAGATCGACTATCTGGAGGAGCTGTATGTTCCGCATGCCCTGGTGGGCGTTATGGCGCAGAATGGGAAACAGAAGGCAGGAAACGTAGTATAAGCCGAACGCACAAAATACTTTTTATATTATCCGCAATGTGAAGAACTAGCAATAAGCGAAGAAACAAATTATTTGACGAGGAGGAAATTAAAATGGAAAAGATTACTCAGACTGCAGGTAGAAATCAGCTCGGCGATTTCGCACCGGATTTCGCCCATTTCAACGACGATATTCTCTTTGGCGAGAACTGGAACAATCAGGACATCGATTTAAAAACGCGGTGTATCCTCACCGTGGTGGCGCTGATGTCCTCCGGGATCACGGATTCTTCGCTGGTGTACCATCTGGAGAACGCGAAGGCTCAAGGCGTGACCCGCGCGGAGATCGCCGCTATCGTGACACATGTCGGCTTTTACGTGGGCTGGCCCAAGGCGTGGGCGGTGTTCCGTCTGGCAAAGGACGTGTGGAATGAGGCACAGCCGGAGCAGACGGAGAAGGACAGATATCAGAACTCGATCCTTTTCCCCATCGGCGCGCCCAACGACGGCTTTGCGCAGTATTTCAGCGGGCAGAGCTATCTTGCCCCGGTATCAAAGGAGCAGGTGGGCATTTTCAACGTGACCTTTGAGCCGGGCTGCCGGAACAACTGGCATATCCATCATGCGGACAAGGGCGGCGGACAGATCCTGATCTGTGTCGGCGGACGCGGGTATTATCAGGAGTGGGGCAAAGACGCCGTAGAGATGAAACCGGGCGACTGCATCAATATTCCAGTGGGTGTGAAGCACTGGCACGGGGCTGCGTCGGACAGCTGGTTTTCACATCTGGCCGTTGAGGTGCCGGGAGAAAACAGCTCCAACGAGTGGCTGGAGGAAGTTAGCGATGAGGTTTATTCTGCACTGTGAGATCATGCCGGAGCAGCCCTATACGGACGAGGATCTGGACTACGGGGACTCCAGCAGCCGCTCGTCGGTGGAAATGGACGATCCCGACGCCCGCCCTGAGATTTCCGGCACTGTGGAAAACATGGAGCAGTATGATACCGTGCTGATCGGTTATGCTGGTGGTATAATAGGACTAAATTAAGAGAAACCCAGTAAACATAAGGGTTTGCACTGATTTAGTCCTATTTTTTTAAGCCCATTTTAGGTCAAGATTAGGACAGCGCTGATCAAAATCGAAAACCTACATTACGAAAGTCAGATAATAGCCGGTTACTGATACGGTCATTCTATGACTTTAATGAAATGCGAGGTGAAACAGAATAACAAAGATTTAGGTAGGACTAAATTGGCTCTCTAAACGGATAATCCGTTTGTGCAATGCTAATCTGGTCCTGCCTTTTTATTTTGAGAAGGAGGATTTACAGATGGGCTTTACAAAAAGGGAGCTGATTGAGTTCTTAGACGGACTGGTGGAGTTAGCCAGTGAGGAAAACAAGGCAAAAGCAATATTGGCAAAAGAAAAATTCGTAAGTGACTTTGAGAACACTTACAGATACGAAAAGGAGGTAATCACAGAAATTACAAAGCTGCCGCCACACTATATAGCAGCAATGCCGGATGCGGTGCAGGAAGAAATCAGGCAGAAAGTAATAGCAGCGCTGACAGAACATGGCGAATGTACTCCTGAAAATGTTGACCGTGCCATGAGTTTCAAAATCTATGACTTAGAAGATCTGATTGACATTCGTGAGTATGTCGAGCGGATGGAAGCGGAACAGAGAAAGAAAGCGGAGCAGAAAAGGAGGGGCGGCAGATGATAAGAATTGGAATAGGTATTTTGGCGGTATTTGTAGGGGTAATGTTTATATCCCTTGCAAAAGCGGCAGGAATGGCAGACAGAAGGTTGGAGGAGATACAGAGACTCGCCGCCGCAAGAGAGGCGGGTGGCGTGGATGGGGATTAACGTAAGGGTGCAGAGCGCTCCGAAACAGGGCGGGATTATTGCAGCACAGGTAAATTTGGAAAAAGACCTGCAAAGCTGTATGCGGTGTCAGTTCTTTTACGGAAATAACAGCCAGTGTCTCACCAAAAAATGTGTCAGGGAAGAAAGCAAGCCTGAAATCATAGAGCAGGACAAGGAAGATATGTGTTTTGAATGTCCGTACAGACAATTGGAAAGGTATTGTTTTCCCTGCATGAGAAAGATTTTAAGGAGAGATAAAGCGACATGAAAAAGGTATGGAGGAAAAACGGAATGGGAAAAAATATTCAGGTAATCGGGATCGATCATGGCTGGTCGAACATGAAAACAGCTACACACATTTTTACAACAGGGGTAAAGGAGATTACAACGGAACCCGCATTTTATGATGATGTGGTGGAATTGGACGGAAAGTATTACAAGGTAGGTGGGAAACGTCTTGAGGTCAGGGACACGAAAGTTGAGAATGACAACTTCTATCTGCTTACCCTTGCGGCAATCGCAAAGGAACTGAACGGACGGGGAATGAGAAATGCGGATGTTCTTTTATCGGTAGGACTTCCTTTGACGAGGTTCGGTGCAGAGAAGCAGGACTTCATTGATTACCTGTCAAAGAAGAAAGAAGTCGCTTTCCGCTTTGAGAAAGAGAAGTACACGGCAAGGATAGCAAGGGTGTCCGTATTCCCACAATGCTATGCGGCAGTTGCAGAGCAATTGAGAACTTTGCCGGGGCGTGTGGTAGTGGTGGATATAGGGAGCTGGACCATTGACATCATGCCGATAGAGAACAGCAAGCCGAATGAGGCGGAATGTATCACAAGCCAGCAGGGACTTATCCGCTGCATGAGAATAATCAATGAGGAATGTAACAGGCAGATCGGGCAGGAACTTGAAGAAAACGTGATACAGCAGGTCATGACTACCGGAGAGGCGGCACTGCCGGATAAGTATATGAACATTGTAAAGGACTGCCTTCGTGATTTTGCACAGAAAGTCTACAATACCCTGAAAGAACACGGTTACAACCTCGATGTGATACCGATTGTGTTCGTAGGGGGCGGGGCGGCAGTCATGAGGCTGTTCGGTTCACATGATAGCGGAAATTTCCGGTACATTGAGGACATCAAGGCAAATGCAAAGGGGTATGAACAGCTTGGCAGGGTTTTCCTTGCAAAGCACCGTAACCAGATAGGATAGGAGTGGGGCATATGGGAAAATCAAATATCTGCTATCATAATGTCCGGCTCAACCTTGATAATGAACAGCATTGCAGGGTACACAGGATTCTGGCGGAACTGAATACAGAAATACACAAATCTGTCAATCAGTTCATCGTTGATGCGGTAGACTTCTATATCCGCAGTCTGAATGATGAAAGCCTTGTGAAAGAGACAGGGGAACCGAAGAAAAATGCAGGGTACATTACAAGGGAAGATTTGGACGGTATACGGTCAGACTTGAAAAACGAAGTTAAGAATGAGATTATCATGCTGCTTGGGGCGGCTCTCGGAGCCGGGACAGTGAGGGCGGTGGAGGGAGCCACGGGCAGGGGCGGCATGGAAGTGAAGGCAGCGGAAAAGGCTGACAGCAGAGAGGAAACAGATGATCCAACCATGATGGAACTGGTTGATAGCTGGGGATAGGAGGAATGCTTTATGGCAGGAATAGTTTTAAGAAAGACCGGGGTGGTATTGCTTACCATATTGAAATGGATATTACAGGCGGTGCTTGTGGCATTGAAGCTGGTGCTTGGGATGGCAAAACTGTTCCTGCTGTTACTTGCCCTTGTTGCGAGGATTGTGCTGACCATGATAGGCGTTTTGGCAGGCAGACGGTAAAGGAGGTGGTAAATATGTGGATGCTGAAATTCTACAAGGCATATGTAAAGGATAAGAGGCTGAAAAGAATGCTTGCATATTTGGGCAGATTGAAGTAGTTTCATAGGAGGAAACAATGCACAGAATACGGGACAGACCTGAACCGATATGTGTCCCGTGTAAATTATACAGAGTCTGCCCATAAGGGATAGGACAGCGGTACACGTACACAGCCTGCCTTTCCCTTATGGGGAAAGGAAAGGTAATTCATATGAAAAAGAGATTATTTCTGATTTTATCCGTAACTATCATGCTTGCTGCCGGATGCGTCAATAAGGACAATGTTGTACCTGATATGGAGACGGAAGCGACTGAAACAGTAATAGACACTGAGGAACCGGATATGGCGGAGGATAAAGAAGTCCCTGCTGCGGATCAGGCAGAGAACAGGGATACCGAAAAAGAGCAGACCGAAAAGGAAACGGCGAAAGAGACAGAGCAGGAAGAAGGGGATAAGGAGGCAGAGGAAACGCCCGAACCCAAGTCTGCAAGCCAGCCGGGGCAGAAACAGGAAACGGAACCAGCGCAGAGCAGTACAGACGTGCCAAAGCAGGAAGAAGCAAAGCCGGAAGAAACAAAGCAGCAGGAACAGACAGTGACCGCCGTATCATATGATCCCGTTTCCGTATGCAGTCAGGCAGTTGCAAAGTGTCAGGTGGGCGGTATGATAACAACCACGGATAACCTTGCAAGCCTGTTGGCAGAGGGGAAGATAACGCAGGAAGAATACAATTCTTATTATCCGTATGACGGACTGGGTTATTACAGCGTCTTTGTAGAGACAAACCTGAATGAAGCGTCCACCACGTCCGGCAGGAAACTTGGCAGTGAGGACGGGATAGCGGATTACATTGCGGGAATGATGCTGCTGGAAACGGAACCTGTGTTTTACATTGAGTATGCAGGAGTGTATAACCTGAACGGGACAGACTTCTACGAGTTCCGCTGTTACAGGTAAGAGGCATACAGATGTATATTGAGTAAATGAAAGAATCAAACAGAATAACAATAAACAGAAAATGACAAGCCATTTCACATGACTTGTCATTTTTTTGCCCTATTATAAGGAGGAGATCTGAATGAAACAGAAAATGAAAAGATTTATGGCAGGGTTCTTAGCCCTGCTCACGGTCTTTACAACGCTGTTGGGCAATGGAACGACTGCATTTGCGGCAAGTTCCAAAGCGAACATTTCTTTCTGGTATGCGTCAACAAGAGCATCCGGCGAGGTAAGCGAGTTAAAGGCAGGATATGATCACGGGAAAGTCCTGTATGCCATACTGGACGGCAATGCTGCCTACTGCATGAACTTCGGTCTGGCGGCGGACGGCGGGCAGCTTATGAACAGCTACCCTAATTCAAGCACTTCCATGTCGGCACAGCAGGAGAAACTTTTAAGCTATTGTCTGTATTTTGGGTTTAACAGCAACAGCGCTTCAGCGCCGTCAAATGACCAGTGCGATCAGTTCATAGCGACACAGGCAATGGTATGGATAATCGTGGGGAACCTGTTCGGTACAGGCAGCGCAGATTCAGCAGCAAGGAAGCTGTGCGATACGGCTCCGAACCCGTCATCGTCCTATGCTTATTATACAAGCCTGAAAAACAACATCAGCAAGTCTTATAATGCGACAAGACCAAGTTTTGCAAGCAGGACACAGAGCGGTGCGGAAACTTATGAGCTGAAATGGAATGAGGGGAACCAGCGTTTTGAGAAAACCCTTACTGACAGCAACGGCGTACTTGGGAACTTTGGCATTTCCCTTAGCGGGTACACGGTGGAAAAGAACGGGAACAGCGTTACCATTTCCAGTAAGGAAGTGAACACGGCGGCAACAATGGCAACCATGAACTCCACGGCAGGCGAGGTAGAGACTACTTCAAGCTGTGTGTTCTGGCTTACGGAAAAGGCAAACTATCAGGAGTTTGTTTCGGAAAGACCTAGCGCCGATCCTATCCATGCCTATTTCAAGGTAAAGACGGAAAACATCGGCTATGGGGAGATCATTAAGACCGATGAGTCCAGCGGTGTGAAGCTGAAAGGAGCCGTATACGGCATTTATTCTGACAGCGGATGCACCAATAAGGTAGATACCATGACTACAGACGGGAACGGTTATGCAAAATCCAATGCACTTGTGGCAGGAACCTACTATGTAAAGGAAATTACCGCTCCGAAAGGATATGTACTGAGCGGCAAAGTCCACACACTGACCGTAAAGGCAGGACAGACAACCGGGATCAGCGCAACAGACAAGGAGCAGCTTGGGGCGATTACCATTTATAAAGAGGGAGAAGTCCTGACCGGATGGAATGGCAGCAATTTCACTTATGAGAAAAAGAAACTGCCGGGGGCTGTTTTCAAAGTGACAGCAGGCGCAGACATTTACAAGGCAGACGGCACAAAAGTCTATAACAAAGGGGACCTGATTGCTGAGAACCTTGTAAGCGGAAGCGACGGGAAAGTGCTGTTATCAGAGCTTCATCTTGGAACTTATATCGTGACAGAGACAAAGAGCATTGACGGATACACTATCAATGCCACACCGCAGACCGTAAAAATCGAGTATAAGGATCAGACGGTGGAAGTGCAGTATGAGTCTACAACCGTCCTGAATACCAGACAGAAAGCGGAAGTTTCCGTTACAAAGAAAGATTCTGAGACAACAAACCCGCTGGACGGCGGACAGTACACGCTTTATGCGGGAAATGACATCAAGAACTATGCAGGACAGGTCATTGTGACAAAGGGGACTGCATTACAGACTGTTACAACAGGGGAGGACGGCAGCGCCGCTTACACGGTAGACCTTCCAATCGCAAACAGCTACTATATTTCAGAGACACAGGCTCCTTACGCATATTACAGGAACAGTTCTGACGTATACAGCTTTACGTTCAACTATCTGCCGGAAACAACCGCAAAGGCAGCATTTACACACACCTTTGCAAATGACAGGACAACCGCAAAGATCCATATCTACAAGGTGGATAAGGAAACAGGAAAAGCAGTTCCGCAGGGGGACGCAAAACTGGAGGGCGCAGTCTATGGTCTGTATGCCCGTGACGATATTGCACACCCGGACGGCGCAACAGGCATTATCTTCCATGCGGGGGACCTTGTTGCAACACTGACAACGGACAAGGGCGGCAATGCAGAGGTAAAGAACCTCTATCTCGGCAACTACTATGTAAAGGAGATCACACCTTCAGAGGGGTATCTTCTTGACGAAGAGGAACATGATGTTATCTGCGATTATGAGGGCGATCTGGTAGCGGAAGTGTCAAGAAGCACAACATCGGCAGAGCAGGTCATCAAGCAGCCGTTCCAGCTTATCAAAGTATCCGACAACGGGGACGACACGGAAGCGCCTGTACTGTCTGGCGCAGGCTTTACCGCATACCTGAAATCTTCCTTATCCGTACTGGAAGATGGAAGTTATGATTTTGACAGCGCAGAAGCCGTAAAAATCGGCAGCAAGGGGGAAACTACCCTTTTCACGGATGCAAAGGGGCATATCGTGACACAGCCGATCCCTTACGGGACTTATGTGGTAGTTGAGACAGTAACGCCTCACAACATGGAAACAGTAAGACCTTTTGAAGTAAGGATTGTGGAGAACCACCCGACAGAGCCGCAGGTATGGCGTGTATTCATTGACCGTGAATTTACTGCAAAGCTGCGTGTGATCAAGAAGGACGCTGACACAAACCAGACAGTCCTTATCCCTAATACAGAGTTTAAGATTTTCAACCTTGACAAAAATGAGTATGTCAAGATGGTTACAACTTATCCGTCAAAGGTTACACACACTTCTTTCTTCACGGACAGCGACGGCGACTTAATCCTGCCTGACACATTGAAGATTGGAAATTACCGCATTGAGGAAGTGGCAGCGCCTTTCGGATATGTGCTGAACACAAATTATGTGGAAGTATCGGTTGATTCCGATACGTTCTATGAGACTGATCCTGACACTTATGATGCAATCATTACCGTGGAATATGAGGACGAACCTGTTGTCGGGGAACTGACAGTTGGGAAGAAAGGCGAAATCCTTGACGGCTACAAGGGCGGCTTGTTTGCTGATTCTGACGAAAAGGAGTTCATTTATAAGGAAGGTTCCCTTGAAGGGGCAGAGTTTGAAGTCTATGCCGCTGAAGATATTTTTACAGCAGACATGCAGAGGGACGAGAACGGAAACAGGACAAAGTATTACAGCAAGGGCGATCTTGTTGCAACGCTCACAACCGGGGAAGATGGGAAAGCAAGCATTTCAGGACTTCCGCTCGGACAGTACCGTGTAGTGGAAACAGAAGCGCCTTATGGCTATGTGCTGAACGGGGAAGAGCAGCTTGTAACATTCGTTTATGTGGACGATAAAACCCCAGTAATCTATGAAAGCGTGACATTTACCAATGACAGACAGAAACTGGATATGTCCGTCATTAAGAAAGATGCAGAGGAAGATACACCAGTTGCAGGCGCAGTATTTGGACTGTATGCGGCAGAGGACATTGAAAATGCCAATGAGGAAGTAATCATTGAAGCAGGCACACTTCTTGAAACCGCTGTCTCTGACGAAAACGGCAGGATCACTTTCAAAAAGGATTACCCGTTTGCAGTTTATGAGGCAAAGGAAATGGAAGCGCCGAAAGGCTATGTTTCCAGTGAGGAAGTAATCACTTTTGGGACAGAGTACCAGGGACAGCATGAAGCAGTTGCAGAGTACAGCAGCGAATTTCTGAATGAGCCTACAACCTTTGAATTTACAAAGGAGGACATTGCAAGCGGCGCAGAGCTTTCCGGTGCAATGCTTACAGTCATTGACAGGGATGGCAATGTGGTTGACAGATGGACTTCCGTGGCAGATGAGGCTCATGTTATCAAGAGACTTGTAGCAGGGGAGACTTATACGCTCCGTGAGGAATTTGCGCCTTACGGCTATCTGAAAGCAGAGGAAATCAAGTTTACGGTGGAAGATACCGCTGACGTTCAGAGCGTAGTCATGAAAGACGAAGTTCCAACAGGCGCAATCATCATCAATAAGGACGGCGAATTTGTAACTGACACTACCCTTATGAAAGGACACTGGTATGATTTCATTTTCAACTATTTCAAGGACAGCCTTGCAGGTGTTGAATTTGAAGTTTATGCAGCGGAGGACATTGTAAGCCCGGACGGTCTTGACACAATCTATTATGAGGCGGACGAACTTGTGGCAACTATCGTCACTGACGAGAAAGGCTATGCAAGCATTGACAATCTGCCGCTTGGAAAGTATTACCTTGTGGAGACGAAGACACTGGAAGGGTTCGTTCTGGACGATACGCCAATCGAAGCAGACCTTTCCTATATTGATCAGGATACCAAAGTGGTTTATGCAGGAATGAACATCAGCAATGAGAGACAGAAAGTGCAGATCACTGTGATTAAGAAAGAGGCAGGCACGAAAGAGGTTCTTGAGGGAGCCGTATTCGGACTGTTTGCAAAAGAGGACATCGTGAACAAGGATGGCAAAGTCGTTGTAAAAGCCGGAACTGAAATTGAGCGTGGCGTGACCGGAAAGGACGGAAAGCTGACCTTTGTATCTGACCTCCCGCTTGGAAAGTATTATGTGCAGGAGTTGACAGCGCCAAAGGGATATGTGAAGTCCGATAAGGTATTTGATGTGGATGCATCATATCAGGGCGATGATAAGGAAGTAATCGAATTTGAGGCAGAATTTGAAAATAAGCCGATCAAAGTGCAGATTTCAAAGACTGACATTACAGGCGACAATGAGCTTGAAGATGCTGTCCTTTCTGTCATTGACGCAGACGGCAATCTGGTTGAGAAGTGGACTTCCGGCAAAGAGCCGCACATGATTGAGAAACTGCCTGCCGGAAAATATATCCTGCGTGAAGAGACAGCGCCATTCGGATATGTAATTGCACAGGATATTGAGTTTGAGGTAAAAGAGACTGATGAAATCCAGAAAGTAGCAATGAAGGACGAAGTGGCAGTTGGAAAGATCATCATCAGCAAGAAGTCAGAGGACGGAAAAGCGCTTGCAGGCGCAAAATTTGAAATCCGTGACAAGGACGGGAAAGTGATTGAAACACTTATCACTGACAAGGACGGTCATGCTGAAAGCGGAGAACTTCCGATTGCAACATTTAAGGACGGCAAGTATGAGGAGGCAGTCACTTATGCCGTAGTGGAAGTGGAAGCGCCGGAAGGCTATCTCCTTGATTCCACGCCAAAGGAAGTGAAGTTTGAATACAAGGACGGAAAGACGAGAGTGGCCCTGTACACCCTTGAAGTGACAAACAAGCCTACGGAACCGAAACTCCCGCAGACCGGGGATAACATGAACCCGTGGGTATTTGCAGGGTTCGGGCTTGCGGCTGTTGCTGCCGGACTCGGCATCTTCTTATGGAGGAAGAGAAAAGGCGGTGCAGAAGCATAAGTAATGAATAACCATGCATGAACCCAGCGGGGCATGTAAGCCAGAGCAGCTTATATGTCCCGCTTTTTTTTCGTAGAATGGAAAGGAGGAACAGACTTTATGATGGATTATGAGATGTTCAAAGAGGTAGTAAAAGAGAGTTTTTTATCCTATATGCCGGGGAGTTATCGGGGCATGGAGGTAAGGGTTGATCCGGTGAATAAGGTAAACCGTACACTGGACGGACTCAGCCTTTTGGCGAAGAATGAGGAAACTATGATTTCTCCTACTTTATATATCAATGACATGTATGAGAAGTATTCAAGTACAGGAGATTTACAGGCAACCTTGCGGGAAGCAGCAGAAGCGATGGATGAGGTATTCAAGGAGGCGCCAATCTCGTCGCTGGATATGAACACGGCAAAGGATAATATCATATTCCAGCTTGTAAACACCATGCAGAACGAGGATATGCTGAAAAATCTGCCGCACAGGGAATTTCAGGATCTGTCCATTATTTACCGATGGGTTGTAGGTGTGGATCAAAAAGGGTTTTCAAGTACTGTAATCAATAATAATCTGGCAAAGTCACTGGGAATGGGAGAGGAGGAGTTATTTAAGGCTGCTGCGGAAAACACCAGACGCATACTGCCTCCTGTGGTGCAGTCCATGAATGAAGTCATAATGGAAATGTTTATGGCTGACGGTATGCCGAAGGAACTGGCAGAGCAAATGATCGGGGAGCAGGTGCCGGAAATGACCATGTGGGTTATTTCTAATGAAAGAAAGATAGACGGTGCGGCTTCCATGCTTTATGAGGATAAGCTGCACAATCTGGCGGAGAAAGTGGGGACAGACCTGTATATCCTGCCCTCTTCCGTACACGAAGTTATCGTTGTGTCTGTAGAAATGGGAGAACCGGAAGAACTGGCACGGATGGTTTCAGAGGTAAACATGGATCAGGTGGACCTTAGTGAGCGGCTTTCCAATCAGGTGTACCACTACGACAAAGACCTGCGGAAGATTACGCTTGCCACGGACACGCCAAACAAGAGGCTGGACGGTGTTGTGGCAGAGCAGGGGCTTGTTTATGAAACGAAGCAGTCCAGATAGGAGGCTTACTGTTATATGGAAGAAACGCCAAAAGAACTGACCATGAAAGAACTGCTGGAACTGGTGCAGCGGCAGGAGGGCGAATTTATTATCCGTATTGAGCCGGGAGGGGAGGAAACAAATGCAGATGCAGGAACAGGAACCCTTTAAATTGGAAGTGGTATCAATAAGGCTGGTAAAAGATGCGCCGCTGTTTTCAGACCATAAGATTATAAGCCCAGCAGATGCCGTGGAGGTAATAGGGAATTTTTTGTGTGAAATGGACAGGGAAGTGATGTGTGTCATCAACCTGAAATCGGACGGAACACCTATTAACTGCAATATTGTGAGCATGGGGACAATCAACCAGACCATTGCAGAGCCAAAGGAACTTTTCAAGGCAAGCATCCTCTCTAATGCGGCAGGAATGATCATAGTGCATAACCACCCAAGCGGCGAACTGAAGCCCTCCAAAGAGGACATCATGGTAACGGACAGGATGCTGAAATTGACGGAACTTATGGGGATAAAACTCGCTGACCATGTGATCGTGGGCGGCGACAACAGCCAGTATTTCAGTTTCCGGGGAAAAAAACTGCTGCAATATCCGCCGATGTATTATTCCACGGACTGTAATGCGCTGGAATTTGAGAAAACAGCAATGGTAGCGGAAAAAGGGAAAGCAAGGTAAGGCGATGGAAGAAAGAAGAAGTTTTACGGCAGAGGAACTTGCGATTGCAAAGAGCGTTGACCTGACAGCGGTAGCGGCAAGCTTTGGCTATACTGTGAAAAAGATAGGCAGATACCACACACTGAAAGAAATGGATTCGATACGGATTTATAACCGCACGAACTGGTTTAGGTGGTCAAGGGAACATGAGAGGGGAAACAATGGCGGCTCGCAGATAGATTTCCTGCGTGTCTTTGCGGGAATGGAGGTCAAGGAGGCTGTTTTCTGGCTGCTCGACTTTTCAGGATACCGGAGGAACAGGGACTGGGAGAAAAAGAGCGCCAATGTGTATGTGGAAAAAAAGCATTCCACGATAGAAAAGAAAAAGCCTTTTGTGCTGCCTGCCCCGGCAAAGAACAATGACTGCCTGTATTCGTACCTGACAGGGGACAGGGCGCTTGACAGGCATACGGTGGATTATTTTGTAAGCTGCGGACTGATCTATGAAGAAAAGAACCACCACAACATTGTCTTTAAGGGGAACGACGTGCAGGGGAAAACACACTTCGCAAGCATGAGGGGCGTGTCTGACCATGAGGGAAAAGGCTTTAAATGTGACGTGGCGGGCAATGACAAGAATTACGGGTTCAACATCTGGTACGGGCAGAGTGATGAAGTCATGGTATTCGAGGCGGCAATAGACCTGATGAGCTATGTGGAGATCCGTGGAGATTATGTGACAGACAAGCTGGCGCTTGGGATGCTTTCCGATGCGCCGCTTGCTACATTTTTGGAGGAACACCCGAAAGTCCGTAAGATTTCATTCTGCCTTGACAATGACGAGCCGGGCAGGAAAGCGGCGGAGGCGCTCATGGAAAAATACTACGGGCTTGCTTATGAAGTGGAGGACTGCCCGCCGCCGAAGCTGTTCAAGGATTATAACCAATGGCTCCAGACTGCAAAAAGGTGTATTCCCGCTCCTGTGCCGCCCAAAGCGGCAGTGCGTTGAAAAAGTCAACTGAAACGGAAAAAGTGGCTGTAAAAAATCAGTTGAAAACGCAAAAATGAGTTGAAAAATTCAGTCCACATGGAAAGTCATGGCAGGAATCGGAGGTGCGGCTTCGGAAAGGGTAACTGAAAAAGTCAGTTGAAAGCAGGAAAATGAACTCAAAAAGTCAACTGAAAGTACAAATATGAACTGATATTTTAAGTTATATCCATATATGAAGCGGGGTTTTAGGGGAAGTCCCCTAACCAGAGGCACTGGTATTACAAAGTGCGTATCTGGCAAATTCCCATAGGGAATTTGGGGAGAGCGTGGCAAGAACAAAACCAGAACGCAGTAAGGAGGTGGTATGACTGTGGCTGAAATGAATATCGTACAGGAAGTGATTTCAGGGGAGAATGAACCAGAGGAATTTCAGCAGGACGGACCGGAGGCAGAACCAACTGTTTTTCAAAATGGCAAGGAGCTTGCAGCATTTTTTGAGCCAACCTTTGCAATGACAGAGCAGGAGGCACAACTTCTGGTCAATTATACGAAAGGGCATGGATATATCTTAGGTTATAAGGACGAGGGATTGTATCGTGGAGATTTGTGTTATGAACAGGATCGGGTAAAGTGGGAGCCGGATACCATAGATGATGTTGTGAATGATGTCTCAGAATGGAATTTTGAAATGATGCAGACTGCGAGAGCAGATATGGAAAATCCTGACAATATGCTTGACTTTAGCAAAAAGAAAAGTGATTACGACAGTCTTTGTGAAGATGAAGAGGTACTGGATGTGCTGTTTGACCGTACAAAATATGGAAGAGCCCTGAATGATATGGCTAAAAAGCTGGCAGAAGAATTTATCCGTGACCTGACCTCCGAAAAAGGACTGGAGGGTGCGATTGAACGGATGAAGGAAGAAATGCAGCAGGCGGATCATAAAAAGAGCGGAGCAGATAGGAGGCGGTAGTTGTGACGGAAATAGACGTCAATCAGGAAGTGCTTTCTGAAATGGAGATATGGGACCGAAAAGTACTGTTTACGGAGCTGCGGGTGGATAAAAGCACAATGCCGGAGAATGTGTATTGTTATGCGATGCGTCATGGTGATGATGACAGTTTCCCAGTGACGTTGGAGAGAAATGTAGCTGCCAACTATTTTGGATCAATTCTCACAACGGAGCCGTTTGACTTGGGAAAATCCGGTTATCTTGCTATTGACTATGATGATTATGGATTTACGGGAGCAGAAATGAAGCTGGAGGAGTTCCTTCTTGAAAACAGGATAAGTGAGGCATACGAAAAAGGCGGCAGAGATGACCAGGGCAAAGCGGAGCAGGGAAAAGGGAGGGCGAGATAGTGTCTGGTGGGAAAAGGGATGTAATCAAGCCTTTCCGCTTGACACAGGCGGAGGCTGCACTGTTGAAAAAGCAGGCAGAAGAAAGCAATTTAAAGGAATCTGAGTATCTTAGGCTGCTCCTGTCACAGAAACCAAATGATTACCCTGAAATCCGTATCCTGTTAAAAGACCTGATCAACGAGGTCAATGCGATCGGCAACAATATCAACCAAATCACAAGGAATCATAATTCCAAGCTGTACCGTGTAGAGGACCGTGAAATGCTGACAGCGTATATGAAGAAGCTGAATCTGACCGTGAGGGAGGCGGTAGAGAAAATTGGCAATCAGTAAGATACTCTGTATCGGTGACTGCGGAGCGGGATATGCTGGGAAGCATCTGCGGCAGGCACTTGGGTATATTGCAGAGCCGGAAAAGACGGGGGATGGCAGATGGGTAGGAGCCTTGAACTGCCAGAAGGAAACGGCGTATGAGCAGATGCGTCATACCAAGGAAACCTTTGAGAAAACAGATAAGAGACAGGGCTATCACCTTATCATATCCTTTGTGGAGGGAGAAGTGGATGCCGATACTGCGTTTGAGGTTATCGGCAGATTTGCAAAGGAGTATCTCGGAAAGGACTACGAGGCTGTTTACGCTGTCCATGACAACACGGAGCATATACACGGGCACATTATCTTTAACAGCGTCAGTTTTGCAAACGGCAGGAAATACCGCTATGAAAAGGGTGACTGGGCAAGGAAAATACAGCCGGTCACGAACCGGCTGTGTGAGGAGTATGGTCTTTCCACCATTGAAGTATCCGAGGACAGATTAAGACCGTCAGAGAATTATAAGGAATGGAATGATTTCCGGGACGGTAAGTTTGTCTGGTCGGATATGATCAGGCGGGATATAGATGCCTGCATCCTGCAGGCGGCAGCTTATGAATCGTTTCTGTCCATGCTGTCGGATATGGGCTATGAGCTGAAAAATACCAACAGGAAAGAGGGAAAATATCTTGCCATAAAGCCTATGGGAATGACACGGTTCCGCCGTTTAAAAAGCCTTGGGGAGAACTACTCTGAGGAGCGGATCAGGGAAAGAATACTGACAGAAAACTTATCTTCTTATCGTCAGATGGCAAAGAAAGATATGCCACAGATTATGCGATGCAGGGTAAAGAGATACCGGAGGGCAAAGCTGTCAGGAATACAGAAACGTTATTTTGCAAAGCTGTACCGTACCGGACAGTTAAAAAAGCGTTCCTACAGTCAGGCGTGGAAATACCGTGACGAGATAAGGAAAATGCAGAGATTGCAGGAGGAATATCTTTTCCTTGCAAAGCACGACATTCATACGGTGGCGGGGATTGCAATGGTGGCGGAGGGTATGACGGATAAGAAAAGGGAAACATCAAGGGAAAAGAGCCGGATATTCAAGGAACGGTCCCGTATGAAACCTTTGTTTGAAGCCGCAGAAGAAATGAAAGAACTGCAGGTGTGCGAAAACTGCTATCAGCGGGGAGAGCGGCTGTTTGAGAAGGAGCATAACAGGTGGCTTGAATTGAGCGGCAGACTGGAAAAAGAGGGATATACCACGGAGCGTCTGGAGACTTTGAAATCCCATTACCGGAGTGAAATTGCATTGATCCGAGAAAAGGAAAAAGCGGTCGCAAAGGAAGAACGGATTGCAAAGCGCATTTTGAATGATTTTATGGCTGTGGATGGCGGCAAGGAACTTCTGGAGCAGAAAGTCAGCGACAGGGAAAAAAATAAGACAAAGCAAAGGAACAGTATCCGCTGAGCGGTGCTGTTTTTTAGCGCAATAATGACAGGAGGAACCGGAGTGCAGGAGAGAGGCATGATTACCAACATGGACCTCAAGGTGTATTTGGGGGAATTAAAGAATAATCCTAAGTTTACGGAAGAAATGCTACGGCTGGTGGAGGAAGATCTGCGTTTTGGGCTGACGCCAAAAGAAACGGAGGAATATACCGGAAAGAAACTGGACTATCAGCAGATGAAGGTCTATTCCAGATGTTTGCGTGGAGGCTATGACAATGATGTGATTTCAGTCATTACCAGAGAGGGGCTGACTGGAGAGCAGATGATGGTGGCGCTGGAGTTTTATGAAAAAGGCGTACCTCTGGATGCGGTAAAGGAGATTACTGAAAACAGCAGCCAGACTGCATTTACCATGAAAAAGCTGTTTGGAAGTGTCATGGAGAAGCTTTCGGTAACGGACCAAAAACCAGAGACGGAGAAAAAGTACGCACAGGAGCTACTGGAGCAGGTCAGGGCGGTGGTTGAGAAGATCGAGTTTCAGGAGAAACGCTATGATCTGCTCAATGAAAAGCTGAAAGAACTGCAGATCACAGGTCAGGATATGAAAGTCCAGAACAACCTTTTGGAACAACTTTCGGAAAGGGACCGGCTTTTGGAGCAGCAGCAGAATGAGATCAATGAGGCAAGGGCAGCTATTGCAAGGCTTAGAAATGAAATTGACAATGCCCGAAAGGAGAAAAGGGAGATGGAAAAAATCGTTGAGGAAATGAAGCAGAACAAAGCTGTGCAGACGCAGCATACAGATTCTGAAAGCGCCGGACAGCAGATACAGGCAGCAGGTAATAAAGGTGCGGCGATTCAGACAGCGGTTCCTTTTTATCCGTCTGCTTATCAGGCGGCGGTCATCGACTCAGGAGGCAGAATGATCCGGATGGTTCCGGTGGAGCGTATGGAGAGAAGAAAGAATACAGGGATGTTTACTGCTCTGTTTTCCAGGGTTTGCTTCAAAAAGAAGATTGACATTGTAAAGCTGGTGGCGGAAAAAGACCTTTCTGCAGAACAGCTTGTCCAGGTGCGGAGTGCCATAGAGAGGGGGCTGGATGAAAATCAGCTTATGGTGCTTATCAACCACAATCTTCCTGCTGAACAGATGGCGGAGATCATCAACATTGCAGAATATGAGAACAGGCAGAAGGGGGAGGCATAATGGGGCTTGCTGTATTAACCCGCACGGCTGAAATGGTAGGTCAGATGAAAGCCGCGCTCACGGAGGCGGATAAGGAATATGTGGTGCAGTTCGCTTTCCGTACCGGAGACGGAGAACTGACAAATAAGCTGATTGATGAACTGATAAAGCCGGATGCAGACAGACAGGCGGTTTTCAGGCGTTTTGAAACGATGACGGACTTTAGACCTGACTGGATTCGGGGGATTGAAAACCTGCTTGTGTCACTGGAAATGTATCGTGTTCAGGAGGAGAGGGCGCTAAAAGCGTTGTCGGCAATGTTGTCGGCTTACGGAATAAATCTGTCTGAGGACGAGATAAGGAAGCTTTCGGCAGAGGAGGTCAGGGAGCGTCTTGTGAAAAATGAGGCGGCGCAGCGTTAAGGAAAGGAGGAGAAACAGCTTATGGCAGAGGAAATTCAACAGGCGGTGCAGATTATCCGTGTTGCTTATGACGGGATAGACATTGCCATGAAAATCGGCAGCGGCACAATCAATCAGATGCAGAAAGCTCTGGACTTTGTGATTGCACTGTTAAACAGGGAAAAGACAATGGGCAAAGAGAGCATGAGGAAGCTGCTTATGAAAGGCGGCGATCTGCAGGTATTCCAGTTTGCCACTGAGGATATGGCAAAAGTAGAAAAACTGGCGAAAAAGTATGGAATTTTGTATTCCGTGCTGCCGAACATCAATAAATCGGGCGGAAAGAGCGAGATCATCTTTCACACGGAGGCAGTACCCAGGATAAACATGATGATACAAAAGCTCAAATCAGGCAGGATCACCACTTTTGACGATTACCTGAAAAATGGCGATGAAAATGAAATGGACAAGATCCTTTCTTTTCTGAAGGAGCAGAAAAAGGGAAACGAGCATCTCCACACGGCAGAGGCATCAAAGGCAAATGAGGCTTTGGATGGTCTGATAGAAAAGGTCGGTATCTTTGCGATGGAAAAACCCTCTATCAGTGTGGAGGAAGTCAAGGAAAACTTTCAGATTGATCACGCTAGGGCAGAGGATGTACTGGGGAAGCTTGAGAAGATCGGCGTGCTGTCAAAGGCAGAAAACGGGAGGCATAAGGTGCTTGTGGATAAGGATGCCTTTCTTAACCGTATTGGCAGCTATAAGGAACTAATCTGGCGTATGCAGGCGGTTTCCGCATCACAGAATAAAAATCTGGCGGACATAACCATTACAAAAAAACTCATTGTGGAAGAAAATGACCATGCAATTAAGACAAGAGTCCCCGGAACTTGGGGAGATAACGCCAAATATCTCTGGTTTGCAAAGGAAAAAGTCATAGAGATACACGATGGAAAGACTATACTGACATTTCTTGACAAGGATAAGGAATACAAGCTGTACTCCGCTGATAACAGGGTTGTGGACACGATGAGGGGAGAAAAGCTGTATGACGGGCATTATGACAGCGTTGGAGCAGAAGTCAGAAAGCGTTACGGTGAGGAACAAAAAAAGGTGGCATCAGTTGCGCAAAGTGTGCCTGTGCCTAAAAAGAGGTAGCTGACTATGGTTCCTAAGAAGAAAAAAGTATCATTGTGGTTTGTTGCTGCAGGCGCTATTCTTAGCGGCTACGGGGGCTATCTTCTGAACGGGGCTTGGAAACCGGGGATAGCGGCAGGAGATTTCCTTGCCGCCTTTAACTGTGTGTGTGCGGAACCGTTCGCCAACTATTATAATGAAACAACCATAAAAGCAGTAATCATGGCTCTGATCATGTATGGCACGGCTCTTTTGATGTATATTACAAGCCAGAGAAATTTCATGCCGGGCAGGGAATTTGGTACGGCAAGGTTTGAAAGTCCCCAGATGGTTAATAAGATATTGGCGGATAAGGATGCAGGCTTTAACCGTATTCTGAGCCAGAATGTGAAAATGTCCTTAGATTTCAAGCGGCTGAAACTCAACGGAAATATCCTGATATGCGGCGGATCGGGAGCCGGAAAGACTTTCTATGAAGTAAAGCCTAACCTTATGCAGATGCCGCATCACTGTTCCTTTATTTGTACCGATCCCAAAGGGGAGATTTTAAGGAGCTGCGGGCAGATGTTGAAGGAGAACGGTTACAATGTCAAGGTTGTAAATCTGCTTGAGATGGATCAATCGGACTGCTACAACCCGTTTTCTTATATCAGAGAGGAAACCGATGTTGTCAAGCTGATCACAAACTTAATATCCAACACTACACCAAAGGGCGCCACACCGTCCGATCCGTTCTGGGAGAAGGCAGAGGGACTCTTCTTACAGTCCATTTTCTACTATGTGTGGATGGAAGTGCCGCCTGCAAGGAGAAATTTTGAAACAGTCTTAAAGCTGCTTGGGGAGGCGGAGGTCACGGAGCAGAATAAACCGTCAAAGCTGGATATACGCATGAAATTCTTAGAAGAGAGTTCCCCGCTTGGGGCGGCGCATCCGGCGGTCAAGCAGTACAACAAGTGTATGCGGGGCGCCGGTGACACGGTGCGTTCCATTATCATCAGTGCAAACTCAAGACTTGCTTTTCTGGAGAATAAGCAGGTTCTGCGCCTTCTGTCACGGGATGACCTGAAACTGGCGGAGCTTGGAATCGGGGTGAATGGGGATGGGGAGACGAAAACAGCGTTGTTCTGTGTTATTCCTGACTCCGATAAGTCCTACAACTTCATTATCGGTATGCTCTACACTCAGATTTTTCAGGAACTTTATTATCAGGCGGATTTTAACTGCGGCGGCAGCCTGCCAATCCATGTGACATTTATGCTGGACGAGTTTGCGAATGTTGCTTTGCCCGATGACTACTGCTCTCTCCTTAGTACCATGCGGTCACGCTCAATCAGCAGTATCATCATTATCCAGAACTTTGCACAGCTAAAGGCGCTTTTCAAGGATACATGGGAAACGATCCCCGGCAACTGCGACACGTTCATCTATTTGGGAGGGAATGAACAGAGTACACACAAATATGTGTCAGAACTGCTCGGAAAAGGCACCATTGATAAGAAGTCAAGCGGCGAGACAAAGGGAAGGCAGGGCAGTTCAAGCCGGAATTATGACGTACTGGGGAGAGAGTTGTTTACTCCTGATGAGGTCAGGAAACTGGATAACAAGAAATGTATCATCTTTATCCGTGGCTTTGATCCTGTCATGGATATGAAGTTTGTGCCTTTCAGCCACCCGGCGTTTGAACAGACCGCTGACGGGAGGGGAAAGCCGTATGTGCATACTGCGGTACAGGCAGAAAACGTAGAAAAACCCTACCAGCTGCTCACAAAGAAATCGCTTGCCTACTATGAGGAACAGAAAAGGAAGGGCGGCAATGTCTATATCGACTGCCTCACCTATGAGGAATTTAAGCTGTTGTCCGAACTTGACATGAAAAAGCGGTTTATGAGCATTGAGGAGCAGGAGGAAAAAGAGAAGTTCTGTCAGGAACAAGGGAATGAGCTGTTGTATGCTCAGGAATCGGATATGGAGCCTGATATTCAGGGAACGCCTGAAACAGATACCCCCAATCCTGCTTCTGTAAAACGGCGGAAGCTGGAAAGGGAAGATACCATTATTAACCGCATGGCACAATGGCAGTATTCCAAAGAGCAGAAAGAGGAGCTGCATAAGATGATGGCACTGGGTATGCCAAAGGAAGATATACTGGCAGTCTTTTATCCTGAAACAGATGTTGCCAAAATGCGGGAGGTCAGAAAGACTTACAAGGCGATCCGGCATATGGCAGGCTGACAGCCATTAGAGGATAAGGAGGTGGTTAAGGCATAAGCGTATCGGGGAAAACCCGATTAACCGTATTCAGGGAAATGTCTGCGGACAGTGCCCTTTCATCATAGCAACCATTAAAACAAACAGGCAGAAATAAGTGTATTTCTGTCCGGAGATCAGCCGGATGGGAAATATATTTCTGTCTGGCTGTCTCCCGACTGTTTGATCAAAACAAAAAAAGGAGATTTTATTATGCGCAGAACAACAGAAACAACGGGCAATCAGACTTCTAACAGGGGCACCGGCAAGGTAAAGAGAGCAGTAACAGGCGTATGCGGAGCGGTATATATGGCGGTTCATGCAATGCCTGTGACCGTATTTGCGGCAGGTACGGGAACCACTGCGATCACACAGCCTCTGGATAACTTAAAGACGCTTGTAATTGCGGTCATTGGTGCGGTGGGTATTATCATTCTGGCGAAGAATGTCATGGAGTTTGCACAGGCATATCAGCAGCAGGACTCGTCAACCATGAATTCCGCCTTAAAGGGTATCGTGGCGGGCATTATGATGGCGGGCATCTCTACCGTTCTTACCTTTCTTGGATTCTAAGATCAGCATGGCGGGGAGAAGGCAGCGGATAAGGCACTGCTTTCCCCGAAAGGAAAAGAGGTGAGAAACAGTGGATATTTTTAAATTGGGGGATAAAATCCTTGCACTTCTGGAAATGGTATTCGGTTTCTGGAATAATCAGGTAAGTCTCGTATTTTCAATGCTCGGACAATCCCCTGTCAATTTTAAAGGCGGCGGTCCGTGGGCAATGGTCGAGAGTATTGAACCAATTTTTGTGGCGGTGGGATCTTCCCTTGTGGTCTTGTTCTTTGTTATCGGTTTCTGCTCGGAGAGCGTGGATATTCGGGAGGAGATGCGCTTTGAGGTCATTTTGAGGATGCTGATCAGGCTCGGACTTTCGGAATGGCTCGTTGCAAACAATGTGACGATTATGAAAGCCTTTTTTTCCACGGTTGGAAATCTTGTCAATGCCCTTACAGCGGGGCAGTACACAACGCTTACCATTGACAGTACGCAGGCGGATGTCATAAAGGGACTTGGGTTCGGAGAAAGCCTGATCATGCTGATACTTGCGGCGCTTTTAAGCGTGATAATCATAATCTGCGGCTTTTTTATGATTTATACCGTATATTTCCGCTTTTTGAAGCTGATGATCATTGTGCCGATCGGTCCTATAGCCTTTTCCACAATGGCAGGCAACCGGAATGTGGCTCATACGGCAAGCACTTATGCCAAGTATTTCTTGTCTGTGGTGTTTGAGGCGGTCACGATGGCACTGGCAATCATGGTGTGCAATGCTTTTATCAGTTCGGGACTTCCGTCATTTACAGGAGGATATGCAGACTGGGCGAAAACCCTGATTTATCTGTGTGAAATGACCTTTACTATCGCATTGACGGTAGGCAGCGTGAAAGGGGCACAGTCCCTCACAAGTAAAGCATTGGGATTATAAGGAGGAGCAGTATGGAAATCAGAGCGTTAACAGAGGCAGAACGGAAATATACTTATCAGCAGAGTATGCAGCTGCGGGGACAGACCGGATGCATCGGTTATCTGCGTGGGGACTTTGGCAGAGATGGGGATGAGTTTTATACCACATGGACAGATCAGTATGACCAACTAAAAACGGACGAGTTCAAGGCAGAGTTTGACGATGTGATCAATACCCTGCGTTCTACGGAATATGGGCTTTTGCAGAACAGGTCGGCAATGAGGCGGTATGCGGCACAGAATACGGGAAGTGCCTTTGAGGGAAATTACTGTACGGAGTACTGTTTTCGTGTGGATACGGAGAAACACGCATATCTGCTGCGGTGCAATCCCACTCAGGGGGACTATAATTTCTACTGTTACTGTTATGAATCTGAATGGCTTGACAGGCATATGAAACAGGCAAAGCGGGGCATCCGCTTCATAAGTTCCAGATACGAGGATTTGTTTCAGATACCGGACGGCGGAAAGATTGTCATAACCGATTCGTCCGGGGATAAGTCAGAGCGTATCTGCCGGTTTATTGATGAGTACCATACAGAAATTGGTAATCATTTGTACCATATCTGTCAGTTTGCGGAGATCATGGAGCGCAACGGTTCCACTTATGCTCCAGTGCAGTCGGAGGAAAAAGACAAGGAACAGACGGAGTATGGCGCAGAGCGCACTGAAAAGGAAAAAGAAAAGTGCAGATAGGAGGGAGAGCATTGGTAATTGAGATCAACAAGGACATTGACCGCTACAAGGAAACGGTAGTCATGGGGCTTACTGCAAGGCAGCTTATCTTCTCCGTGGCATCCATTGCTGTAGGTGGCGGACTTGTACTGATCCTGTATCAGTATATCGGTCTTACTCCCAGTGTATATGTGGCAATCCCGGCAGTAGCCCCGATTGCACTCGGCGGTTTTTATTCTTTTAATGGTATGAATTTCTATGAGTTCATGGGGAGAAAAATCAGGATGATGTTTAAAAACCGTCCGCTGACTTATGTTTCAGCGGAGAGCGAGGAAGTTATCCGTAAGATACGGATGGAGGAAGATGCCGGAAAAAAAGCGGCAGAAAAGAAACGGGGCTCTTTAAAGAAAACCCATAAATCAAGCAAAAAAGGAAATCAGGAGGAATTTGAAAATATGAAGAAGAAAGCAGTAAAGATGTTGGCAGGTGTTGTTGCGGTGGTTGCAGCCGCTGTTATCGGTGTGGTTGTCTATAAGTCAAAGCACTAAGGCATAAGACGGAGAATTGTGCAGCGCAATATGAAACAATAAGTTGAATTGAAAGACCTCTTTTATTGGTCGGACGATTTCTGGCAAAAGGCCGGAGAAGTCCGGTCTTTTGCATTATCGAAGAGAGGTGGAAATATGGGATTATTTACAGATGGGTTTGCAGAGCTTAAAAAGGCAAGTGAACCGCTTTATAAAACTCCGAAATCTATTCAGGAAACCATTGAGGTTATGAAGATAGCGGAAAACGGTATTTTTGAGGTTGCAAAGAACCGCTTTTCTAAGTGTTACCGTTTCTGTGACATTAACTACACAACCACAAACGAGGACGAACAGATCAGCATTTTTGAGAGATACTGCAAGTTCCTCAATTCCTTAGATGTGGGCTTTAAGATTACCATCAACAACAAAAACAAGAACATGGACGATCTGAGGGATCATGTGTTTTTGCAGCCGGAGCAGGACGGCTTTAATCATTACCGTAAAATCTACAATGATATTATGGAGAGCAAGATCCGTGAGGGCAGACAGGGGATAGAACAGGAGCGTTATCTGACCGTTACCATTGAACGCAAGAACTTTGAGGAAGCAAAGGCGCAATTTGCTACCATAGAAGCCTCCATACACAAGGCGTTCATAGAACTTGGGGCAGAGATTGCACCGCTTTTGGGAAATGACAGGATCAAGGTGCTGTACGACTACTATCATCTTGGGGACGAGAACTGCTTTGATTTTGACATCAGGGAGGCAAAGGTCGTGGGGGCAGACTTCCGTAATGACCTGTGCAATGGTATGCTGCAGTTCTATCCTGACTATTTCAAGGACGAGAAGAAGTTTTGTAGGGCACTGTTTATCAAGAAATATCCGTCGAGCTTGTCGGACAGATTCCTAAATGAGATCACGTCCTTGCCGATCCATTCCATCACAAGCATTGATGTAGTCCCTATTCCAAAGGATATGACTACCAAGATTTTGCAGAAGAAATATCTGGGGATTGAATCGGACATTATCAAGCAGCAGAGGGTAAGGAACAAAAACAACGATTTTTCCTCGGAGATTTCCTATAATAAGAGGATTGAGAAGAAAGAAATCGAGGAGATCATGGACGATGTAAGGGAGAACGATCAGTGCCTTTACTATGTGGCTGTTACCATTATCCTTATGGCAGATACAAAAGAAGAACTGGACAGTATGACGGAGACGGTGGAAACCATAGGCAAGAGAAATTCTGTCACGATTGAGGAGCATTATCTGAAGCAGAGAGAGGCATTAAATACTGCTCTGCCTATTGGCGTGAGACAGGTGAAGACCATGCGTACCATGCTGACACAGAGCCTTGCGGTATTGATGCCTTTTAACGTGCAGGAACTGAATGACAAGGGCGGCTGTTATTACGGCATCAATCAGGTCAGCAAGAATATCAATATCGGGAACCGCAAGAAGCTGATAAACGGAAACGGGTTTGTGTTCGGTGTTCCCGGCTCCGGTAAGTCCTTTTTTTGCAAGATGGAAATGGGCAGCGTGTTCCTTGGAAGTGACGATGAAATCATTATCATTGATCCTATGAATGAGTATTTTGACATTGCAGGCACCTTTGGCGGTGCCGTGGTAAATATGAGTACTTACACGGATAACTATGTCAATCCGCTCGATATGGATGTCTGGAGTCTGGATCTTAACGACAGCAAGGGCATGATCCGTGAAAAGGGAGAATTTATGCTCGGACTCTGCGAACAGTGTATGGGTGAGAACCTTAATTCCCGCCAGAAGTCCATTATAGACCGCTGTGTGAGAAAGCTGTATATTGACATTGCGAGAAGTAGAGAAAAGTATGTGCCTGTAATGTCTGATTTCTATGAGATACTTATGAGCCAGCCGGAGGAAGAGGCAAAGGATATAGCCCTGTCACTGGAATTGTTTGTCAACGGCTCCCTGAACATCTTTAATCATCAGACAAATGTTGATGTTGATAACCGTCTGACAGTGTACGGTATCCGTGATCTCGGTGCGGAGCTTTCCCCGATCACAATGCTTGTTATGATGGAGAGCATACAGAACCGCATTATTGAGAACGGAAAGAGAAGCAGGGCAACTTGGCTGTATATTGACGAGTTCCATGTACTGCTTAATTCGGAGTATTCCGCAAAGTATTTGCAGCAGCTATGGAAAAAGGTCAGAAAACAGGGCGGACTCTGTACGGGTATCACTCAGAATGTGGTCGATCTTTTGCAGAATTATACGGCTACAACAATGCTTGCAAACTCAGAGTTCGTTGCGCTGTTAAAACAGGCAAATACAGACAGTTCCAGAATGGCGGAGGTGATCGGCGTTTCAGAGGCACAGCTTAAGTTTGTCACCAACACATCAAGCGGCATGGGGCTTATTAAGTGCGGAAACGTGGTAATTCCTTTTGACAATACCATTGAAAAGGGTTCAGACCTGTATAACCTGTTCAACACGAATATCCACGAGAAGATAGCAAAGCAGGCGGAGATAATTTCATAAAAAATGTTATCTGAAAGCAAGTTTTGATTGACTAACTTGCATTTATATGGTAATCTACAATTGTCGCAGTTAAAAAAACTAGGAGTGAAAGGTGTCTGTTTTTGTAGAAATTGGCAGCTTGAGCAGACACCTTTTTATACATGTGTCAAGTGGACAAGCAGTTTTGAATATGGTATAATATCAAATGATTAAGAAATATATGCAAGTTATCATTGCTTTGCTGACACTGTGGGAATAAAATATTGGCTGGGAAAGAAATATGATAATGTTCGGAACATGATATGGTTGTGAACAGAATAATTGATAAGTAACGGGAGATAAAATCTTTTATGGTTAGGTTTTGGGAGCGATGCGGCTACATTGTAAAAGGGTCTGTTACGAAAAGGCAGTGTTGCTATAGCATAATAGATATAGTATTTTCAGTAATATACGCTGTGTTATCATGGGTGAACTTGGTTCCAGCACAACCATCACTATTATTGTTATTTGTTAATTTGATTATATTGGGCAGATTCACATTGGCAAGTATAATTCAGATGCAGAAAATAACAGATTCCAAAATTGACAAGAATAAGAGAGCCGTAAATATTGTGTATATTGTTAAGATAACGATTGGGGTCTTGCTCAGTATTTTCTTTATTGTTGTTTTGGTTTGGACCAGAATAAAATATGGGGATTATGAAATAATAAAGCTTATAGCATTTTGTGTTGTATTCATCTCTCTTGTTGAAAATATTTGGAATATTGGTGAGAGATTGTATGATGTAGTCCCGCAACCTTTATTATACTAGGGAGTGTAGATAGAGAGGTATAAAAATGAAGGATTTTATTATTAAAAGTGGTGCAATATTTGCAATTCTAGGCTGTATTATGGGATTGTGGGTTTCATGGAAAAATTTTTTCCACAACAACAATGCCAGTAAGGCATATGAACGGGCATTGGCTAAGATTAAGTGGTTGGATTACTGTGGCTTGTTTGTACGGCAAGAAGATGATTTGTTGATGAAGAATACGGGTGATGATCCTGATAAAGTCAGGAAACCTATTCCATACATTAATTATATGCAGGATATAAGTCTGTTCTATTAAGGGGTGTCGAATGAATGAGATGATTATGGCGGCTTGGAATGTGCTTGATATTGCTACCACGCAGGCTGGCTTTAAAGATAATAAGGTTGTACTGGATAACAGTAAAATGGAAGTGTTTGCCCAGTTATTCCAAAAGAAATATAATGATGTTAAATCATTGTTCATGAAAAAGAGTGTTGATTACCTTGACAGGCACAAGGTTGCCAGTATCCTTATGGCATCAGCGATTGAGGCTGATATAGTGCGGTATGATGGAGACATTTCGGAGGGTTCTGTATTTATAGGGAAATATTTAATTGCTGTATCAGCTGGCATAAATTATATGCAGGATAGCTTAAATGAAAAGTTGAAGAAAAAAGGGCAGGAACCGATAAAGGAATTATTTTTCCCAGTTGCGTTTTCGTGTAAAACACCATACTTGCAGATATTAGCAAGAAATTTATATTTTACTCATGAAAAAACGGATTGGAAATTTAATCTGTTGAATATGTCTGAGAATTTGTTTTTCCTAGAGTATATAACACTCAAAGAAAATGGGATTGATCCCAGTATACTTAATGAAGAAGATTCTGACGAAGTGTAAATGGTAATTATAATTACAGCGTCTAAGCCGATTGGTTTAGACGCTATTTTTTTGCCCTTTTTTGGGAAGGAGGTATGCGGCAGTGGACATTAAGCGGAAAGAGGATAAGCCTATGGTTATCCATACGAAAGAGAAGACCAGACTGCATATGAAAGCAGCGCCGGAAACTAAGATCAAGGGACGTAACGTGCTGACGGTGCAGAGAGGACCAAAGATTGCAGGAGAGCGTGAAAACGCTACTCCTGATAAGAAGCGGGATATGCGTACCGTGAAGAACGGACGGGCGCAAACGATTGCTAGAGGTAAACAGGCGGCAGGAGGCGGACGGGCAGTAAAATGCAGCCGGTCCGGTTCAAAGCCTGACAATAAGGGGAAAACGGAGATCAGTCCGGCAGCAGAGGAAAAACGTCTTTCTGCCCAGTATGGAAAAAGGCAGAAAGATACGGAAAAGGTGAGAGAAAAAAGGAATGGCACGTTAGGAACGGCAGCCTATGTTGGCACAAGGACGGCACTGGATCAGATGGAGGGAGGCAATGAGATTTATGATGCCTATATGGTCATGGAGTCCCTCGCCAGACCAGCAACCTCGGCAACGGATGCAGGAAGAAACCTGTTTCGTAAGCAGCAGGCGGCAAAGGCAGCGCAAAAGCGGATAAAGAAAGTAAATTCCGCTAAGAAGATAGGGAAAAAGGCGGCTCAGAAAGCGGCAAAGGATACGGCGAAAAAGGCAGCTGGAGAAACTGCAAAGACTGCCACGAAAGAGACAGTCAAAGCGGGAACAAAAGTTGCAGCCTCTGCAGCGGCTGCAACGGCAGGAAGTGCTGCCACCGGACCGGGCGGTGTGTTGATTGGTGCGGCAGCAGGGGAGGCGGCTGGAATTGCTATGGATATGAAAGATATAAGAAATTCCAGCAGAAACCGTATGATACAGTTTTTTGCCGCAAAGCTGCGGCAGGAGGACAATCAGGATAGTATCGCCAAAACCCTCAAGGACTTGGCAATGATGCGGTTTTCCTTTGTTATGAAATATGTGGTGAAGTATGCAGCACTGTTCCTGACAGGGGTATTTCTTTTGGTGGCATTACTGGCACTTCCCGTGATAGCGGTGCTTGCGATCATCTACAATTCCCCGCTTGCTATATTCTTCCCGTCCATATCATCATCCGGGGAAACCACACAGCAGATATTATCCGCCTATGTATCGGAATTTAATGCCGATGTGGATGCAGAGATGCTTGAACTGTCCGGCTATGACAGGAGCGAAAAGGTTTATGTGAATTTTACCGGAGAAGGAATACCGGATAACTACTGCGATATTCTGGCGGTCTACATGGTAAAGTACGGTAACGGTGATACTGCAACTGATATGACGGATAAGGCAAAACAGAACCTGAAATCGTTAGTTGGCGATATGTGCAGTTACCATATCACCGCTGAAACGGAAACGGAAACCGATGCAGAGGGGAACACCATAACCTATACCGTAAAATATGTGAATGTGACACTGAAAACGTATCTGGATATGATCCCTGTCTACGGGTTTGATACCGAGGAGCAGGAAATGCTTAACGAGCTGATGAAACCGGAAAATCTTGCCCTGATAGGGTGTGACGGAGGCGGAGGCAGTCAGACCATAAGTCCGGAGCAGTATCAGGCTGTCATTGATTCCATTTCCGATGCCAACGGTAAAAAAGTGACAGAGTTCGCTTTGTCAAAGGTGGGCTATCCGTATAGTCAGGCATTAAGGGACAGCGGCACTCACTTTGATTGCAGTTCCCTCGCTTATTACGCATGGCTCAACGCCGGAGTGAGCATACAGTATCAGGGATCGACAACTGCAAGCAGTGAGGGGCAATACTGTTATGACAATGTACCCGATTAAAATAAATGTCAAAAACGAGATCCACGTCGAGACGACGAACGACGACGCGGGAAATGGCGGGAAAACCCGATAAATAAAGGGAAAAACCGATTTTTTGAGACGCGCGCGAACGCGTCCATTGACAAATAAAATGAGAATAGAGCATATTTTTTCACGCGATCGGCCGACGACGTGAGAAGAACAGGAAAAAACCGCGGAAATAAGCAGCTTCCCGCGGTTTTTTCACTGATAAACCCATTTTGAAAGAGACGGTATTAACTACCGTTTACAATTCTAGCACCGACCTGGTGATCTGACAAGCGCCTGCGCGTCACTTCTGTGCGTCACGGCGTCACAATTCCGAGACGCGAACGCGTCAAACACCGATAAAATGGGCGTTACACGCTGACAGCGGCGGAGCGGAGCGACGGCGACGCGGCTCCGGATCCACGCCGTGACCTGGCTGCGGGCGTCACAAACCAATGAGACAAAACTGAAATATTTTCCGAACCGTGTCTCTTTGCCGCATTTACGGGATTTTTTCCAATTTTCGCGGCCGGTCGCGCACTTTTTACAATGAGACAAAAAAGTGGATTATAAATAATCCAAAATAACCCAAAAAGTCACGCAGAAACACCATCCCCGCCAGCGACGGCTTTTAGGCGATCAGGATCGCCGGAACTGGATGATCCGGCACCCCCCCTCGCTCGCCTGGAGAGCTTCATCTGCGCGATCTCCACGAGCTCGCTGCGGTCGTCCGGATCCAGCTGCCGGAAGACACGAAGCAGCTCTTCTTCAATTTCTCCGTTTGCGGAGATCGGCGGCCTCTCCTGGATAGGAGACACGCCAGTCAATATCCAATCAACAGAACACTGCAAAACGCTCGCAAGCTGCACGAGAGTGCCAGCAGCTGGCAAGCGGTTCCCGTTCTCGATCTCGCTGATATTTCCCGAAGAAATACCGACGAGTTTCTTAATATCTGTTTGTGTTAATCTCAGCTCTTTTCTGCGGTCCTTTATTCTTTTACCGACTGAATCCATGATCTCCTCCATTCTCCTATATAGAAACTTTTTCTCCGATATAGAACATTTTTTCTTGACATTCTCCTAGTTGAGAGATATTATTATCATGTAACCCTTAATAATTCATTCTAAATCATATCACAGCCGCGATAATTTCTCAATCGCAGAACGGGCGTTCTGCCCGGATGGTGCCGATCTGAAGGCCCGGAACAGTAAACAGAGCAGGAAAGAAGGGGAGGAGATGAAGAACGGGAAGAGGCCGACGCTGAAGCAGAAGACGCTGATGCGCTCGCACGGGTACGATCCGGAAGACTGGCTGGTCACGAAGGACACGACGGGGCAGCTGGAGATCGTGAACCGGGCATCGCTGAAGCGGATCGGGAAGCCGAAGGTGCGGCGCATCGACAAGGAGACATGACGAAGAGCGAGACGATCGCGGCGTTCCTTAAATTTTTGCGGGAAGCAGAGCAGGAGTGCAACGACGCGATCCAGAAGGAACGGGAGGCGGATCTTCAGACGCAGGACATCCTGCACCGGCTGGAGCTGCACGACGACGGGTACCACAACGACGCGCGGATGGCACGCGCGCTCCGGAGGATCCGGAAGGAACGCAGGACGGCCAGGGACGAACACATGGTGACGGAGCCGATCGTGAAGTGGTGCCGCGACAATCCCGGTTTTATTAAGAAGCTGAACATGCTGGCGGGCGAGATCCGCAGGACGGAGAAGCAGCTGGCGAACAGACACTACAATGAACGCACTGATGTCATCAGCAGAACGCTGTCTGACATAGACAGGGAGCAGCCGAAGCTGCCCCCGCCCGGCGTCAACGGGTGATGCTGTAGGAGCCGGAAGAACCGGAGTCATCCTCGCAGACGCGCATCTGGAACATCCGGCCGGGTTCCGGGCTCTTTGCCTGGTATTCACGGACAGATGAACCATCAGCCGATTCGATCGAGTACACGAGTTTCCAGATTGGCGTCTTTGGCTCGTGCATCCCGGTCGGATCGGGGTAACAAAACGACATTGTTTCCACCTCCTTTCTACGTGCAGGAATGGAAACAACACGCAACTACATTATAACAGAGCAGATGCTGAAAAGGAAGTGATAAACATGGCATGGCAGAACACGAACCTGACCCCGCTCGGGCGAGAAATCAAACACAAATTAATAGACCGGGGCATGACGCAGCGACAGCTGGCGGAAGCCCTCGGCATCGCACCTCAATATATCACGAAGATCCTGTCGGGCCAGCGGAGCGGGGAACGGTACATCCTGAAGATCTGCACGATGCTCGACATCAACATCAACGAATACGCCGCAGCATAGGAGGGAGAGAGCGATGGCAGCACAGACGGCATACATCACCCTCGACGAGGCGGCGGCCTTAGAGGGTATTCCGTACAAAACAATTCAAAAGAGAGCGAACCGCAACCCGGAGGACATGGGCGTCAAGCGCGTCAAGCGCGAAGAAGGGGGCAAGGATCTGACGCTCGTGTCGGTCAACAGCCTCTCAAAGCAGGCGCGTGCCGCCTGGCGGGAGCGGGAACGGCTGCGGGCGCTGGCCGCGGATCCGGAGGACGCCGAAGGGCAGGAGCCGGTGAAGCAGGGGCGGCCCTGGTACGTGGACACGGACATCGACTGGTACATGCACCAGTACAGCGACGCCTACTACAAGGGCGTGGAGCTGGGCAACGTGGTCCGGGAGTTCCTGGCCTACGACCTGGACGAGCGCACGAAACACGCGGAGCAGTTCGCGCAGGAGCGCCTGGGCAAGGGCGCGCGGACGATCTACCGGTACGCGAAAGCATACATGGAGGCGCTGGCCTGGCAGGACAAGATGGAGAAGGAGACCGGGTGCAACTACGAATACTTCCGGATCCTCTGCCTCTGCCGGAAGCCGCGCGACGCGGGGACGTTCCCGAGCTTCGCGCCGGAGGTCAAGCAGACGATCAAGAACATCTGGTTCGACGCGGGCTTCGCGGGCAACCGGGGCACGCGCGAGATGCTCTACGAGAAGCTGGAGGACATCCAGCAGCTGAAGGGATGGGAGAAGATCCCGAGCTACCAGAGCGTGGTGCGCTACATCGCCTGGCTGATGGAAGACGAGGGCATGAAGAACGCGCACTTCCTGGCGGCCAACGGCATCCGGGACTACAAGAACCGGAAGATGCAGAAGAAGCGCAGGGACACGAAGGGGCTGGAGGTGCTGGAGATCGTCCAGGGCGACGAGCACACCTTCGACTGCTGGGTGACGGTCCGGGCGAAGAACGGGAAGCTGGTGCCGATCAGGCCGAAGCTGGTCTGCTGGATCGACACGCGCAGCCGCTGGATCCTCGGCGACATCATGTGCCGGGACGCGAACGCGCAGATCCTGAAGCAGAGCCTGCTGAAGCTGATCTACCACGACGCGGGGAGCGTGCCGAAGTATCTCTACATAGACAACGGCAAGGACTACACCGCGAAGGAGATGATCGGCGTGGACCGCAAGGACCGGCACGACCAGGAGGCGAAGGACGAGCACTTCGCGATGGCGTTCGACGACGCGACGCGCGGCTTCTACCGTGCGATCGGGATCGAGGACGAGCACATCGCGATGCCCTACGAGCCCTGGACGAAGGGGCAGATCGAGCGCTTCTTCGAGACGGTATGCAGCCGGTTCACGAAGTGGCTCGCGAGCTACACCGGCACGCTGACCGGATCGCTGACGTCCGCGAAGGTGAACAAGGACATCCAGCGGATGGCCGAGCAGGGCAGGCTGCTGACGCTCGAAGAGTTCTACGAGCGCTGGACGACCTGGAAGCTGACGAAGTACAGCGAGTGGAAGCACGCAGAGCTGAAGAAGGCGGGCGAGGAGTACAGGACGCCGCTGTCGCTCTTCGAGAACGGCGAGCGCTACTTCAAGGCCCCGCCCGCGAAGGTGCAGGCGACCATGCTGATGATGAAGGAAGACCGGGTGCGGGTGTACAACACCGGCATCGAGCGCCGCGGCCACTACTACATGGACGAGGACGGCGAGCTGATCCGGCACATCGGCGAGAGTGTGACGATCAAGTGGGACCCGGACGACGTGACGAGCATCTACGTCTTCGACCAGAAGGGCAGGCTGATCTGCGAGGCCGCAAGCCAGGAACTGCTCCAGTTCGGGACGGTGAGCGACGACGTCCTGAAGGAGCACCGCAGGCGGCAGAACGCGCAGGTGAAGCGTGACCGGGAGATCCTGAAGGAAGCGACCACGCCGTTCGAGGAGCTGAACGCGCAGGAAGGCATCCGCAGGGAGGTGGCCGGGATGGACGGACTGCTGGTCGGCAGGGCACCGAAGAGCAACACGGTGCAGTTCCCGGACAGCCGCCACGTGCAGCAGAACTACAAGGAGCTGAAGAAGGAGCGCGCGAGCTCACGCTACATGAGCGCGCAGGCACAGAAGGCGCTGGAGCGCCTGAAGACGATCGGGGAGGCGTGACGGCATGGCGGACAGGATCCTGCGGTTTGCCGGGGCAGTCTTCTGGGGCATCTTCTGGCTGGTCTGCACACTGGTGAGCCTGCTCTTCCTGCCGCTGGATCTGTTCAACCCGGAGTTTTGGGACCAAAGACGATAACAGGAGAAAGAGAGGGTATAAACATGAACGAAGCAACTACCAACACAAACAAAAAGGAAGGGACGCCGACGGAGCTGGCGCTGGCCGTGACGGAGCGCCTGGCAAAGATCCACTGCACGAAGCAGGAGCTGGCGATCATGACGGGATGCAGCCGGTCGATGATCTCGCAGTACCTCTCCGGCACGTACCGGAGCAACCCGGAGACGGTCGAGACGGTGCTGCGCAGGTGGATGGACGAGACGGAGGCCGAGTACGGCGACGGCCGGAAGTGGCTGGACGGCGAGGCGGCCGCGCAGGAGGCAGACGCGCAGGCGGCCGCTCCGGAGCCGGGCAGGCTGCCGGAGAAGATCCGCTACTTCGAGAGTGACGACTACCGCAAGGTGATCGGGCTGTGCCAGAGCTGCCAGGAGGACAGGGCGCTCGGCATCGTGGTCGGCCGCTCCGGCTACGGCAAGACGCACGCGCTCCAGCGCTACGCACAGCTGCCGCGCGTCTGCTATCTCGAATGTGACGACACCATGAGCAGCAAGGACATGCTGGAGGAGATCGAGGAGCGCCTGGGGCTGCTGGCCGAGGGCGGCACGATCCACCGGAGGGTGAAGCGGATCCGCGAGTTCCTGCGGGTGAACGCGGGCTACCTGATGATCCTCGACGAGGCGGACAAGCTGATGAACAAGTACACGACCGCGAAGCTGGAGATCATCCGCGGGATCTTCGACAAGGTGGACGTGGGCGTCGTGATCGCGGGGGAGCCGCGGCTGGAGACAGACCTGAAGCAGCACCTGGTCCGCTTCTCGAACCGGGTGGACTTCTATCACAAGATGCACGGGCTGACGCACGCGGAGCTGGAGCGCTACCTGGCGGGCTGGGACATCACCGAGGACGCGGCCGCGGAGCTGGCGCAGCGTGCCTACGCGGCACGGGGCGGGTGCTTCCGGCTTTTAGACAGGACACTGAACAACGTGCTGCGCGTCCTGCGTGAACGCGGGGAGACGAAGGTCACGCTGGACACCGTGCGCGAGGCGAGCGGCATGATGATGCTGTGAGCAGGCGAAACATTTACCGAAAAAGAGACGAAGAAAGAGGGGTATTAGCTATGAGGAAGATCACGATCGAAGTGGAAGGCATGAACGAGGACAGGATCATCGAGCAGATGGAGAAGGCCGCACGGATGGCGGCGAGGGCAGGGCGGAGCACATACGTCATGTGCAGGACGGACGAGGCGCAGATGCAGACGCAGAGGGCGCTGCCGGGGCCGTCCGTGCCGTCGTTCGTCCAGCGCGGCAAGCGTGAGCACATGGGGGTGATCTGGTGAGCATGAAGCAGGAGAAGAGCCCGGACCCGACGATCCGGACGCTGTGGGGGCTCGCAAGGAGCAAGGAGCTGTCCATGACGGGCGAGGAGCTGCACCTGGTCGTCCAGGCGCAGACCGGCAAGGACTCGATGAAGAAGCTGACGAAGAAGGAGATCGCGCGCGTGGCCTACGTGCTGGGGCAGATGAAGGATTCCGTGCGGAGCGGACGCCCGGCGAAGGACAGGACGTCGAAGGCGACGGACAACCAGATGAAGAAGCTGAAGCGCCTGGCGGAGGACGCCGGGTGGGAGGCGAAGCGGCTGAACGGCCTGACGCGCCGCATGTTCCGCGTGGACTCTCCGGAGTGGCTGGATTACACGCAGATGTCAAAGCTGATCGAGGCCGTGAAGGCGATCACGAAGCGGGAGGCGGAAGATGAAGGACTGCAACGTCACGCTGACGGTTAAGGGCGACAAGGTGAACCTGGAGGGCGAGAACATCAGCATGGTCGAGCTGACCGAGCTGTGCGGCGCGCTCCAGGTGATGACCGGCGTGCGGGCGCTTGCCCTCGGCAGCAGTCTGGACGACGTGAAGGACAACCTGCTCGACGTGCACCTGGCAGCGATGCGCGTGGTCGAAGACCAGGAGCAGGCGATGAAGGGAGGGAGACCATGAAACTGGTGATTGAAACAACGGACACGGGCTGGCAGGAGAAGCTGACGATCGGGCGCACGACCTACGGCATCCAGTTCCGCGTCCAGGAGAACGGGAGCGTCCGGTCGGACGAGGGCATCACGTTCTGCGGGATGCTGAAGAAGCGGGGCGTGGATCCCGCGATCGCCGACCGGGTGCTGACCGCGATCGACCTGCCGGTCGGCATAGACGTCGGCTTCGCGATGTACAGCGCGGAGATGGAGGTGCTGCGGGAGTGACGAAGAGGGAGAAGAAGGCCCGTGCGGACGCCAGGGCGATGCTGAAGGAGCAAGGCGTCCTGCCACCGGACAAGAAGCCGCTGAACCGGAAGAAGTTCATCGAGGAAGCGGTCAAGGAATGGGAAGGCCGGGACGGCGGAGCGCTGCTGTGGGACAGGTACCTGATGAAGGCGTTCGCGGAGATGATGGCGCACAGGGACAGGAAGATGCGCGTGTCCCTGGAGGCGGTGGGGGCGGCGAAGGTGCTGCGGCTCGCCGTCCGGATCCAGAAGTTCGAGAAGCAGGTGCAGGAGCGCGGGGAGACGACGTACAACGTCAAGGATCTGTACGAGTACGTGAAGGACATTATGGACGCATAGGAGGGGAGAAGGACATGAGGATCTACCTGTCCGGCCCGATCACGGGCCACGAGGACGACTACATGGAACGCTTCGACGCCGCGGAGGCGCGCGTGCTCCGGGAGCATCCGGGCACGGAGGTGATCAACCCGGCACGGATCAGCAGGCACCTGGCCGACCACGCCACGCCGACGCATGACGACTACATGGCGGTGTCGCTGGTGCTGCTGGACATGTGCACGCACATCTACCTGATGGACGGCTGGATCAGCTCGAAAGGGTGCCGCATGGAAGTGGAGGAGGCGTTCCGCAAGGACATCACCCTGCTGGTGGAAGGGGCACCGGGCGGGGGCGCAGGCATCGGATAAGCACGGAAGGAGGACAAGGACATGACAACCTACAAGAAGCTGTCGAACCACGGTTCGATCAGCATCCCGGTGGCAGTACGCCGGGAACTGGGACTTCAGGGGAAGGACCCGATGGAGCTGACCGTCGAGGGCGGGGAGATCCGGCTGCGGGCATACACGCCGCGCTGTGTCTTCTGCGGTGAGACGGAAGGCGTGAAGCTGCTGATGGGCAAGGGCATCTGCCCGGCCTGCACGGAAAAACTGAAAGCATAAGGAGGAGAGACGGTATGGCAAACCTGAACACCAAGACAAGCAGCGAGCTCGTGGACGACCTGATCCGCTACGACCGGCTGCGGCTGAACACAAAGAGGAACATGGACGCGCTCCAGGCGGAGGTGCAGAAGCGCGGGCTCTCGATCATGGACGACCGGAGCAAGCAGTTCGTGAGGTTTTACGGGAACGAGGGCTCGTGCAGCGTGTCCGACCGGCGCAGCCTGGACATCCTGAACCCCGACCGGCTGAAGCTGTGCGTCTCCGAGGGCGTCTTCAACAGGAACGTCACGGTGACGACCGAGACGAAGTACAAGCTGACGCCGAGCTTCGAGGCGATGCTGAAGGCCCTGTTCACGGGCGACTACTCGTTCGAGTACGAGCTGGCGGAGTTCGTCCACGCGCACATGCACATGTTACCGGACGCGAAGCAGGAGAAGCTGCTGCTGAAGCGCCTGAAGGGCGACTACGAGAAGGACCGCAAGACGCTGAACGCGGCGTTCGACGTGGACGAGGACTGGGACGCGGAGCTGCTGTACATCCACCAGATCAGGAACGGCGAGCTGATCCGCGCGTTCCTGCCGGACGACATGATGGACGCGGCGATGACGGAGCTGAAGAAGTGCATCATGGTCGAGAGCAAAGTGGCGGTCGCGCTGGACTACGAGGAGGAGAACAATGCGGGGAAAGTATGAGCTGTGGGTGATCATCTTCCTGCAGGTGGTATCGCTGGAAGCGCAGCAGCCGAAGCCCGACCTGCTGGAGATCATCCTGGTCATGGGCGCGCTGGTCATCGGCAAGAAGACACTGCTGTGGTGGAAGGAGGAACAGAAGGATGGCTACAAGTACGATCAACATCATCATCATCTGCATCACGCTCGTCGCGGTCTGTGCGATGAACGGAGGCGGCAGGGATAAGAAGGGAGGACGCTGACATGGCGGCAAAGAAGAAAGTTTTCATTATCGCGGGACACGGCGAAGGGGATCCGGGCGCGTGTTCCGTATGGGGGAACGAGGCGGACTACACGAGGGAGCTGGCGACGCTGGTCAAGAAGGCGATCGGCACGAGGGCGTCGGTCACTATGTACGACCAGAACAAGAACTGCTACACGCAGAGCAAGGCCGGGCACGTGCCGGACTATGCGAAGTATGACTTCACGCTGGAGGTGCACTTCAACGCGAAGGCCAAGAAGGACCCGTATGGCGACGGGAGCTACACGGGCGTGGGCGGCTACATCCACCCGAACAACGCGGGCAGGAGCATCGCCAGGGCGATCATCGACCGCGTGGTGGCGCTGGGCTTCAGGGAATGGCTGCTCGACAATTCAACCGGCCTGCTGAACCTGAACCGGGCGCAGGCGGCGGGCGCGAAGTATTTCCTTTTAGAGACCGCGTTCATCGACGACGGCGACGACATGGCCTGGTACACCGACCGCAAGGGCCTCGTGGCGCAGGCGGTCGCGCAGGGGATCCTGGACGGCCTGGGCGTCTCCGGGACGGCGTCGAAGCCGGAGGCGGCAGAAGAGGAATACTACCGCGTGCGCAAGAGCTGGGAGGACGAGAAGAGCCAGCAGTTCGCGGGCACGGAGGCGAACGCGCGGAAGCTGTGCGAGACGCTTCCGGGGTACAGCGTCTACGACCCGGCCGGGAAGTGCATCTACACGAACGAGGCGAAGGGGACGCAGGCGTCCGAGTTCAAGGGCTGCACGGAGGCGGAGTTCGTGGAACGGCTCGGCAGCCTCTACGCGAAGGAAGAGATCGACACGGGGATCCTGGGCTGCGTACTGTTCGCGCAGGCGATCCTGGAGAGCGGCTACGGCCAGACCGACCTCGCACAGAAGGCGAACAACCTGCACGGGATGAAGTGCAGCCTGTCCGGGAACGTATGGGCGGGCACGACCTGGAACGGCGACAAGTACACGAAGATGTCACCGGAGTGCGACACCGCGGGGAACACCTGGATGCAGAAGAGCGACTTCCGCTGCTATGAGAGCATCGAGGCGTCGATCGCAGACCACAGCGCCTACCTGCTGAACGCGCCGAACGGGAACAGGCAGCGCTACGCAGGGCTCTCTGGCGAGAAGGACTACCGCAAGGCCGCGCAGATCATCAAGGACGGCGGCTACGCGACGGATCCGAAGTACGTGGAGAAGCTGGTGAGCATCATCGAGCGGTGGGACCTGACGCGCTTCAACGCTGACGTGATGCTGGGCGACGCGCAGCCGGAGCCGCCGAAGACGCAGGAGCAGCCGAAGGAGCCGGAGCAGGCGGCACAGCCGTCCGGCGTGCCGTACCTGATCGAGACGACCTGCGACTACCTCTACATCCGGAAGAAGCCGCGCAAGAGCGCGAAGGTGACGGGGAGCATCCAGGAGAAGGCCGGGCACAAGCTGAAGTACACGATCGTGGAGGAGAAGCGGAACTGGGGACGCTTAAAGAGCGGCATCGGCTGGATCTGCCTGACCTACACGAAGAAGGTGTCCTGAGATGGACGGCTGGGTGAAGGAGCTGGTCGGGGAGCTGACGGAAGAGGACATCGCGGAGCAGTACCGGCCGATCACGGACATCATCGGGATCGAGCGCTTCGCCGAGCTGGCAGACTACGCGAAGGGCGACGAGCTGTACTTCCCGAAGCCGGAGAGCATCGTGGCACCTGCCCGGAACAGGCGGGTGAAGGCTGAATACAACGGCTACAACCAGAAGGAGCTGGCCGAGAAGTACAACCTGACGACGGTGCAGATCCGCAACATCCTGAAAGACGAACCGACGCCCGGACAGATGACGATCTTCGACATGATCGACGACGGCGGGGGCGGCGGATAAAATCGGGAAATATTTCCCCTAAAGGTTACAAACGAATAAGCGTACCATAAGAGCATAGCGAAAGCTATGCTCTTTTCGTATCGTCGGGAAGGAGGCGCAAAAGCATGGAATTTTTGACGAACATCGACATCAACGCACTGGTGGACGGGACGAAGCTCCTGGCTATCCTCGGCCTGCTGGCCTTTCTCGTGTCCTGCATCACGGAGGTCCTGAAGGCGTGGAAGTGGCTCGACGAGAAGATACCGTCCGCACTGCTCGTGACCGGCCTGTCGCTGGTCATCTGCCCGGCAGCCCTGCTGGGGATGATGAGCTACGCGAAGCAGCCGATCACGTGGTACGAGGTATTCGCTTCATTCCTTGCAGCGTTCATCGTCGCACTGGTCTCCATGAACGGGTGGGAACACGTGACAGACCTGGCGAAGCGGATGCTGCGGAAATAAGCGCATGAATTACGTGATCACGTTCTCCGACGTCATGACCGGGGTGATCAGCCTGGTGCTGGCCGTGCTGGCCTGGCTGATCAAGAACTGGATCAGCGAGCTGAAGGAGAGCAACAACCAGAACAGGGAAGCAATAAAAGCAATCGACGAGAAGTACGAGAAGAGGATCAGCGAGCTGGAGGATGAAACAAGCCAAGAGGTCCGCGGGCTGGAGACGCGGATCAATGAGTTCAAGAGCGACTTCGCCACGACGTTCGTGCTGCGGGAGGACTACTTCCGGGCGATGAACAAGATGGAGGACTCGATCAAGAACATCGACACCAAGATCGACAAGCTGCTGATGCGCAGCGACAAGTGAATGAGGGGTAAGAGATGAACGGAGCAGAGAAGGAAGAAGTGAAACGGAACAAAGCGGTCCGCGGCTACATCATCCGCTGCCTGGTCAAAGGATTCAACAACACGGCGCTGACCCGCCAGGTCTCGAACGCGATGATCTCGGCGGGCCTGATCCTGTCGCCGGACATCGGGAAGTATATCTCGTACCTGGAGGACGCCGGGTACGTGGAGATCACGGACGAGAAGGTGACAGCCTACACGGCCTACAGCGAGGACGCGGTGATCCGCCTGACGAAGGCGGGCGTGGACCTCGCGGAGGGCACGATCAGCGACCCGGGGGTGGACATCTGATGGGCAAGCAGCGCAGGAAGACCCGGATCAGTTCCAAGGTGGACGAACTGCCGGAGGAGATCCGGCGCAGCGTGGACGTCATGCTGACGGACACGTCGAACACGTACCAGTACATCAGCGACAGCCTGAAGGCGCAGGGGTACGACATCAGCAAGAGCGCGATCGGCCGCTATGCGATGCGGTCGAGCACGGCGATGCAGAGGCTCCTGGAAGCGCAGAGGCAGACGGAGAAGCTGGTGCAGGTCGTCCAGCAGAACCCGGATGCCGACTACACGGAGGCGGGGATGCGGATGCTGATGGACGGGCTGATCAATAAGATGGCGACGGCTGAGGAGGAGTTCGACCAGCTGCCGATCGACAAGGCCGGGCGCCTGCTGGCGAGCCTGTCCCGCACGAAGGTCTACAAGGACCGCGTGCGGCAGGACATGCAGAAGAAGGCGGAGACGGCCTTCAAGGAGATGGAGAAGGAGATCCTGAAGGTGATCCGGGACGACGAGGACTCCCGGCTCGCGATGAAGGAGATCCTGCGCAAGGCAAAAGAGAGGATGCTGACGGATGATTGACCTGCTTGAATATGAACAGGAGCTGGAGCTGCCGGAGGAAGACCTGGAGCAGGCGGCCGCGCAGGAAGCGCAGCGCAGCCTCTTCCTCGAATACGCAGCGCGGGACGGGGCGTTCCGGGAGAAGCGCAGGGCACTGGCCGCGGACTACAAGGCGGGCAGGAAGCCGCTGACCGGCCCGGACGGCGTGCGCCGGTCGCTGGCGGCGATCGACCTCGGATACTTCGGGCGGGCATACCTGCCGCACTATTTTGTGCGCCGGTCGCCGAAGTTCCACGACGAGCTCGACGAGCTGTGGATCCGCGGCGTCATGAAGGGCATGGACCCGGAGAAGGACGCGAAGGCGATCAGCAGGGCGAAGGGCTCGCACACGGTCACGGCAGCACCAAGAGGCCACGCGAAGAGCACGAACTTCACGTTCAAGGACAGCCTGCACGCGATCCTGTATATGTACAAGCATTATATCCTTATATTATCCGATTCGACCGACCAGGCCGAAGCGTTCCTGGAGGACATCCGGACGGAGCTGGAAGACAACGCCGCGATCCTGGAGGACTTCGGGGAACAGAAGGGACAGAAGGCATGGCGCTCCGGCGTCATCCTGACGAGGACGGACGTCAAGGTGGACGCGGTCGGCTCCGGCAAGAAGATCCGAGGCAGGAAGCACCGGAACTGGCGGCCCGACCTGATCGTCCTGGACGACATCGAGAACGACGAGAACGTCAACACGGCGGAGCAGCGCAGGAAGCTGAAGAGCTGGTTCGACAAGGCGGTCTCGAAGGCGGGGGACACCTACACGGACATCATGTACATCGGGACGGTGCTGCACTACGACAGCCTGCTCTCGAACGTGCTGAAGAACCCGCGGTACAAGGCGCGCACCTACCGGGCCGTGACCGGCTGGGCGCAGAACACGCAGCTGTGGGACGAGTGGGAGACGATCTACACGAACCTGTTCGACGAGTCCCACGAAGACCACGCGCGCGAGTTCTACGAGGAGCACAAGGCCGAGATGCTGGAGGGCACGGAGGTGCTGTGGGAAGACAAGCTCTCCTACTACGACCTGATGGAGATCCGCGTCGCCGAGGGCGTGGCCTCGTTCAATTCCGAGCTACAGAACGACCCGGTGGATCCGGAGAACGCGACGTTCCAGGAGGAATGGTTCGAGTTCTACGACGACGCGCCGCCCGACTTCGCGGGCCCGGACTTCTTCCTGGTGGGGGCGAACGACCCGTCACTGGGCAAGAACAAGAAGAGCGACACCAGCGCGATCATCGGGCTGGCGATGGACAGGAAGACCGGCTACATGTACGTGCTCGACGCGGACATCGCGCGGCGGCATCCGGACGTGATCATCGACGACGCGATCGCGCTGGCCGCACGGTACCGCAGGGACTTAAAGCCGCTGCGGGCGTTCGGGGTGGAGACCGTGCAGTTCCAGTTCTTCTTCAAGGAAGTGATGGCACGGCGGTCGGCCGAGGCGGGGGAGCACCTGCCGATCGAGGAGATCCAGAGCACCGGGAACAAGCTGATGCGGATCGAGAGCCTACAGCCGCTGGTGAAAAACCACTATATAAAGTTCAGCAGACGCCACAAGACGCTGCTCGCGCAGATGACCGAGTTCCCGATGGGCCGCAACGACGACGGCCCGGACGCGCTGAAGATGGCGGTGGACACCGCGATGAAGGTGCGCGGATCCACGGGGAAGGTCGGCTACGTGAGCGTGCTGCGGCGGAAGCTGGGCAGGAGCAAAGGGGCATACTGATGAACATGGAGACAATAAAAACCCGTGCGGGGGGGGTGCTACCTTCCGGGACGGAAACATTCCAAAGGCTGCTGCAGGGCGACTGCCTCGAAGTATTGAAAGAGATCCCGGACGCGTCCGTGGACATGGTGCTGTGTGATCCACCGTATTCATCCGGAGGACTTTTTGCCGGAGACCGGAAGCAGAGCACGAACGTCAAATACTTCGACACGGACTTCAACGGATCCGCAAAGCTGCCGAACTTCAGCGGCGACAACATGGACCAGCGCAGCTTCACGGAGTTCATGCGCATGGTGCTGAGCAAGTGCCGGACGAAGACAAGGGAAGGCGGCGTCTGCTGTGTCTTCATCGACTGGCGCAACCTTCCGGCGATGACGGACGCGCTGCAAACCGCTGGCTGGGTGTACCGCGGCATCGTCGTGTGGAACAAGGGAAACAGCAGGCCAACGCCCGGACGGTTCCGGAACGACTGCGAGTATGTGGTGTGGGGAACCAACGGCCCGAAGAAGGCGGAGTTCACGAAGGGGGCGTTCGTGGCGGGCGGATGCTACAACATCAAGAGCGTGAACGCAAAGGACAGACACCACCAGACACAGAAGCCGGTCGAGCTGCTTGAAAAGCTGATCGGGATCAGCCCGGAGGGCGGCACTGTCCTGGATCCGTTCATGGGGAGCGGATCGACCGGAGTGGCCTGCCTGCATACCGGCAGGAACTTCGTCGGCATAGAGCTCGACGCGACATATTATGCAATCGCCAAAGAATGGATCGCGAAAGAAGCCGAAAACCAGGAAGGAGAGGGCGATGGCGAAAGACAAGAAAAGGAAGAAGAAAGAGCAGGAGTTTGACCCGAACGTGGACACGGGGATCCTGCGGCCGGTCTACACGACGGTGGCGGCCGGGGACCTGAACGACAGGTACTCGGACTATCCGAGCAAGGGGCTGACGCCGCAGAGGCTCGCGAGGATCCTGCGGGAAGCGGACGAGGGCAACGTCCGGGCGCAGATGGAGCTCTTCGAGGAGATGGAGGAGAAGGACGCGCACCTGTTTTCGCAGCTCCAGACGCGCAAGCTGGCAGTGACCGGCCTGCCGTGGGAGATCCAGCCGCACTCGCAGGAGCCGCAGGACGAGGCGATCGCGGACTTCATCCGCGAGCAGTTCCAGGACATCGAGAACTTCGACGACATCCTGATCGACCTGATGGACGCGGTCGGCAAGGGCACGTCGGTCATGGAGCTGGTGTGGGGGCTGGACAGCCAGGGCAGGAACGTCGTGGACGACATCCTCTACGTGCACCCGAAGAAGCTGCTGTGGAGCTGGGAGAAGGAGCAGGTGCTGATCTGCACCGAGCAGTTCCCGGCAGGCGTCGAGATGCCCGCGAACAAGTTCATTTTGCACAATTACAAGGCCAAGAGCGGCCACCCGGCACGCTCCGGCATCATGAGGATCGTGTCCTGGATGTACCTCTTCAAGAACTACACCGTGAAGGACTGGGTGGCGTTCTGCGAGGTGTACGGGATGCCACTGCGGCTCGGCAAGTACGACCAGGCGGCGAGCGAGGCGGACAAGAAGGAGCTGATGAACGCGATCATCCGGATCGGCAGCGACGCGGCCGGGATCATCCCGGACACGACGATGATCGAGTTCAAGGAGAGCAACAAGACGACCAGCTCGGACATCTACGAGAACATGGCGCGCTACTGCGACGAGCAGATCAGCAAGGCCGTCCTCGGCCAGACGCTGACGTCGGACAGCGGCGGCGGATCCTACGCGCAGGCCAAGACGCACGACAAGGTGCGGCACGACCTCACGGTGGCAGACGCGAAGGCGCTGGCGGTCACGCTGCGGCGCGACCTGATCCGCCCGCTGGTCGAGTATAACTTCGGCATGGAGGCGAACCTGCCGTTCATCATCTTCGCGGCGGACGAGGAGGAAGACCAGAAGGAGAAGGCGGACGTCCTGAACACGCTGTCGTCGATGGGCCTGCCGATCCCGACGAGCTACCTCTACAAGACGTTCAACGTGCCGAAGCCGGACGACGGGGACGAGATCCTGAAGCGGCCGGAGACACAGCAGCCCCCGGCATGGGAAGGGACGCCGTCCATGAAGGACGTGCCGCTCAAAGAGGGCGGCGCGGACGGGCAGGCGGAGCAGGAAGAGCTCGACGAGATCGTGGAGCTGTCCGTGAAGCAGATGGCAGACATCACCGGGCGGATGATCCAGCCGCTGATCGAGAAGGTGAAGGGCTGGGACGGCACGCTGGAGGAGCTGGCCGAGAAGCTGAAGGATCCGGAGGAGCTGGAGCAGCTGTATGACGACATGGACGACGCGGAGCTGTCCGACCTGCTATTCCAGGCCGGGTACCTCGGCAGGCTGATCGGGAGGACGCAGGCATGAGCGCGCCGACCTACGAGGGGAGCTTCGCGGGCTTCATCTTCAAGCGGGCCGTGGACTTCCTGAAGCGGCGCAGGAGCGTCACGAAGGACGAATGGATGGCGATGGCCGACGAGGAGCGGGCGAAGAGCTTCATGGTCTCAGGCTACGAGAAGGTGCAGGTGATCCAGCGCTTCAAGGAAAAGCTGGACGAGGCCGTGGAGCAGGGCAAGACCGGCGCACAGTTCCTGGAGGAGATGAACGGCTTCCTGGCGGACGCGGGCTACGAGCTGATGAACCCGTGGAAGAGCGACGTGATCTTCCGGACGAACGTGCAGACGGCCTACAACGCGGGACACTACCAGAGCATGACACAGCCGGAGACGCTGCGGCTCCTGCCGTACTGGCAGTACAAGACGGCCTACGACGACAAGGTCCGCCCGGACCACGCGCTGATGCACAACCGCGTCTGGCGCGCCGACGACCCGGTGTGGGACATCTGGTACCCGCCGAACGGCTTCCGCTGCCGCTGCACCGTGGTGGCGAAGAGCCGGGCGCAGGTGGAGCGTGAAGGGCTTGTGGTGGAGACGAGGCCGCCGAGGGGCGTGGACATCACGACCGGCGAGATCGGCGGGCTCCTGAAGCCGGACAAGGGCTTCTCAACGAACCCGGCGAAGCACGTCTACAAGCCCGACCTGTCGAACATAGACCGGACGCTCGCGCAGATATACCAGAGGCGCATGAAGGCGAGGCGCTGAGAGCCGCGCAGAGCGAGCCGAGTGGCGCAGGGCGGGGGATTGCCGCAAGAAAACCGTTCACCCGCGTTATAACGCGTTATAACGCGGTTACAGGGCAAAACAGAGAGGGGAACGAAGGACATGATCGAACAAATAGCGATGACAGCAGACCACATCGAGGTGCGGGACGGTGTGCCGGAGGAGATCAAGATCCTGCCACTGGGCAGGGTGGAGAGCAAGAAGGGCACGTTCCTGGTCGATGACCTGTCTGCTGAGATGATACTGCGGGAGTTCAAAGACCGGAAGCTCGACCTGGTGGTGGACTACGAGCACCAGACGATGCTGAACGTGCAGGCACCCGCGGGCGGATGGATCCGCGAGCTCCGCAAAGGGGAGGACGCGATCATCGCAAAGGTGGAATGGACGGACAAGGCTGCCGAGTACCTGAAGAACAAGGAATACCGGTACCTGTCGCCGGTCGTGAAGGTCCGCAAGGACGGACGCGTGACGGCGATCCATTCCGTGGCACTGACCAACGTCCCGGCGATCAACGGCATGTTTGCTATGTGCGCCGACAACGACGGGACGCTGGACGAGTTATTCAACGAGATCGAAAAGGAGGACAAGGACATGGATCTCAAAGAAATCGCAAGACTGCTCGGACTTCCGGAGGATGCAACCGAGGAGCAGGTGCGCACTGCCCTGGCGGGAGTGGCGGCCAAGATGAAGGAAGGGAGCGCAGAACAGGAAGTGGTGGCGAACAGCACGATCCTCGGCCTGCTGGAGCTTCCGGACGAAGCCAGGACGGAGGACGTCACGGCGAAGATCATGGCGCTGAAGGCGGGCGACGCGACGCTGGCGCAGCGCGTCCAGGATCTGGAGGGCCAGATCAAGGGCAAGGCCGCGGACGACGCGGTGGCTGCCGCACTGAAGGACGGAAAGATCGCGGCAGCGCAGAAGGAGTGGGCGAGGAGCTATGCCCTGAAGGATCCGGAAGGCTTCAAGGCGTTCGTGGAGCAGGCCCCGGCGATGGTGCCGCAGGGCAGGATGGCGCTGAAGGACGCGCCGGAGGGCAAGGATCCGGACGGGAACCAGAAGCTGATCCTGAAGAACCTCGGCATCAGCGACGAGGACTTCGAGAAGTACGCAGACAAGGAGGGCGAGTAAGATGATCAGAACAGGGAACGAGAAGCTGGACAACCGGACGATCGTGCTGCCGGTGGCCGCGAAGGCCGCACTCACCGAGGCAACGATCGCGGCGGTGAACGAGAGCGGCTACGCCGTACTGGGGAGCAAGGCCGAGAAGCTGACGGTGGCCGGATGCGTGCAGCGTCCCGCGGACAACAGCGCAGGAGCTGACGGGGCCGTGGACGTGGAAGTGCGCAGGGGCACGTTCGTGTGGGACAACGACGGCACGATCGAGAAGACCGACGTGCTGAAGATGTGCTACATCGCGGGGCCGACCAGCGTCACCAAGACGGACACCGGCGCGAGCGTATGCGGCAGGATCCTGGCCGTGGACGACGACGGCGTGACCGTGGACATGACGGACATCGTGGTGCCTGCACAGGCATCCGAGGCAGTATAAAAGGAGGACAAGGGACATGATTGTTAATCAGGCAAACCTGCGCGAGCTGACGGTCGGCTACAGCGCAGCGTTCAATAAGGCATTACAGGAAGTGAAGACCGACTACCAGAAGATCGCGACGGTGGTGCCGTCGAGCACGGCGGAGAACAGCTACAAGTGGCTGGGGCAGCTGCCCGACCTGCGCGAGTGGATCGGCGAGAGGGAGATCCAGCACATGGACAGCTTCGGGTACACGATCCGGAACAAGAAGTTCGAGCGGACGCTGGGCGTGCCGCGTGAGGACATCGAGGACGACCAGTACGGCATCTATTCGCCGATGTTCTCGCAGATGGGCGAAGCGGCGGGCCTGCATCCGGACAAGCTCGTCTTCGGGCTGCTGGCCAAAGGCTTCGACGAGAAGTGCTACGATGGGAAGGCGTTCTTCGCGACCGACCACAAGAGCGGCAAGGCGACCTTCAGCAATAAGGGGACGAAGAAGTTCAACCGCGACACCTACATCGAGGCGCGCGCGGCGATCATGAACCTGACCGGGGACAAGGGCGACCCGCTCAACCTGGTGCCGGATCTTCTGATCGTGTCGCCGTCCTACGAGCAGGAGGCGCGCGAGACGCTGATGGCCGAGATCATCGACGGCACGTCCAACGTGATGAAGGGCACGGCGGAGCTCCTGGTCTCCACGCAGCTCGCAGGCGAGAACGCGGACAAGTGGTTCCTGCTGTGCACCAAGAAGTTCCTGAAGCCGATGATCTACCAGGAGCGCAAGAAGATCAAGTTCACGCAGCTGACCAAAGACGACGACATGAACGTGTTCATGCACGACGAGTTCCTGTACGGCGCGGACGGGCGCAGCAACGCGGGCTTCGGCTTCTGGCAGATGGCCTGGGGATCTGACGGCACCGTGGCGGCGGCTGGCTGATGTACTGCACGATCGACGAAGTGCTCTCCATGCTGAAGGACGACATGATCGACGCGATCCTCGGCCCTGAGATCATCGAGGACGCCGAGGAGAGGCGGGCAAAGATCACGCCGTTCTGCCAGCTGGCGATCGAGGACGCGTGCGCGGAGATCGACGGCTACCTCTACAAGCGGTACCCGCTACCGATGAAGAGAGCGCCGGAGGTGCTGCGCAAGTTCGCCAAAGACATCGCGGTCTACAACCTCGCGAGCCGCACCGGCATCGACGAGGACGAGCGCGAGAACACGATCTACATCCGGTACAAAAACGCGATCCAGTACCTGACGCTGGTGGCGAAGGGCACGGTGAGCATCGGGCCGGACAGTGACGGCGGAGAAGGCGGCGGGGGAGACGACGGGACGGGCGAGGGAGCTGCGCAGGACGGCTTCCGCCTGAGCTCGAACGAGCGGATCTTCTCGCGGGACAGCATGAGGAGCTGGTGATAATGTCATCTATCAGGGTAAACATAGACGGGGAGACCGAACAGCTGCTCGCAAAGCTGAACGGGCTCGCAGGGCTTGACAAGGCTGGCGTGAACAACGCGCTGGCGGAAGCCCTGCGGACCGGGGTGCAGGAGCGCTTCGAGAGCGGCACGTCGCCGGAGGGCAAGGCGTGGCCGCGGTCAATCCGTGCCGGGGCAAGCGGGCAGACGCTCGTGGTCACGGCAGCGCTGAAAAATTCGATCAACACACGGGCGAGCGCACAGGGCGCGGAGGTCGGCACGAACCTGATCTACGCGGCCACGCACCAGTTCGGGGCGTCCGGCAGGACGATCCGCGCCCGGAGCAAGCCGTTCCTGGCGTTCCAGGTGGGCGGCAGATGGATCCGGAAGAAGCAGGTCACGGTGAACATACCGGCCCGGCCGTTCCTGGGAATATCTGACAGCGACCGGCAGAACATCCAGGACATCATCGACGAAGCTATCGCGGAGGCAGGAAGATGACGAAGAAGGAATACCTGGAGACCTCGCTGAAGAACGGCGGGATGACAGGGAGGATATACCAGAGCGTCGGGGAGATGAAGCACGCACAGGGCACCTTTTACGGCGCGGTGCTGCGGGGCAAGGACACGCCGACGAGATCGAAGTCAAAAAAATTTTATAGGGACCAAGAGGACTGCTCGATGCTGCGGCGCAAGCACTACGACTGCGTGACGGAGTACAACGTCATCATCGCAGCGGCGACCGAAGAGAAGGCCGAGGAGGTGCTGGAAGGCTTCCTGGTCTGCCTGGGGAAGGGCTTCATCGACGACAACGGCAACTGGGTGGGGATCGAACCGGACGAGGCGGACTGGGTGGACGAGGACGACAGCGTCCTGAAGGCGAAGGTGGCGGTGCAGGTGATCATAAAATGCAGGTATGGCATCTACACGGACGCGGAAGCCGGGGCACTGCCCTCGGAGACGAGTGTGACCTTTACGGACGAATAAAAGGAGGACAGGGACATGGAAGCAAAGGAAACAAAAGCAACGAAGACGCAGAAGCCCGTGGAAGCATGGGCCGAACACAAGGCGACGGACGCGGCCACGCTGGCAGGCGTGAAGGCGTTCAAAGGATGGAAGACCGGGAAGAGCGTGACGGAGGCCGAGTACGACGCGGCCGTCAAGGCGTTCTGCAAAGCTCCGGCAGATGGGAGGAAGTAAGACTATGTTATCAAGTGTAGAGCTTAACATCAACGACAGCATGGCAGGCGCTGGCGGCGGGACAGGGACCGGCGCGTTCTGCGTGATCGGCGTGAGCAGCACCGAGAGCTCCAGCCCGATCGCGATCCGCTCCAGCATGGACACGAACCAGATCCGCGAGACACTGGGCAAGAGCCCGCTGGCAGACGCGTGCATCGACGCGCTCGACGGCGGCGCGAGCCTGATCTACTGCCTGCCGGTCAAGGCGACCACGCAGGGCAAGTTCTCCGAGGTCGAGGTGGAGGGCACCAGCGACGCGACGATCAGCGTCTCCGGAGAGCCGACGAACGAGTTCGCGGTCAAGATCCGGATCGAGAGCACCGGCGCGGTGAACGAGGCGACCTGCTCGATCTCCGAGGACGGCGGCGCGACCTGGGGCGACGAGATGACGATCCCGCTCTCCGGGGAGTACGAGCTGCCGAACACCGGCGTCAAGCTGAAGTTCGCGTCGGAAGCGAGCGCGAAGTTCCAGGAGGGCGACGTCTTCAGCTTCACGGCGACTGCGCCTGCAGCAAGCAACGAGGACATCATCGCGGCAGCGAAGAAGCTGCTCAACTACACGGGCGCGTATGAGTGGATCTACGTCAAGGGCGTGACCACCGCGGCGCTGTGGTCGTCCCTGGCAACGGTGGCGATGCAGTGGGAGAAGGAGAGCGGCAGGCCCGTCTTCTTCATCGTCGAGCAGCGCAACGCGACCGCGGAGGAGGACGCTGCGGCATACGTGGAGGCAATCGAGAAGGACGCCAAAGGCGTGAAGAGCCGCCACGTCGTCGTCGTCCGGACGTGGATGCGCTACGTGAGGCTGGACGGAAAGGAGCAGGACATCAACTTCGCCGGAGTCTTCTGCGGCTGGCTGGCGAGGACGAAGGAAAGCACCAGCACGGCGTTCGTGCAGGAGTTCTCGCTTCCGGAGGGCAAGGTGGTCAAGCTGCTGCCGGAGGGCATCGAGGACTACATGGAGGTGCTGGAGGCGGCACGCTACGTCGAGCTGCGCACCTACAACGGGCTGGAGGGCTACTACGTGGCGAGCGCGAACACGACCGCACCGGAGAGCAGCGACTTCTCGAAGGTCGAGGACATCCGCGTGGCGTACCGGATCGCGCGCGAGACGTACAAGAGGGCCCTGCTCCATCAGAGCGAGGACTTCGACCAGACGGACATCGAGACGGCGCTGATCCAGGTGGAGGCAGACCTGAACGTGCCGCAGGACGAGGCGACAGCTGACAAGATCATCAGCAACGGCAAGACGAGGATCCTGATCGAGGAGATGAACAGCGGGCGCGACAAGACGCTGCCGGTCCGCATCGAGTACGTCCCGCGCGGCTACCTGCGCAAGATCATCCTGAACATGTACGTCGTGAACGTGCTGAGCGAGTAAAGGAGGGGAGCAGAGATGGCAAGGAAACAGATCATTAATGGCAAGGTCTACGACTGGTCGAGCGTCACGATCGGCGTCTCCGGATGCAACGGCATCGAGCCGCAGGGCATCGACTACAGCGACGAGAAGGAGAAGACGCCGGTCTACCGCAGGGGCGGCAAGATCGCAGGCTACGGCACCGGCGACCAGAAGAACAGCGTCAAGCTGACGCTTCTGCGCGAGGACTACAACCTGCTGGACGATGCGATGGGCACCACGCCGTTCTACGACTACATCGTCCCGAAGATCACGGTGTCCTACGCGGACACGGGGGCGACGACCTGCACGGACACGCTGAACAACGTCACGTTCAGCAAGCGCAGCTTCAAGCCTGCGCACGGGGACACCTCGGAGACCGTGGAGCTGGAAGGCATCGCCGTGGGCGGCATCCTGATCAACGGCCGGGCGTCGTGATGACACTGTTGTAATCTCAAAATAAATGTCAAAAAAGGAGAAAGAGTATGAACTACTGGGATAAAGAAAAGACTGACAAACCTGCGGAGGCTGCCACGGCTGCCTTCGAGGCCGCACAGCAGGGAGCGACCGGGAAGCTGTGCAACGACAAGGACGCGTTCGAGGCGTTCACGCAGCAGAAGAAGAGCGAAGGGGTGACGGGCTACATCGTGTCCACGAACATCTCGCAGGACGACGACATGGACGACACGCTCTCGTTCCTGTTCAGGGAGCCGAAGCCCGCGTCCTACGACCGGTACAGCAAGACGGCGAGCCAGAGCCCGACGAAGGCGATGCGCACGTTCGTGCTGGACAACATCTGCGAGGAGCAGAAGCGCGAGCTGGACGACGCGCTGGCTGAATGGCCCGCGCTCGGCATCAGCCTCGGCGAGAAGCTGCTGTACATGCTGGGTTTATCGAAGACCACGAGTGTGAAGAGGCTGTAGCAAGTGCAGACCGGCAGATCGAGGCGGCCGGGGATGAACTGGAGACGGACTTCGTGAACAGCGGGATGCTGCTGATCCACATGTATGTGCCGCCTGCTATGATCCCGCAAGGCTTCCCCGACTGCCGGATGCAGGACTTCTACAGACTCGTGGCGCTTGCAATCAGGTGCCGCAGGATGCGGCAGGACGACATCCAGACCGCTGTCGTGAGGGCGTTCAGCGATAAGGATTAAGAAATACGGAAGGAGGGCGTGAAGAGATGGGCATGGACAGTGTGTTCCGGGTGAGCCTGGTGCTTGACATGATCGACAACATGACCGGCAAGGTGAACGGGGCGGCCAGCGGCGTCTCTTCCGCCCTGTCCAAACTGGACAACACGTTCGGGGTGATGCAGAAGGCGGGCACCATCATGGCGGGAGCCGGTACGGCGATCGCCGGTGGCTGCCTGTCCATCGTGTCATCCACTTTTGATACACAGGACGCGCTCGCCGAGCTGTCTTCGCTGGGCGTGCAGGACCTGGACGCGGTCGAGAAGGCCGCGAAGAACTTCTCCGACACATGGGCGGGGACGACGAAGGCGGACTTCATAAGTGCAAGTTACGACATTAAGAGCGGCATCGCCTCGCTGACGGACGAGGGCGTGGCACAGTTCACGGAGCTGTCCGCACTCACGGCGAAGGCGACGAAGAGCACGGCGGGAGAGATGACGTCGCTCTTCGCAACCGGTTATGGCATATATAAAGGATATTACAACGACCTGAGCGACCTGGAGTTCGGCGAAATGTTCTCGGCCGGGATCGCGACGGCCGTCAAGAACTACAAGACCAGCGGATCCGGCATGGCGGACGCGATCAAGACGATCGGCGCGACGGCAACGAACGCGAACGTCCCGATGGAGGAACAGCTGGCGATCCTCGGACAGCTCCAGGCGACCATGAGCGGATCCGAGGCGGGCACAAAGTACAAGGCGTTCCTGAACGCGGCGGCGGGCGCAGGCGACAAGCTTGGGCTGAGCTTCCTGGACGCGAACAACAACCTGCTGTCCATGCCCGACATCCTGGAGACCCTGCGGGGCAAGTACGGCGACACGATCGACGCGATGGAGAAGAAGGAGCTGAAGGAGGCGTTCGGCACGGACGAGGCGATCGCGCTGATCGACCTGCTGTACAACAACACCGACCAATTAAAAACAGGAATAGACGACCTTCAGACCTCGATGGCCGGAGGCACGGAGACGACGGAGCAGATGGCGAAGGCGATCAACGACACGCCGCAGGGCAAGTTCGAGGTGCTGAAGCAGGAGCTCCACAACGCGACCGAGGAGCTGGGCCAGGGGCTGCTGCCGATGACGAACGCGGCGCTGACCTCGATCACCAACCTGGTGAAGAAGGGCTCCGACTGGGTGGCGAACAACCAGGAGACGGTCGGGACGATCATGCGGATCGTGGCGATGCTGGGCATCTTCCTGATCGTGGCGGGCACCGGCATCGCGCTGATCGGGACGATCGGCAAGGCACTGGGCGGACTGAGGACGGCGCTCAACCTCGCCAGGACGGCGACGGGCGGCCTGTCCGGGGCGCTGCTGTCGTCACCCTTCGGATGGGTGCTGATCGCCGTCATGGCGCTGATCGGCATCTTCAAGGCGTGCGGCGGGGACATCGAGCAGCTGGGCGGGATCTTCGACAAGATCTTCAAGGCGGTCGTGCCGCTGATCAGCGACGTGCTGTCCGGCATCTCCGAGCACCTGCCGGAGTTCCTACAGTTCGGGCTCGACCTGATCACGAGCATCGTGCAGGGCATCGGAGAGAACCTGCCGGAGCTGATCTCGTCGGGGCTGGACATCCTGCTCAACCTGCTAATGACAATCATAAACGGATTGCCGTCACTGCTCGCGGCGGGCGTCTCGCTCGTGCAGATGATCGTGACCGGGCTCGCACAGATGCTCCCGACGATCATGCAGGCGGGCGTCACGCTCCTGACGCAGCTCCTGACGGGGATCCTTCAGAACCTGCCCGCGATCCTTCAGACTGGCATGTCACTGATCAACACGCTGATCTCCGGGCTGGTCACGCTCCTGCCTCAGCTGGTACAGATGGGCGTCACGCTCCTGCTCCAGCTGCTCGACGGGATCCTTCAGAACCTGCCAGCGCTTCTTCAGACGGGCATCACGCTGCTGACCATGTTCATCCAGGGCATCGCGCAGAACCTTCCGTCGCTTCTCCAGACGGGCATCTCGCTGATCGTCATGATCCTGCAAGGGCTGCTCTCAGCGATCCCGCGGATCATCACGGCAGCGATCCAGCTGGTGCCGATGCTGGTGCAGGGCATCGCTTCAATGGCACCGACGCTGATCAGCAGCGGCATCTCGCTGATCGGACAGCTGCTGACCGGACTGATCACCGCGATCCCCGCGGTGCTGGGCATGATCCCGGACATGTTCGGGCAGATCGGCGACGCGATCATGGACATCGACTGGCTCGGCCTGGGCGGCGACCTGGTGAACGGCATCAAGGACGGCTTCATGAAGGGCTTCACTTCCCTCGTGGACAGCGTGAAGGGCTTGTGGGATGACTTCGTCGGCTGGTTCAAGGGCGACGACGGCGCCGAGACCGTGGAGGGCGGCGTGGTGTACGACGAGCCCGCGGGGCCGCCTGCACCGGCGACAGCCCCGTCGGCAGTCACGACGACGCAGACCGTGACCACGGTGGCGACGACGGATCCGGCAGCGATGCAGCAGCAGGGCGAGGACGCGATCAACGCACTGATCGCAGGCGTCGAGACGGCAACGCCGGGCGCACAGGCGACGGCCGCGCAGTCTGCGGCGGACATCATGAGCCAGTTCAACCTGGACAGCACGGATCCGGCAGGGACGGCTTCGGCGATGCTGGGCGACCTGACGAGCGCGATCGAGACGGGGACGCCGGGCGCACAGCAGAGCGCAGAGGACGCTGCGGCGGACATCATGAGCTCGTTCAACCTGGACGGCACCAGCGTCACGGCGGACAGCGTCATGGACGAGCTGATGAACAGCATCACGGCCGGGACACCGGAGGCGAGCGCGGCGGCATCGAACGCCGGGCAGACGATCCTGGACAGCCTGACCACGGACACGACCGGGGCGACGACTGCGGCGGACAGCATCATGAACGAGCTGACGAACGGCATCACGGCCGGGACACCGGGCGCAAGCGCGGCGGCCGCAACTGCCGGGCAGACGATCCTGGACAGCCTGAGCACAGACACAGAGGGCGCATCGAACGCGGCGGCGACCCTGCTGGACAACGTGACCAGCACGATCGACGCGAACGCGGGCGGCGCACAGACGGCGGCAACGAACGCCGGGCAGGACATCCTGGCAGGACTGACGGCCGGGACAGCCTCGGCATCACAGAACGGCGCGAAGGTGATGGACGACGTGACGAGCGGGATCCGCTCCGCGGGCTCCGGAGCCGTGAACGCGGCGAGGGACATCGCGAACCAGATCCGGGCGGCGTTCCAGAACATGACGATTACCGTCCCGGCTCCGCGGCTGCCTCACGTGAACGTGAGCTACAGCACCGTGGGAAGCGGCAAGGCGACGGCGCAGGTGCCGAACTTCTCCGTGGCGTACTACGCACAGGGCGGCATCCTGACACAGCCGACACTGTTCGGCATGAACGGCAGCACGGGCATGGTCGGCGGCGAGGCTGGCGATGAAGCGATCCTTCCGCTGAGCACACTCTGGTCGAGGATGCGGGAGGTCGTGACGGAGACGATCTTCGGCGGAAAGAAGAAGAACGGCGGCGACACGGCCAGCATCGGCGGCACGGCGCGCACGATCCGGGAGCGCTCCGAGAAGAAGGAGACGACGGACAGCGGCAAGAAGATCGTGGTGCAGAAGCTGGAGATGAACGTGGACATGAGCAGCATCGACGACATGAACAAGCTGCGCAAGCTGATCGAGCAGATCGAGGGCAACAACGACCCGGCCTACGCATAAGGAGGAGGACGGCATGATCTACATACAGGACGACTACCTGAAGGTGGCCGGGAAGACGGTGCCCGGAACGGTCGAGACGGTGGACATCAAGGAAGAGGGCATCATCGAGGACAAGAAGGACAAGAAGGGCAAGGTCATCAAGGCGAACGTGCCGCAGGGCTACCAGGCGGCCACGGTGGACATCCAGATGAAGTTCGAGGAGAACAAGACCTACGACCGCGCCGAGATGGTCAAATACGTGCAGAGGCTCTTCCGGACGACCGGCCAGAAGACACAGAAGAAGTACCGGATCACGGAGGCACAATGCACGGCGCGCGGGATCTCCGAGGTCTACTTCAACAGCTTCACGACGTCCGAGATCGTCGGCGAGAGCTGGTACCGCGGGACGCTGACGTTCGTGGCCCCGATCTACGGTTCCGTGAAGGTCGTCAAGACCAAGAAGCAGAAGGCGAAGGAGGCCGCGAAGAAGAAGGCGGCAGCGAAGAAGAAGGCCGCGGCGGCCAAAAAGAGCAAGACGAAGAAGAACACGTCCAAGTCACCGGCGAAGGCGAAGAGCAGCACGAAGACGAAGGCGGCGAAGAAGGCAGCGAAGAGCCTCGTCAAGACGACCAAGAAGAGCACGGGGAAGGTGAAGGTGAAGTAGATGGACAAACCGATCACAGCGCCGAGCTTCATCCTGACGCTGCCGGAGATGGAGCTGACGGACGGCTACGCGGTCACATACATCAGCAGCCAGGAGGCGCACAGCGACAGCTGCCGGATCTATCCGGACGACGAGGTGCTGGAGGTGATCAGCGGCGCGGACGTCTCGGACTGCCTCGTGGAGATGGGCATGGAGGAAGACTACGACGAGCTGCTTTTAGGAACCGGCAGCTGGGAGAAGAACGGCACGGAGATCCTGATCCGGGACAACATGGTGAAGCTGCTGGCGACGAAGATCACGGCGACGTTCCTGGACTGCCACCCGCAGGAGGTTTTGCGGTACATCCTGACGCTGTGCGGCGTCGAGAAGTACGTACTGGCGGACACACAGTACAGCACGAAGCCGACCTTCAGCGTGGACACGCAGGACGCGTGCGAGGCGATCAAGCAGATGAACAGCGCGTGGGGCATAGACACGAAGTTCTTCTACTGGGGCGACGTCTTCTACTGGGGCACGGCCCCGGAGCAGGAGGAGGTCGTGGAGCTGGACAGCTCCAACATCCTCGACCTGGAGAAGGAGGGCGACAAGTGGACGGCGGACGTCATCAGCGTGCCGTGGCTCCATCACTCGCAGGTGGTGATCATCGACCACGACAAGCTGACCGGCGTCGGGGAGATCACGAAGGTGGTCATCCGGTCGTCCGGTTCAGGCTTCTGCGATATGTACATAGAGTTCAAGGAGGTGCCGGAGGATGGCTGATCTTCAGCAATATGTGAGGAAACAGATCGACGAGACGATCAAGACGGCATACCCGCACCTGCGGCTGCCAGCAGCGGCGCAGGCGGTCATCACACAGACGAAGGAGGCCGTGGCCGGTGGAGTGTACCGGCTGCGGATCCTGGACTGCAACGGCCAGATCGACGAGACGGTCCCGGAGATCCCGGAGGTGAAGAGCGGGCTCGCGCTGGCGGTGGGCGACACGGTCTGCGTGCTGCTCCTCTACGGACAGCTGCATCCCTACATCGTGGGGAGGTGTGAAGCATGAGGCTGACAGGGCTGGACGACACGGACATCAGGCTGGACCGCAACGGGCAGCCGGTCGTGGACAGTGAGGGGAACATCCAGACCGTGAGCGGGGACGACTGCTGGTTCCAGGACATCCTCGCCGAGAGCCTGGAGCAGGAGGGCGAGCTTCTGCACGAGGATGAAGAGGGGCGCTGGTCGTATGGCTTCGGCCTGCTGGACTTCGCGAACGACACGGACGGCGAACAGCTCCAGGAGGACGTCTACGCAAGGGTGCGCGAGAAGCTGACGAAGCGCGACTTCATCGAGCCGAGCAGCATCAAGACCGTCCTGGATCCGCCGAACACGAAGGGGGAGCGGGAGCTGCACATCAGCTTCTCGAAGGTGGACGAGACGGACGAACGCAACATTGATATTAGAGTAAATGACACGGAGGTGGTGATCGAATGATAGAGCAGGAGGTAATGGACCAGATCATCCAGGTGCCGACAGAGGACGAGGCGATGGAGGAGCAGATCCAGGAGCTGCGGGACAGGGGCTTCATCGTGACCAACTTCAGCAAGGGCGGGATCTTCTACACGCTTCTGCGCATCGCGATCCACATCGGCATACAGATCAAAGAGACGGCCGTGGACCTGATCAACTCGGCGTTCATGGCGCACTGCCCGGACGAATACGTGGAGATCCGCGCGGCGGACTTCAGCAAGACCCGCAAGGAAGGCACGAAGACGGAGGGCTACGTCACGGTGTACCGGTCGGACGCCACCAGGGCGGCCAAGATCGCGAAGGGGCACCCGTTCCGGACAGACGCGGACGCATACGGGAACTACCTGCGGTACTACGCGAAGGAAGAGCAGACGATCCCGGAGGGGACAGCGACGCAGAAGATCCTCGTGCAGGCCGAGGAGGCCGGGGAGGTCTACAACGTGGCCGCGGGCAGGATCAACAACACGATGGTGCACATCGAGGGCTACAGCCGCGTGACGAACGAGGAGGGCTGGATGACGGAAGAGGGCAGCTCTCAGGAGAGCCTGGATTCCCTGCGGAGCCGGTGCCTGAACAGCCGCGCCGAGAACGCCGTCCGGAACATCGACGCCAAGATCAAGAGCGTCGCGGAGAACGTGCCGGGCGTGCGCGTGGCATACGTGGACAGCCAGCACCCGCGCGGGCAGGGCACGTGGGACGTCATCGTGACCGGCGCATCCGGGGAGGCGAGCAAGCAGCTGCTCCAGCAGGTGGCGGACGCGATCTCGCCGATGCTGGGGAGCTACGGGGACATGCTCGTGAAGAGCAGCGTGCCGCAGAAGGTTGACATCAGCGTGGACATCTTCATCGAGAAGGGCGTCTCGACGTCCGGATACCAAGAGCAGGCCGAGGCGCTGATCCGTGACATGATGGCCGTGGCGAACCGTGCGGAGCTGAACACGCTCTACCTGGACGCGATCCGCGCGGCACTGTCCAACGGTCTCGACCGGTACCGCAAGTGCCGGATCAACTCACCGGAGGACGACATCGAGGAGGGCACGGACGTCGCGATCGTGCTCGGCGACCTGACCGTCACGGTGCAGAACATAACATAAGGAGGGCGGCGTCATGTTTGAGTTTTTCCGTGACTATATCTGGTACCTGCTGCCCTCGTTCTTCAAGAGAGTGAAGAAGGGGATCAACCAGTGGTGGATCTTCGCGCACGTCATGGGCGCATGGTTCGACGAGTGCCTGAGCGACATGGAGCGGGCGCGGGACGAGACCACGATCGCCACATGCAGCGACATCATGCTGCGGTACCACGGCGAGGACCGCGGGCTCGTGCAGTACAGCGGGGAGGCGAACGACACCTTCCGCGGCCGGATCGCTATGTATGACGAAGTAATGAGCATGGGCGGCACGAGCGACGGCATCATCCTGGCCGTCAACGCGCTCGGCTACGATAACGTGGACCATGTGTGGATCCCGGAGCTGACGGGCGAGACGGAGCGCTGGGCGGAGTTCTGCATCATCATCGACGAGGACATCGCCAACGAAGTGCCGACCGCGATGGAGAACGTGGTGCGCGAGGTGCGCTTCTGGAAGGAGCCGGAGAGCCTGGACAACTATCTCCGGATCTACCACGCAGAGGTCCGGACGAAGCACAGGATCGCCGCGCTCTACGAGATGATGGCCGCGTCGATCTTCTACAGCGGGGGCCGCAAGCTGAACGGCGGCAAGCTGCTGGACGGCAGCAAGCTCCTGGACGGTGCCGCGGGCAAGGTGGAAGCCCTGACGGACTACCTGATCAAGGTGCACACGAAGCTGGACGTGGTCGAGGACATGAAGCTCGACACCACCTACCGGGCGCGGATCCGGACGACAACGCGCGCAGACCCGCACAAAGACACGGTCGGCGCGGCTACCTTCTACCAGGGCGTGCGCAGGCTGGACGGGAAGCGGCTGCTGGACGGCAGCCGGAAGCTGTACAGCCACCCCGGCCGCGTGGAACTGTTCGTGGACTACCTGAAGCGGACACAGCTCACAGCGGCGGCGGAACTGTTCGCTGACTACCTGACGGAGCCGGTGAAGGAGATCACCGCGGAGCCGGTTCAGTCTGTCGCGTATGCGGCGAACTTCTGGAGGTGCAAGAAGCTGGACGGCAGCAAGCTGCTGGACGGCACGCAGCTCCTGAACCAGCAGGCCGGGCACGTGGAGATGCTGATCGGCAACACCTGGCCGTAAAAGGCCAGCAAAAAATAAAGGAGGACAAGATCATGAAGTTTGTCATCACCAGCAAGCACAGACAGAAGCTTGCACAGGCAACACACTCGACCGGGCGGATCGCCACGGTGAAGCAGATCGCTCTCGGAACCGGGGGCATGAGCGGATCCGGCATCCGTGAACCATCAGTGGCAGCGACGAAGCTGAACGCGGAGATCGTGCGGAGGCCGTACACAGCGGCGGAGCCGGTCAACGACTTCTGCTACGAATACGCGCTCGTGCTGGCCGAGAATGAGTTCGTGGGCCAGGCGATCAGCGAGATGGCGCTGATCGACAGCGACGGGGATCTGATCTGCATCCTGAACTTCCTGCCGAAGACGAAGGACGACATCGAAGAGACCTACCGCATCCGGAACTACTACGAGTAAAGGAGGGGAACGACATGGCAAAACTGAGCGTCACGCCGGAGTTCAGCCTGGAAATGGAAGGCTTCACGGCGCAGACGAACGACTTCTACGAGAACTGGAACGAGAAGTTCCGCGCGTTCCTCGGAAACGACGCAGCGCTGAAGCAGCTGTACGACGACAATGGCCTGACCGTCGAAGACGGCAAGCTGTGCATGACATTTGAAAGAGAGGATTGAAAACTATGAGCAAAGTGACAGAACCGATCCTTCTGGACAAGACGGGCCAGGAGATCCTGAAAGAGATGAAGACCATGAACACACTGATGGGCGTGCAGGTGGGCGTCAACGTGGGCGAGATGGGAGACCTGAACGAGATCCGCAACATCGTGCGCTCCGGGAAGGCTGAGAAAGTCTTCAACATCGGCGACCAGATCGTCGTGCCGTGGAAGGACACCACGACCGGCCAGAGCTACGAGTGCCCGTTCGACATCGTCCACTTCGGCGAGGTGGAGCACAAGGGCGGCGAGAAGGTGCCGGGAATGTTCCTGCAGATGCACTACGCGACGCTGTACGGCGTCATGTTCGACGCGCACGAGGCGGCCTACGTGGTGGAGGAGAGCCCGATGGAGCCGGGCACCTACAACGTCGAGATCGTGACCACATGGAGCAAGGCGACAGAGGGCACCTACCAGTTCACGCTGACGAAGCAGGTGCCGGTCGGCGGCCAGGTGTGCCTGCCGAAACTGATCGCAGACACAGACGTCTCCGCGTGGACAGTATCAACCTATACAGACGGATCGAGCACCACGCCGATCGAGACGGTGAAGATGACGTCCGGAGCTGGCGGCACGAACCTCGGCCAGCTGGTACCGGCAGGCAAGGACAAGATCAACAGCATCCACCGCATCGGCTACGGCTCGAACAGGTGGAGCCAGAGCGCGATCCGCCAGTGGCTGAACAGCAAAGCAGGCGTCGGCCAGTGGTGGAAATCCACGAACAAGTTCGACCGCGTCCCGGATCAGCTCGCAACGAAGCCGGGCTTCATGACGGGCTTCGGCGATGACTTCCTGAGCATCCTGACGCCGATCAAGGTCACGACGGCGCTGAACACGGTCTCGGACGGCGGCACCAGCGACGCGGGCACGGAGGACACCTACGACACGTTCTTCCTGCCGTCCCTGGAGCAGATGTATGCGAAGCCGCAGCTGGCAGGCAAAGAAGGGGAAGCGTGGACGTACTGGAAGCGCGCACTCGGCCTGTCGTCGCCTGCTGAGTATCATCCGACCACATACGAGGAGTACAAGACGTTCGCGATCGAGAACCACCAGAGCGCGCAGACCGTCCGCTTGCGGTCGGCGTACCGCGGCAGCGCGATCAACACGTGGTACGTGTACGCGGGCGGCTACGTCTACTACTACAACGCGTACAACGCGACCCGCGCGGCGGTGGCTTGCGCAATCAGCTAATCAGGCAATCGCGGGCGGACACTTCCGCCCGCGTATGGAGGGCCGCCAGATGGTAAGGAAAGACGACAGAGGCGAGGGCAAGTGGGAAGTGCTCACGAAGGCCGCAGCGCTCGTCTCGTACACCATACAGATCACAGACAACCCGAAGATATTCAACCCCGCGCACGCCAAGAGCACCGAGCGGATCGTCTACCTGGCGCGGGACATCTATCACCGGGCAAGGGTGGCGAACAATATCCGCTTCGACGGGAAAGACGGCAAGGAAAAGCTGGAAGAGCGGCGACGGCTCCAGAACATCGCGATCGAGGAGTGCGAACAGCTCCTCAGCGAGATCCAGATCGCGAAGATGATCTTCCACCTGCGCACGAAGCGCGTGGAATACTGGGGCGGGATGGTCGAGACTGTCAAGGCATACCTGCGGAGCTGGAGGGAAGGAGATGCGAACCGCTTCCGCCAGATGGCGGGGCGTAAAGCATAGGGCTGTAGGCTGTAACGCGCAGAACGTCCGCTTGCGGTCGGCGAACCGCGGCAACGCGAACAACACGTGGTACGTGAACGCGGGCGGCAACGTCAACAACAACAACGCGTACAACGCGACCCGCGCGGCGGTGGATTGGGTGCTTCACAGGGCCGGAAAGTCTTCGCACAGCGAGATGGCCCGAAAAAGAGCACGCAAGGAGCCGAAAGCCCGGCCGGAAACGGCAAAACAACACCGTGGCGATGCAGGCGACCCGCGGGCCGGTCCTGCTAACCACGCCACGGATCAAGAGGTGGATGCGTGGAAGCTGAAGAAATCATAGGATTCGAGGCGCTGTACAACTCGATGCGCAAGTGCATCCGGGGCGTCCTATGGAAGGACGGCGTGGCGAGCTTCTACCACAACTGGATCCGCGAGATCCTGCGGCTCACGAACCAGCTGCACGACGGGACATACAAGGAGCGCCCGGCGAAGTTCTTCACCGTCACGGAGCCCAAAACGCGCGAGATCATGAGCATCGCGTTCCGCGACCGGGTGTACCAGAGGAGCCTGAACGACGTGGCGATCTACCCGGCAACGACGAGGACGTTCATCTATGACAACTACGCGTGCCAGAAGGGCAAAGGGACGGACTTCGCACGAGACCGGCTGAAGGAACAGCTCCGGAGATACTACCGGAAGCACGGGGCCGAGGGCTACGTCCTACAATGCGACATAAAAGGCTACTACCCGAACATGAGGCACGACGTCGCGAAGGAAGTGCTGCGGAAGTACCTGGACGACAACATCTACCAGATGGCCGAGGCGATCCTGGACAATTTCCCCGGAGAGGTCGGCTTCAATCCCGGCAGCCAGATCATCCAGATCGTCGGGATCACAGCACTGAGCGACATGGACCACATGATCAAGGAGAAGCTGCACATGGAGCAGTACGGGCGGTACATGGACGACTTCGAGATGATCGACGAGAGCAGGGAGAGACTGGAGCACGCGCTGGAGGTGATCAGCGAGTACCTGAAGAGCAGGCACATGGAGCTGAACCGGGACAAGACGCGGATCTACCGCATCAAGGAAGGGATCCCGTTCCTGGGCTTCATCTTCCGGCTGACAGACAGCGGCAAGGTGGTCGTGACGATCAAGCCGGAGAAGATCAAGCACGAGCGCAGGAAGCTGCGCAGGATGGTCATCAAGGTCCGCAAGGGCGAGAAGACGCGGGAACAGGTGGACGAACACTTCCGATCATGGAAGGCGTCCGCGAGCTACGGGAACAGCTTCAAAATGCTACAGCGCATGGAAGCATATTACAAGAGCTTATGGGAGGATGATCAAAATGAGAGTGAACAGACTGACGACGCCGACGGCGTCGATCAAGGAAAAGCGAAACGAGGAAGTGATGGCCGCGAAGGTGGCACAGCAGGAGGCACTGATCGCGTACATGGCGATCATGACCGACGTGGAGCTTCCGACAGATGAAGACGAAAGCGAGGGCGGGATCTATGAGTAAGACGAGGACGATGGCACTGGAACCGGCAGCGGAAGCAGCACCGAAGAGCAAGAACTTCGAGAAGTACAAAAAGTTCTATGACGCGGGGCTGTGGACGAAGAAGATGGTCTACAACGTGGTGACGAAGGGCGCACTCACGGCCGAGGAGTACGAGGAGATCACCGGCGAAGCGTTCCCTGAAGAGTGAACGGCGAGTTCCTGAGCGACTTCAAGTGCTGCCACAACTGGGGCGGGCTATGCAGGCACGACTTCGAGAAGTGCCGCCGAGATGCCTGCCCGAAGTGGAGGACGTGCGGAGCCTGCAAGAACTACCACATCCCGGCGTCACAGCTGCCGTGCGTGGCCTGCATCGACCTGCCGCCAGAGCTTCTTCATAATCAATGAAAATGTCAAAAAAGGCACCGCTTCCGGAGTGCATCCGGGGCGGCGCTTTTCTTGAAATATTTCCCGAAAACTTTTGACAAATAAGTTGAGAATTTTTGACAGAAATTTTGAGCGGCTACAGACAATAACTGGCTTGTGAATTACGATGAAATGCAGCCGGGGGATTTGATATTTTACAGCTATGAAAAAAACGGGCGTTTTATGAATATCAGTCATGTTGCGATATATGTGGGTGGCGGTATGGTTGTGGAGGCTGCCAACACAAGGCTCGGAGTTGTGTACCGTTCTATACAGGGCAGAAGCAGCATTGTGATGATCGGCAGACCGAGATAAGGTGGTGTCAGAATGGCAAAAAAAGAAAAAGAAAATTTAGAGCAGGAGCTGAAGGACAGGTTTGCCCGATGGGATTATCTGCGTGAATATGGCGGCAGCGATCCGACTTGGGATGATGCGGTCAACATGAACCTTGTCAGGAACCATATCATTTATTATAAAAGTGCGATGGAGGCTGAATATGGAGGGGACCGTGAAAAATATCCTGAAATCTATTTCAGGGAAACCCCGCCGGAGACAGTGTCGGGATATATGGCAAGGGCGGCAGAAATAAGGAATAAAGCGGCGGAAGTTCTTGAAATATACCTTGCGGACGCAAATTTCCAGTACCTTTTATACAGCAGACAGATCCTTTCGGAGAAAGAGGCGCTAAAAATAAACATTGGGAATGTGCTTGGTTATGTTTCCGGTCTGGCAGATGCCCTAAAAAGAGATGATTTGATAGCAATGCGGCGCCACACTGTTAAGCCGGAATGTTATCAGGAGTCCTTTGCTTCCTGTGCAGAGAAAGTAAAACAGATATTAAGTGAAAAAAGGAAACTGGCGGGTGAGACAATGGAAAGACAGGTCACATTGTTCCAGATGGGGCTTGAAGCGGGGCAATGCCGCTAGATGCAGCCCTGTTCTTGTACGCAAATTGCGAGAGAGGAGAAAATATTGAAGTTAGAAGATATGATACTTGTGGTCGAGAACCGTAAGGGGACGGAAACCATGTTTTTGTTAGGATTATCTGATTATATGGAGATGGTCTTAAAAGCCTGTGAAGATTCGGCAATAGATATAGCAGATGCCGTACAGCAGCTATATGATACAAAAAAAGGCGGTACAGGCTGGAGTGAGCTGTACTTTAGGACCAACAAAAGCAGTCAGGCGAGATTTTGTGTAAGCAAAGGGCAGCTTCAGGGAGAACTGCTGGGAGTGCAGGAGAATGGAATTATAGGGGTAAAGCCTGAGTTTGATGAAGAAAGGTGCAATCCGGAATGTCTGGAGGTTTTAAGGGCGCATGGCATTGATACAGACGGGCGCAGCAGTTTTAACAGTCTCCATTATGAGGCGGTGGATCATCATTACCACATTGGGGAGATTGTAGATAACTTAAACGGGAGCAGTTATCGGGTAATGGAATTGTTCAGCCCTGAAAACCTGCTGCTAATGTCAGTAGATTCGGGGGAGATGATTGTAGGTGTGAATACCCAGTATTACAAAAGAACGCCAAAAGAAGGATATTCTTCTCCTGACAGCGTGATCTGCGGCATTGAGTGGGGGCAGGGCGTATATCTTGGAAATCGGGTTGCGGACATTTCCTATGAAAGCCTCCGTCAAAGCTACGGTATATCGCCAAAGCAGGAGACTCTGACACAATTCCGTGAGAGGTTAAAGCGTGAATTTCGTCTGTATGACAGCATTTCAGAAAGTGAGAGCTTGGTGTTTACCATTAAGGAAGCCTCACGTAAAAGTCTGGACGAAAAATTCGGTACGCAGAACTATGATGAATTCTACGGTCTTTTGGACAGGGGATATTATGACGGGCTTTTCAAAGGGATAACGCAGGATGAAAGACAGAAAGAAATTGATCAGTTAAAACAGGGAAAGGTCAGGTAACAGTCTATGGAAGAGAAAAAGCAGACGGCAGGCAGAGAAATGGTAAAGGATATGAAATACCTTGTAAAAATGCTCCATAGGGAGTGGGAACGCTCCGGCAGGACAAAAGCGGAGGTGGCAGTCACTTTTTCCGATACGGCGGAGGTAAAAAAGAGATTTGCGGAAGTGATACGGAGGAAACAGAGGCAGCTTGACACAGAGGGGCTTTCTTTCAGGGAGAACATGGAGCTTTCAAGGGAAAACTTTATCCTGCTTAGAGTGGTAAAGAAAATTGTAAAGGCAGAGGAGAAAAGCAACCATACAGGTATGAAACTGAAATATACTGTGGAACTGGATAAGGAAGAATACAGGCAGTTTTGCGAAATCATCGGTATACAGGAGGCATAAGTTTATTGGGTAAGAAATATCAGATCATATATGCCGATCCCCCTTGGCATTACAAAGTTTATTCCAAAAAGGGGGAGGGCAGGAGTGCAGAAAACCATTACCATACAATGGAGATAGAGGATATAAGGGCATTACCGGTTGGATCAATAGCCGATGATGACTGTATCCTTTTTTTGTGGGTAACTTTTCCCTGTCTGTTAGAAGGATTGTCCGTTATAAAGAGCTGGGGGTTCACTTATAAGACCTGTGGCTTCAACTGGGTAAAAAGAAATAAGAAAGCAGACACTTTCTTTCTCGGACTCGGTTTCTGGACACGCTCTAACTCGGAACTGTGCATTATCGGTACAAGAGGCAGACCAAAGAGGGTATCTAAGGCTGTTCCGCAGGTATGCGATGCCCGCATCATGGAGCATAGCAAAAAGCCTGATGAAATACGGAATCGCATCGTGGAGCTGTGCGGAGATGTGCCCCGCATAGAACTGTTTGCGAGGCAGAGGTACGAGGGATGGGATTGTCTTGGGGACGAGATAGACGGCAGGGACATCAGGGAAGCAATATTGGAGGTATAAAAGCATATGACATTTGATGATATAAAGACAAGTGAGATCAGGGGAAAGATTTTTCCTATGATACTGGAAGAAGCGTGCAGACAGTGGTGTGCGTTCATTGATGATGTGCCGGAACGTGCAGACGGAGAGGGGTTTGCGGAGTTCTTCTTTGAAATCTTTGAGGAAAAAGAGCTGGAGTATGCAGAGCAGATATATGAACAGGAGGCGCAGGAGGCAGTAAAAACGCCAAAGGGAAAAAATAGGTAAAGGGGGGCTGAAAATGAGCGCAGATACTAAGACATCAAAACTGTATGATGCTGCCATAGACGAAGTGACTGCAAACGGGCAGGCATGGAAAAGCATATGCAGACTGACAGGTCAGTTATACCGCTATGAATTTTCCAACATTCTCATGGTGTATATGCAGAGACCACATGCAACCCTGATTGCGGACTTTGACACATGGAAAAAGGTCGGCAGATATGTAAGGCGTGGCAGCAGAGGAATTGCGATATTTCCCTCCAGAGCCTTAAAGCCGGAAATGCGCTATGTGTTTGATGTCAGCGATACGGGCGGCAGGAATGTCAAGCTCACATGGGAACTTGACAGGGAGAATACCGCCAAATATGCCGATTTCCTGCGGCAGAGGGAAGGAATCGCAGACAGGGAAAATGAAAAGGATAAAAGTTTCATAAAAGCCTTTACAGAGAAGCAGATCGGAGTCATAATGGACTCAGAGTTCGGGGAGAGGATAACCGAGCTTGCAAGCCTTGCAGGAACGAAAAGAATAAAGGTAGATGATGAAACGCAAGAGATTACGGCAGAGGAAGTATTAAAAAGAAGCGTTGAGTATGCGGTATTTACAAGATGCGGATTGGATATTCCCCCTGAAAAACAAGATTTCTCTTTCATTACCGCATTTCAGTCGGAAGAAGAAATCTACCGTTTAGGATCACTTGTAAGCGATATATCCTGTGAAGTATTAAGAAGCATTGCAGCAGACTTAAAACACATGGAAGAAAGGAGTATTGCTTATGCAAGAGACAGTATTGACGTATCACGAGGGAGAGGACGGGATGATGTATCCCGATCTGACGCTGCCGGAGACGGGAGTATCCATGACGAATCTGGGCAAATTCGCAAACAGGGCAATGGAGTACCTGCAAGAGAACCACAAGGACCGCTACCTGATGCTGGTACGGTTCGGGGTACTGGCACAGAAGATGCAGGAAGTGGAAGACGAGGCGAACCGGATGATGGAGGAACTGGAGAACACCTACCTGAAGAACCATTTGCCGGAGAATCCTCATTCCACAATGGAGATGTGGAGCCTGAGAGAACAGGCGAGGATGCAGGCAGAGGAGATCGTGATGGCGGAGGTAGTGATGAAGTTTCATTAGAGGATTCCAAGGAACGGCACAAACGCTTAGAGGAAGAAATCAACAGAGAACTTGTTTTTATCAATTCATTGGGAAGTGAAAAGGAAGGAAGCTGGCAGCAGGCTTCCTTTTCTTTTGCCCCAAATGGGGATGTGGAGATACCGGAAAAGTACACTTACACAAAGCCAAAGACTGAGCTTGTTGTTCCGCATGATTATGTCCGTCAGGTGTTGTTAAGGGGCAGCGGTTTCTCACATGGGAAAAGGCGGATATATGAAATCTTTGATACCGTCCCCGATCCGGAAGAACGTGTAAAACGGATCAAGCAAGAGTATGGGCAGGGCGGGAGAGGCTGGCAGATGGAAGGATACGGTCTGCACGGCTATGACACCATTCAGGGGAAGGGACTGCGTTTCCAATGGCGTGACGAAGAAGGGGAAAAGGAAGGATACCTGAAATGGAACGCCGTTGAGCGGGAATTAAGCGTCTTGATTATGACAGGGGAGTATTATCAGCCGCCTAAGAAGTATGTTCCGGATAAGGTATCTGCGGCATTGTGGCAGAAGCCTTTGGATACATTCTTTAACAAAGGCTTCTGGCTGGATCTTCCAAATGTGGCGCTGAATGAAGCGCTGCAAAGGGAGCTGCCGTTAAGTGACAAGTTACAGGTTGTGGAGAGGATATTCGCTCCTGGCATGATGGCGCCCAGTTCAGGAAGCAGATTTGAGAATGAATACGGCGAATGTGAGGTAGAGCGCCACGATAATGGAATCTCCGTGGAGTTCTATGATGAAACTGAGACGAAGTGGAGAGTGGAGCTTGACTGGCAGGACTGCACCGTTTATCTGGAGAGCATGATAAAAGATGGTGTGTATGATCCGAGGGGCAGCTATGAACACTTTGCAGAAATAGCAGAGGACAGAAAGGTTGTAACAGGGGCAATCCTCTTGATGGAAAATATAGAGAGGTTCTTAAGTGAAGCGCCGGAGGAACACCAGAAACGCCGTGTAGAACTTTTAGAGCGGATATTGAAGGCTGTTGGCAGAGAAGATATTGAGGTGGCATGGGATGATACCTATGATGTCGTGATCGCTGGGGACGGCAACCAGTTATGGCATGGCAGACAGGTATATGAGCATATCCGCAACGAGTGCCTTGAACTGGATGCTTTTCAGCGTGATGAACGTATCCAATGGCAGGATATGGAGCAGTTTAAGCACGATGCCGCAGGCAGCCTTGATCTTTACAAGGAGAAGTCCATTCACCGGAAAACCCTTGCTGCATCGGAAATATCACGGGAGGAAATGGAAAACAGGGACAAGGAGATTTGGCAGGAGACGCTCAAAAAGTATTTTAATGAGGAAATTCAGTATATATCCGTAAAAACTCTGTTGTATGACATTTTTACCACTAATCTCCCTCTGGAGTCTAAGGCTGAGTTTCTTGCAAAGGTGTACGGGGAAGAACGGGAAGAATTTGCAATGTCCCATACAATAAGCGGTCCTTATGGGGATGCCATTATCACAAGGGACAGCGAAGGGATCATCGTGTCCTATGCAGAGGCAGACGGCACGAGGGAAGAAAAACGTGCAGATTATAAATATTGCGCTGCCCTTATCCTCCATATGATCGAGGAAAATGACTATCTGAGCGAGGGCGAGTTTGAGCGTTTTAAAGAAAACCCTCAGTCTTTTACCGCTATGCCGTGGTTTATGGAGATCTACCATGACTACAAACGGAAAATGGCGACGGAACCCAACTTTACGGCTATTGAGCTGCCGGCGGTGGAAATGCCTGTGCAGGAGCAGGGGAAAATCAAGACAAATGAGGCAGAGAGCAGTCTTTCCGGTCAGGCAGAGCCGGCCGCCTCTCAGGGGAAAAAGGGTACATTTCCGGAGGCGCTAAAACAGGTCGAGGAAATGGAAAACGATCTGAGGGAGGCGCTGGAGATTTACCTACAGGCTTGCTCCGCTATCGCACCATTTCAATCATTTCTCCAGATGGTGCATGAGAGCAGTCTGTCAAAAGAAAACAAGCTGCATTTCCTAAAACACACCATAAACCAATATGCCGATAAGGACGAGAAGAAATCCTACCATGCTAATGCGCATGGGCTGATAGAGTATACACAGAGCAGGGATTCCTTTCTGGTAGATTATAAAGGTCAGGGGGAAGAAAGAAAGCAGGTGTCCGTAACCTATGAACAGATTTATTCCGTGATGGAATATCTGATACAGGCAGGCATATTTACGGAGAAAAAGCGTCAGGATGCCTATGTAAAAGAGTTCTCGGAAAAGCCTTATGAAAAAAAGTCCGCTTTAGAGAAACAGTTTTCGGATGCACTGGACAATCTGAAAGCAAAACGGGACACAGGGAATTTCCGTCTGTCGGCTGGCGAACTGCCAAAGGGCGGTCCAAAGATAAGGTATCGGTGGAACATCGAGGCAATCCGGCTGTTAAAACAGATAGAGTATGAGGGACGGTCGGCAACGAGGGAAGAACAGAAGATACTTACAAGATATGTGGGCTGGGGCGGTATACCGCAAGCCTTTGACGCCAATAACGAAAGCTGGGAAAAAGAATATGAGGAACTGAAAGGCTTACTCTCCACATTTGAATACGAAGAAGCAAGGGATTCCGTGAACACGGCGTTTTATACCGATCCCGTGATTACTGAGGCGGTGTATGAGGCTCTGGAAAAGCTTGGCTTTCAGGGCGGGAGTATTCTGGAGCCGGCAATGGGTATCGGGCATTTCTTCGGTACGCTGCCTGAGAGTATGGCGGGCAGCAGACTCTACGGCGTGGAAAAGGATGATATTTCAGGAAGAATCGCAAAGCTGCTCTATCCAAAGGCGGAAATTGCAATTCGGGGTTATGAAGAAAAGCAGTTTCCGGATAACTTTTTTGATATTGCGGTGGGCAATGTCCCATTCGGGGACTATAAGCTCTATGATCCTAAGTATGCAAAGTACAACTTCCGTATCCACGATTATTTTTTTGCAAAAACACTGGATAAGGTCAGACCGGGCGGCATAGTGGCATTTATCACGAGCAAGGGCACACTGGATAAGGCGAATCCTGCGGTCCGCAAATATCTTGCGGAACGTGCGGAGTTTATAGGTGCTGTGAGGCTGCCAAACACTGCTTTCCGTGACAGTGCGGGAACGGAAGTTACGAGTGACATCATATTCCTGCAGAAGCGTGACAGAAAGATTGTTACGGAGCCGGACTGGGTGCATTTAGGCAGGACGGAGGACGGGATAGCGGTCAATTCCTACTTTGTGGAACACCCTGAGATGATGCTGGGGCATATGGAATATGATGACAGGATGTTCGGCAATGAGAGCAAATATACAAGCTGTATCAATAGTGACGAAAGCTTCGACCTGAAGGCGGCACTTCATGAGGCTGTGGACAGGCTGGAGGGGCAGATCACGCAGGCAGAGGAAATCTTAGAGGAAGGGGAAAGCTCCCTTGATATGATAGATGCCGATCCTGATGTGAAGAATTATACCTATGCCTTTGTGAACGGAAAACTCTATTACCGTGACAACTCCAAAATGTACCGCAAGGAGGTGTCGGCAAATATGGAGGAGAGGATACGGTACATGGATGAAATCAGGAATGTCACCCGACAGCTTATCTTTATCCAGACGGAAGGGTGCAGCGAGGAGGAATTAAAGTACCAACAGAAGTTATTAAATGATAAATATGATGCCTATGTGAAGAAATACGGTTATCTGACAGGGCAGAGCAATATGCGGGCATTCCGTGACGATGCGGACTACCCGCTTTTATGTTCCCTTGAAGTGGTGGACGAGGATGGCAGAGTGGAAAAGGCGGATATGTTCTATAAGCAGACAATCCGACCAAAGTCACAAAATGACAGAGTGGAGACAGCGGTTGAGGCGCTCAATATCTCCGTCAATGAGTACGGCAGAGTCAACATTCCTTTTATGCTCAGTCTGTATGAGCCGGACATGAAACAGGCGTTAGAGCAGCTGCCGGAGGGAAGTACGCTCTCCGCTGATGCGGAGGCAGAGCTAAAGCGGTCACTTCTGGTACAGGAACTTGAGGGACTTATCTTCCTTGATCCAACGGAGTACAACGAGAACAACTTCAATGCAGGCTGGAAAACGGCGGATGAATATCTTTCAGGCTGTGTGAGGGATAAGCTGCGGATTGCAAAGGCATATGCGGAGGAAAACGGAGATCTGTTTTCTGGCAATGTGGAGGCACTGGAAAAGGTACAGCCCAAAGACCTTGACGCCACAGAGATAGATATGCGCATCGGTATGACATGGATCGATCCGGAGGATTATGAGGCATTTATCTATGAACTTCTGGAAACACCGAGGAGGGCAAGAGCAGTCAGAAGCCAGTATTACAGTTCGGGCATACAGGTGAAGCTTAATCCCTATGGTATGAACTGGTTTGTAGAAAATAAGCGGCTTGACAATTATTCCATTGCCGCTACGGAAACCTACGGAACAAAGCGCATGGATGCCTATTCTATTTTAGAGGAAACCCTGAACCTGCGGACAGTTACGATACGTGACAGGGTAGAGGAACCTGACGGAAAGGTACACTATGTCATAAACAAGAATGAGACTATGCTCGCAAGGGAAAAGCAGAACCAGATGAAAGAGGCGTTTAAGAACTGGATATTCAAGGATGTAGAGCGGCGCCAGAAGTATGTGCAGTATTATAATGAAACCTTTAACAATATCCGTCTGCGTGAGTATGACGGCTCCCATCTGACATTTCCCGGAATGAACCCTGAAATAAAGCTGCGGGATCACCAGAAGAATGCGATAGCAAGGATACTTCTCGGCGGAAATACGCTGCTTGCCCACTGTGTCGGCGCCGGAAAGACTTTTACAATGATGGCTGCGTGCATGGAGCAGAAGCGTCTTGGTCTTTCCAACAAGAATGTTATTGTAGTGCCAAAATCTCTGATCGGGCAGACAGCGGGCGAATTTATGCGTTTGTATCCTTCCGCAAACATTCTGGTGGCAACAGAGCGTGATTTTGAAAAGAGCCGGAGAAAGCAGTTTGTGTCAAGGATAGCAACAGGGGATTATGACTGTATCATTATGTCCCACTCCCAGTTTGAGAAGATCCCGATCTCTCAGGAGCGGAAAGAGCATATGCTTAGCGAACAGATAGCAGAGATGACGGCTGCGATTGAAGAGATAAAGGAAGAAAAGGGAGAGCAGTGGACAATCAAGCAGATGGAGGCGCAGAAGAAAAAGCTGGAGGCTGAGCTGAAAGAACTGTCAGACGAAAGCAGAAAGGATGACCTGATCACATTTGAGGAACTGGGCATTGATTCCATCATGGTGGACGAGGCGCATATGTTTAAAAACCTTGCTATATTTTCCAAGATCAACAATGTATCGGGAATATCCAGCTCCGGCTCAAAGAAGGCTACGGATATGCAGCTCAAATGCCAGTATATTTCTCAGATCAACGATGGCAGAGGGATTGTGTTTGCAACGGGTACACCGATCTCGAATACTATGTGCGAGATGTATGTCATGCAGAAGTATCTCCAAAAGGATACCTTAGAGCGCATGGGAATTTACCACTTTGACTCTTGGGCTACTAACTTCGGGGAGGTCACTACGGCACTGGAGCTTACGGTGGAAGGAAACGGTTTCCGATTCAAGAGCCGTTTCAACAAGTTTACCAATGTACCGGAACTTATGAACACTTTTAAGGAAATGGCGGATGTCGTGACAAGTGATATGATCGAACTTCCGGTGCCAAAGCTGCGGGAGGGAAAGCCTGTCATCGTAAAGAGTGAGCCGGATTGGTTCGTGAAACAGGTTATGGAGGAATTTGTGACCAGGGCGGAGGCAATCCGCAGCGGAAATGTTGATCCGAGCGTTGACAACTTCCTGAAAATCACACATGAGGCAAGGCTTTTGGGAACAGATGCAAGGCTGCTGATACCGGATGCGCCAAACAATTCCGACAGCAAACTGAACAAGGTGGTTGAAAATGTGGCAGCAGAGTATTTTGCGGGCAATAAAGACGGCAAAATCGGATGCCAGCTTGTTTTTTCGGACATTGGAACACCTAAAACCATTTGGAGCGGGGACTGGGAGGACAAATTAAGGAGCGGAGAATGCGAGTTCGATGTGTATAACTATGTTAAGACGCAGCTTGTGAAAGCCGGGATACCTGCGAATGAGATTGCTTTTATCCACGATGCCAAAACGGATGCACAGAGGGATGACCTGTTCAAAGAAATGCGGACCGGTAAGAAAAAGATCCTGATCGGTTCAACGGACAAGTGCGGAACCGGCGTCAATGTGCAGACGCATCTTACGGCAATGCACCATATTGACTGCCCGTGGAAGCCGTCCTGCATTGAGCAGAGGGAGGGGCGTGGGATACGTCAGGGAAATGAGAATGATGAGATTGCTGTTTACCGATATGTGACGCAAGGAACCTTCGATGCATACAGTTGGAGCATTATTGAGAATAAGCAGAGGTTTATCAGTCAGATCATGACGAGCAAGGCAGTCTCCCGTACCTGTGAGGACATTGACGAGGCTACCCTGTCCTATGCGGAGATCAAGGCGGTAGCGACCGGAAACCCCTTAATCAAGGAGAAAATGGAGCTTGAAAATGATGTGCAGAGGCTTAAACTGCTAAAAAGCACCTATGACAGACAGCGGTACAATCTGGAGGATAACTTTATGATCCGTTATCCAAAACAGATAGCGGCGGCACAGGAAAAGCTTGCCTGTGTTGAGGCAGATACAAAAACGGCGGAGCAATCACTGCTCACGGAGCCTGATTTTGCAATTACCATCGGCAAAGCGAGGTTTACGGAACGGACCGATGGCGGTACGGTGATGCTTGAAGCAGTCAGCAAGTGCAGCAAGGGCGAAACAACGCATATCGGGGAATTTAAAGGTTTTGAACTGCTTGTGGAGAAGAACCATATCGGGATGCATTACCTTATACTCAGGGGCAGGACAGATTATAAAGTTGAGCTGTCTGCAAGTCCGGTAGGCAATATGGTAAAGCTGGAGAACCTGTTGGGTGGTATCGAGCAGAATAAGGCGGTGCTGGAGGAGCGGATCACTCAGTATCAGCGTGATATGGAGCAGTCTAAGTTGGAATATGACAAGCCATTTGCGCAGGAACAGGAGTTAAACGAGAAGATTGACCGCCTGAATGAGTTGAATGTGGAGCTTGACTTGGAGAACAGTGCCACGCCGGATGTGGACTTGGACGAAAATGCCATTTCAGGTCAGAGTATGGTGGCAGAGCAGACAAGGGGTTACATGACAGTACCAAATGGGAAGGAGAGCAGATGAAAAGAAAGATCATGGCGGCAATATGTATCGCTGCGGGACTGGCTGTTATGTCGGTTCCGCTTATTTATTCCTTCTGTGGGAGAGACAGGACGGATCGGCTTATAAAGGAAATCGAACAGACCATCGTGGAGGATAGCGGCGATAAGGGAAAAGTAAAGACCAGTGACGGGGAAACCGGCACCGATGAAAAAACAGCTGCCTCTTTTCAGACGGGTGATGTTATGGGAATTGTTGAGATGGAAGCTTTAGACCTGAAATATCCCGTTGTGGAGGGCGCAGGAAGCGCAGAGCTTAGCGTGGGAATCGGTCATATACCGGGAACGGCGGGTATCGGAGAGACGGGAAACTGTGTTCTAGCCGGACATCGGGGCAGCAGATACGGGACTTATTTTAAGTATCTTAACCAGCTGCAGCAAGGAGATGTAGTAAAACTGACAGATCATGAGGGCAGAGTGTATCTCTATGAAGTGAGCGAATCTGAGGTAGTAGGACCGTATGAAAACTCCGTCAAGGATCAGGGGCAGGAGAGGGAGCTAACGCTTTTAACCTGTGAAAACAGCGGCACTATGCGGCTGATCGTGAGATGCCAGTGGAAAGGAATGGAGGAATGAAAAAAGCATACCGTTTGGTAGAGGTAGAGGAAATTATAGGGGAAATGGACTTTTCCGAAGTGGCGGATGATGTGATGGAAAGCGAGGAAGATTATCAGATTGTGATAAGCGGATGGTGGGTGCAGATACCGGAGCTTGGATTAAATCTGCATGAAGGCGTGTTCTGTAACTATGACGAAGCAGAGCAGATGTACCTTCCGGACTGTGCCATTTCCATTGTGGCTGAAGCGGGAGAGGAAACCAAAGAGGGAGACTGGCTCTACTATGAGCAGGACGGATTTGTGCTGACGCTGGCTAATTTCCTGCGTGGGAAAATGGATATGGAGCGCATAGAACAGTTATCCTGTTTTATCTGTCTGCCGGAGACTGAGGCAGACAGTGATGAATGAATATGTCCTTGACAGCTAAGCCGGGACATTTCAGATAAGAAACCATTAAAAATGTGATTGCCTGAGAAACAGGCGGAAAGAGAGGAAAGTTATGGATTATTCAATTCAGTTGAACGCAGTCAGCAATGCGGAAAAGAAGGTGCGGGCATTTGCTACTGTTGTTCTCGGAGGCGTGTTCAAGATCAACAATATAGCGGTTCTGGAGGGAAAGGATGACCAGCCTTTTATCTCAATGCCTTCCTTTGCGAGCAAGGAGAGGACAGAGCATAACGAAACCGTATATAAGGACATCTGCAATCCTATTACAAAGGAGTTCCGTGAGGAATTGTACGGAGCTATCCTTGATCTGTATGCGGAGATGGAGCAGACTGGCAAGGCGGAGGTAAAGATGGAAGTGGAAAGTCCGCAGGAGCCGGAGTTTGAGGTCAAGGTCACTCCTTATGAGAGAGAGGGCAGCAATATCTTAGGACTTGGTCGCATTTACTTTGAGGACAGCTTTGTGGTAGGCAATATAAGCATTTTGAGGGGCAAGGAAAAGGATTTTGTATCTATGCCCTCCCACATGGTAAACGGTAAAGGCGATAAGCCGGTTTACCGTGACATCTGCTATCCTGTTACAAAGGAGTTCCGTGAAAAGCTAAATGACAGACTTCTGGAGTGCTATCAGCAGGAAAAGGAGCAGGCACTGAACGAGGGCAGGGAGAGGGCTATGGAACAGAGCAGTATGGTAGCGGAGAACAGACAGTGGGATCAGGAGCTTCCTTTCCGCTAATTCGATATTAAGATTTCACGGGGCATTTAGCCCCGTGGAGAAAGGAGGCAGTTATGGAGCTGACGAATGATCAAGTTGTGCAGGAACTGATTGAATTGTTAAACAAAAATCAGCAGAAAGAGGCGGCTAACAATGTGGGTAAAATGGCGGCATATATTCAGGGTATGGAGAGAAAAATGGATGCGGTCATTGAGGAACTTGCAGGTATGAGAAAGCAGCTTGCGGAGATGGAGGCGAAAAGGCAGCGCAAGTCACTGAAAGAAACCCTGACAAAAACGATTGACAATTTGGAGCAACAGTGCCAGAAGATAAAACAGCAGTTGTTTGAAGTCAAAACGGAGTTTAAGGAAAAGGCGGCGGAAATCGTGGCGGAGGCCAAGCAGAAAGGTAAAGCCGCCTTAAATAAAATGTCTGAATTTACAGGCATTAGGGATAAGCTGGAGAAGATCCGTCAGAATGTGAAAGAGAGCATAACGGAGGTAGACAGGAGCCTTGACAGGATAGATGCACTGGGAAAGGGTATGCGTGAGGCGTTCCAGAAGGCGTCAAATACCCTGAGAGTTTTCGCCGGAAAGCCGGAAAAGAAGTATGGGGAGAAGAAATTTTCTAAAACGGAACTGCTTAAGAAACCGTTAATGGCAAAGCGGAAACTGTTGTCGGGAGTGATAAACTATGCGGAGGCGGCGCTCAATCAGATACAGCGTTTGACGCAGGATCAGCAACAACAGAGGGATCAAGCCGTACAGAAGATGGAGCGTGTGGAGGCGGAGGTTATCAATCCGTCAGCAAATATGACGGTGGCGGAGCCTGCCTTTCAGTATGGATCGGAGGTCTTTGAGGCATACGAACAACAGATAACGCAAGCAATGACAGAAAAAATGGCAAAGCAGAATGTACCTGTTATGAGTGGAAAGAGCCGATAAAAGAAAACCTCTTGGACGGGATGATGTTTTGTCCAAGAGGTTTTTTACTTTTTAAAGAAAATTTATGATAAGGTAATTTTACCGGTGTTTTCTTCATATGCTTCCGGGGCGTTCAGATCATATATTACCTGTGTCACATTCAAAAGGCTTCCACTGAATATTAAATCTGCTGAATTTACTAAATCATTTGCAGCATCATAGGAAAGATATTCAGCGTGAATGGTGGTAGCAACTCCTGTATTTTTCGCTATTTTCTGTAGTGTTTGCAGTTGAACCACAAAAGTTTGGTCATTTTCTGCAATACAAGGTCATTATCTGCAATGCATATTATGATGTCATTATTTTTAGCCGCTAATAGATATATAATCAAACCATATTTGAGTTATTTTGAAATTTGTAGAGAATGGCTAAGTTATTCTCTGCAATATGAAACCATTTTCTGCAATGCATATTGCCTGCATTTTTATATATTGATATTCTGACAACAGGAGTATGGATAGCAATGGGTTATTCTATATGTTTTGTGCCTAATCTGAGAAGGGGATGAAACTATATCTAAAAGCAACAAAATGATCGGATAAACCATGTTAAATAAAAACAATAAGGAGAAATTAAAATGAGCAAAGCATTTAAAAGAATTATGGCATTTGTATTAGCAACAGCGATGTTAATGGGAACAAGTGTGAGTACTTTGGCGGCAGAAAATGAACAGCCTAAAAAATGGGAGAGTTTATCTGAAACAAATCTGGAAGAGTTTTCTCAGTACATTTTCAATGTAGAGGATTCTGATATTATGCTTATCCCATCGGCTCCGGCACTGACACAGTTCTATCTTTATGAAATCAACTCAGAAAAAGCGGGAACAGAGATGATTGATCATTCATCGACCACTGCACAGGTAGGTTCTAAGTTGGATCACGGTGGAACTTGGTTTCAGGCTATCACAATCGAAGTTGGATATGCTAAGACAAGGTTTGCATATTTTAATAATATGAATATGACATTGACCGATACCTAGGCATTAGATTTTAATAATGATAGTATTATTGATGGATATGCGTGTCTTTGGACATATGAAGGAAGCGAATATGAGATAGGAACATTTACAGCAAATTCTACTTCTGCCAATTTACCGTGGAATACAATGAACATTAGGTTTTATGTGTATTAAGGAGAAAGAATGTGGAATGATGCAAGTTAGTGTGGATTACAAGCAAAATAATATATCATATTCATCAGTAAGCAAGGACACTAAAACGCCTCAATTTATGAAAGTGGTAAATACGCAGAAGGATCAAGGCATACCGGAAATCAATTATGACGAAAAGGCATTTGATATTGTCGGACCAAATGCACCACAATGTGTAAAAGATGCATGGATAGAAAGCGCTAGACAAGTGGGTGCTAATGGATTGGGAATATCTCATACGGGAATGTATAACCATATTTCGCAGATGATAGTTCAGAGGATTGTTAATGACTACAATGGCAAATCAAATAGTTCGGATATTTTAGGAAATAGCGTGGAATCTGCCATTCAAGCAACAAAGCAAGCATTGTATAACTTGGATCATCCGCTAGAACCAAATACTAAAAAAAGTATTGAAGTGCAGCAAGCTCTTATGAAAGAAAGAGAGTTTTATGTTGTATTCTTAGAAAAGCTAGGAAAGTTATAGTTATTTGTGCGCAATATGGTTATGGTTGAAATTTCTTTGACGGCAATATTAAAAGTCTTTATGCCAGTTCAGTTACAGTGCATTGGTGCAACGGATTCCATAATGGATATTGATTGTATGTAAAACAAAAATCCTCTTAATTCGGCTTCAGCTAATTTTTATAACAGAGAAAATGGCAAAGCAGAATGTACCTGTTATTAACGGAAAGAGTCGATAAAAGAAAACCTCTTGGACGGAATGCTGTCCAGGAGGTTTTACTTTAGTGCGCCCGGCGGCGCACGTTTCTAACGGGTGAAAGTCCCGAATTCGCCCGGTAGTGGGAAGGATATAGCCGAAG
>CANQVT010000003.1 GCA_947627365.1 uncultured Lachnospiraceae bacterium | reverse complement strand
AAGTCCGAATTCCTGCGTAAAGCACAGGCGATCCGGGCTTTTATTCTGGACATGTCCGGAGTTATTTGTTATAATTTTAGATAATAATTTTATCGGACAGAAAATGTCGCACACATGGACACACCGGCGGTCTATGCCGAATAAAGTAACAATATCAATAAGATCAAAGAGGCAGCCACCCGGAGGGCTAATCACAATGAATAAGAATAAAAAAAATGAAATAAACAAAGAGCTATTGCGGGAGCATGTCGCGAAGCAAGACAGGAGCCTGACTGCCACGGGTATTGTGATCGCCGTCATTATGGTGCTTCTGGTTTTCGCCTATTATCAGATCAATTCTGTTCTCCGGGAACGCTCCTTGAGCCGTCTGGAGGAGGGAGCCAACACCACGATCGAGGAGATCACGTCCAAGCTTGAGCGCGACAGCCGCCTCCTGAACGCCACGGCCGGCATCATCTCCCAGGCGGACAACTTCGACATCGAGGCCACGCTTGCGATCATGGAGAGCGTGAATCCTCTTCTCGACACGATGAACGTGAGGGTTCTGCTGCCGGACGACCGTATTCTCTCCGCGGACGGCACGATCACCGAGGCCTCGGAGAGAGGTAATTTTACTTTTGCGGAGGAAGCCCCGCTCGGAGAGCATATCTCAGACCGTACATACGAACTCAACACCGGCAAGCCAATCCTGCGGCATTTTGTGCCGATCATCCAGGACGGGGAGACCGCCGCCCTGCTCTACGGCGTCACCGATCTGGAGAGTCTGCCCGGCAGCCTCAACATCGACAATATCTACAACGCGAGCGCATTCATCTACATCATCGACACGAAATCCGGAGATTTTCTCGTGGATACCTGGCACGACACGCTCGGGAATATCAAAGACTTCTCCGGCGCCAACCCCGGCCGGGAGACTAAAGGCGACAAGGGCTGGGATGAATTCACGGACGATCTGACCGACCTGAACTCCGGCTACGTCGTCTACCGCACGCCGAACACCGACGGCTGGGAATACATGTACTACGCCCCCATCGGGATCAACGACTGGGCGGTCGCGGTCGACGTGCCTGAGAAGGAGGCCTTCGCCAGCGTCTTCGCGGTTCGAAACGTCTACATCCTCCTCGGACTTCTGATGGCCGCCACAGTCGTCCTGTACTACCTTTGGGTCCGTCGCAACGCGAAGCAGCTGATGGAGCAGGAGGTCGAGCACGCGGTGCTCGCCGAGAAGCTGCAGAAGGCCGAGGCGGCGGACCGGGCGAAGAGCACCTTCCTCTCGAACATGTCGCACGATATCCGCACTCCGATGAACGCGATCATCGGCTTCACGACGCTCGCGCAGACGAACCTGGACAACCGGGAGCGTACGCAGGAGTATCTGACGAAGATCCTCTCCTCCAGCAACCACCTGCTCTCGCTCATCAACGATATCCTGGATATGAGCCGCATCGAGTCCGGCAAGCTGAACATCGAGGAGAAGGAGTGCTCGATCTCCGATATTTTCCGCGATATGCGCAACATCATACAGACGCAGATGCAGTCCAAGCAGCTCAATTTCTTCATGGATACCGTGGACATTGTAGACGAGGATATCTACTGCGACAAGCTGCACGTGAACCAGGTGCTTTTAAATCTGCTCTCGAACGCAATCAAGTTCACCCCTGCCGGCGGCACGGTCGCGCTGACGATCCGCCAAAAGCCGCGCGCGCCCAAGGGCTACGGCTCCTACGAGATCCGCGTCAAGGACACCGGTATCGGCATGAGCCCGGAATTCACGAAGCACATCTTCGAGCCATTTGAGCGGGAGCGCAACACGACCGCCAGCGGCATCCAGGGCACGGGCCTCGGCATGGCCATCACAAAAAACATCGTCGACACGATGGGCGGCACGATCGAGCTGCACTCCGAACAGGGTAAGGGCAGCGAATTTATCATCAATCTGGATTTCCGGCTTCAGGACGATCCGAAGCACGTAGAAGTGGTAGAAGAATTGCAGGGACTGCGCGCGCTCGTCGCAGATGACAGCTTCTCGACCTGCGACAGCGTCACCAAGATGCTGCGGCAGATCGGTATGCGCTCCGAGTGGGTCCTGCACGGCAAGGAAGCCGTGTTGCACGCGAAGCAGGCCTATGAGCTGGGCGACGAATACCACGCTTACATTATCGACTGGCTGCTGCCCGATCTGAACGGCATTGAGGTCGTGCGCCAGATCCGCGCGGTGGTCGGCGACAACACGCCGATCATCATCATCACCGCCTATGACTGGACCTCGATCGAGGATGAAGCGCGCGCGGCCGGCGTGACCGCCTTTTGCAACAAGCCGATCTTCCTCTCCGAGCTCAGGGACATCCTGGTCGCCGCCACGAGCGACAGCCTGGAGGCGCAGCAGATACAGCAAAAGCACCCGATCCCGGACGTCGCCGGACAACTTCAGGGCATGCGTCTGCTGCTCACAGAAGACAACGAGCTGAACCGCGAGATCGCGAAGGAGCTTCTCGAGGCAAGCGGCTTTGTCGTAGACACAGCCGAGGACGGCACCGTCGCGGTAGACAAGATCAAGGCCTCAGAGCCGGGCTATTATGCCCTGATCCTCATGGACGTCCAGATGCCGAAGATGAACGGCTACGACGCCACAAAGGCGATCCGCGCGCTCGAAAATCCGAAGCTGGCCAATATCCCGATCGTCGCCATGACGGCCAACGCTTTCGACGAGGACCGGAAGCTCGCGCTGGAGAGCGGCATGAACGCTCACATCGCGAAGCCAATCGACATGAAAAAACTGCTCGAGGTGCTGACAGAACTTCTGAGCTGAGCTTGTAAAAATCCCCCGAGGCATCTGCCGGGGGACTTTTTTATGTCACAGGAAATTTCGTCCTGTGACACAAAAAACGCTCCGCGGGATCGCACTGCGGCGGAGAGGAAGATGTCGCTGACGCGGCCCGCCGCAGGCGGAGAATCTCGCAAGCGAGATTCTATTTTAATTCCGATTCATCTTTGCCGCCTTGCAGAAGATCAGGTAGCCGAGCAGGAACATCAGCGACAGGATCGAGACGCCAGCGCTCGCGCGGCCGGTAAGCTGAGCGATCAGGCCAACCAGCGTCGTCCCGACAAAGGACGCGCCCTTGCCGCAGATATCGTAGATGCCGAAATATTCCCCGGATTTCTCCGGCGGGATGATACGCGCAAAGTAAGAGCGCGAAAGCGCCTGGATCGCGCCCTGAAACATCCCGACCAGTATGGCCAACAGCCAGAATTCCCACTGTTTGTCCAGCTGGATCGCAAATAGCGCGATACCCAGATAAGCCAGGATACATACCTTGATCAGCGTATCGGTCGGATATTTCTTTGAGAGCCGCGCAAAAAGCAGCGCAAACGGGAATGCCACGATCTGTGTCACCAGCAGCGCCAGCAGCAGCCCTTGCGTATCCAGACCCAGCGCGCTGCCGTAGGCTGTCGCCATCTCGATGATCGTATAGACTCCGTCGATGAAGCAGAAGAACGCCAGCAGATACAGAAAGATATGCTTCTGCCCGCGGATATCCCGAAGCGTCGCCGCGAGACGGGCGAAGCTTTCACGCACCGGATGCTCCGGCATTTCGATGTAATTCTTCTGCCTGTAATTCCTGAGCAGGGGCAGACTGACAAGCAGCCACCAGAGCGCGTTCAGGAAGAAGGCGATCGTCATCGCCGTGCCCATGCTGATACCAATCTTCTCATTCATCAGCACAAAGACCAGCGACACGATAAACGGGATGCAGCTCCCGATGTAGCCCCAGGCATACCCGTGCGAGGACACCATGTCGAGGCGGTCCGGCTCCGTGACGTCCGTAAGCATGGAGTCATAGAAAACCAGGCTCGCGCTGTAGCCGACCTTCGCGATCACGAACACTGCCAGAAACACGATCCAGGAAGAAGGGAAGGACAGCGCCGCACAGCCGATCACACCCACCATCATGCTGACCGTAAAAACCGGCTTCTTGAAATTCTTCGTGTCTGCGAGCGTGCCGAAGACCGGGCCGATGACCGCCACGATCACGGTCGCAACGGAAGCGGCATAGCCCCAGTACGCCAGGTAATCCACCTCCGAGAGACCCGCGCCTCCCGCAAGAGAATTGAAATAGATCGGCAGGATCGTCGCGATCAGCAGTGTAAACGCGGAATTTCCCACATCATAAAGAATCCAATATTTTTCCAGCTTTGTAAGCTTCGTATTCATTCTTCTCTCCTCCTGTCGATTTCTGATTCAAAACGTGCCTCCTGCCCTCTGGGAAGCTCTGCCGCATGCAGCCGGACTGCCCCGGATCCGCGGCCTTCGTCACTCGAAGGTCCGGTCGAAGCGTGCGTTCAGCTCCCCGCCCGTGCGCAGGCTTTCGTCAAAGCTCATGATCATCTCCGCAGCGACGCCGATCGCGCCGTCGTAGCGCTTCATCAGCCCTTCATCGCTCTCCCGGCACGCAGGATTGTCCACGCGCTGATACATCAGCCCTTTCATCCTTTCATGGTGCCGCAAAAGCTTCATCGTCGAGTTGATAAAGCCCTGCTTGAACGCCCCGGGCGCGCAGAAGAGCTTTTTGATCGTCTTCATATCTTTAAGCGACTGGAGCACCACCTTCTTGTCAATCCTCTCATCGTAAAACGGAGCGATCGCCCCGGCCGTCTGCTCATCCGTCGGGACAAGCGTAGCCGCCGGAAACGACACCGCGTCCTTTCCGTCCATCCGCAGAAGCATTTTCTCGAACTCTTCCTCGATCTCCAGATGCTGCACGCCGATCTTTTCAATCATCTGCTCCACGTATGGGTGGCATTCACTGTCGAGAATATAATGGCAGATAAAGCCCATCAGGTAGGCGTACTCCCTGCTGTCACGTCCGTGCTCCTTCACCACCTCCCGCGCGTGCTCAAAAAAAGGCAGCGCGGAAATCTTGTGCAGGTGCACCCCATACTGGTTCACACTGTTCTTCCCCCACGCGCGGTAAAAGAATAAAATATCAGGCCCCTGAAGCCCGGCCGCGTACGACGCGGGGTATTTTCTGATGATCTCCTTCAGCTCCGGATCCAAACGCTCGGCTACGTCCGCGCCGAAACGATCATGTGCATAAATTGCCGGCATAGTCATTCTCCATTCTGTCTTGTATTATTTTGTCTTGTATTATTTTGTCTTGTATTATTTTGCCTTATAATGTCCTGTCCTGCCTGTTCTGCTGTCTGTCTTGCTCGCTGTTCTGCTGTCTGTCCCGCTCAGCTGTCCTCCTGCAGCAGCGCCGCGTACACATCCCGCTTCGGGATCCCGCGGTCCTTCGCGGCCTGCTTCATGGCCTCCTTGTGATCCATCCCGCGGCTCTCGTACAATTCCACATGGGCGCGGATATCGATCCCCTCCCACTCCTGCCGCCCCTCCTGCTCCATCGCGGCCCGGCTGCGCCCCTCCAGGACGATCACGCACTCTCCCTTCGGCTCGTGCGCCTCGTACCAGGCAAGCGCCTCGGACAGACTCGTCCTGCGCACCGTCTCGTGCTTCTTCGTGAGCTCCCGGCAGACAGAGACCCTCCGCTCTCCCAGCGTCTCCAGAAGCTCCCCGAGCGTGCGAACCAGCCGGTGCGGCGCCTCGTACAGGATCGTCGTGCGCGTCTCGGTCTTCAACTCTTCGAGCACCTGCTGCCGCTCCTTTTTATCCGGCGGCAAAAACGCCTCGAAGCAAAAACGCCGCGTCGGAAGCGCTGATAAAGTCAGCGCCGTCACGCACGCGCAGGCTCCCGGAAGCGAGGTTACCTCGATCCCCTCCTCCGCGCACATGCGGACCAGCTCCTCTCCGGGGTCGGAGATCCCGGGCGTCCCCGCGTCCGTGATCAGCGCCAGGCTTTTGCCCTCCCGCAGCTTCGTGATCAGGGCGCGCGCCTTCTCGATCTTGTTGTACTCGTGATAGCTCGTCATGGGAGTTTTGATCTCAAAATGATTCAGGAGCTTCCGGCTGTTGCGCGTATCCTCCGCCGCGATCAGATCGACCTCCCGCAGCGTGCGGACGACGCGCAGCGTGATATCCTCCAGATTGCCAATCGGCGTCGCGCAGAGATAGAGGACGCCGGAACGTACAGAGTTCTCTGTATCAAAAGCACCATTGTCCCAAACGCTGTCCTCCGTCCGGCTCAGCTTTTTCTCCTTCCGATCCGTCTCTTTCATAGGAATTCCCTCAGCCTCTGTCTTCCTGCTGTCTTCCATGTCTCTCTTCCGCTCTCAGTTTCCGTATATCTCATGAATTTCTCTCGTATACACGCCCGGCCGCTCGTATACAATCAGCGGCGGCTCGACTGTCATACGGGCCCGCCCGCCTCGCACGGCCTCCAGCAGCACCATGTTCGGCTCCCGATCTACATACGGATAGACCAGCCGCATCCGTTTCGGCTCCAACCGGTACTGCGACAACGTCCGGATGATTTCCGCCAGGCGGAACGGCCGATGCACCAGGTAAAAATGTCCCCCGACGCGCAGAAGCTGCGCCGCCGCGCGCACAACATCCTCGAGCGTACACAGGATCTCATGCCTGGCCGCCGCCTTCTCGATATCCGGATTCACCAGCCCGTGCCGCGCCGTCATGTACGGAGGATTTGATGTGACAGTATCAAAAGAAGCCGGGGCGAACAGCTCTCCGGCCTTTTTGATATCTCCCTGAACGATCTCCACACGCTCTTCCAGCGCGTTGAGCGCCACGCTCCTCCGAGCCATGTCGACACAGTACTCCGAAATCTCCAGACCCGTGAAATGCCCGCCCGGGGTCTTTGCCGCGAGCAGGATCGGCAGAATACCCGTGCCTGCGCCCAGATCCATCGCCCGGCCGCCTTCCTTCACCTGCGCGAAGCCGGAGAGAAGAACCGCGTCCATGCCGAAGCAAAAAAGCTTCTCATTCTGAATGATCCGGTAGCCGCCTCTGTGCAGGTCGTCCAGCCGTTCTCCCTCCCTGAGCTCAATCCTCATCAAGCTTTGATTTCCCTTCCTTTTTGTCCAGCGCCTCCATCTCTTCAAGCTCCTCAAGCTCTCTCAGCTCTTCGTCGGAGGCTTCCTCATTCCGGGATTCTTTTTTGCCGCCCTTATTTTTCTCCCGATCCTTCTCTCTGCCTTTTTCTTTCTCTCTATCCTTCTCTTTGTCTTTTTCTTTGTTCTTATTCTTGTCCTTGCGCTTTCTCGGCTTGAACTTCAGATCAGCGGCGTCGAACTCCTGGATCTCCTTTTCGTCCTCCACGTCGAGCAGCACCTTCACGCGCTGACGCAGAACGTTCACACTGCTGACCTCGCCCTTCTGCCCATCCGGCGTCGTCACGGTATCGCCGATGCCCGGAAGCCTGCTGTTCAGATACTCGTAAGTGTCCTCCTCATTCTTCAGACAGCACATCAGCCTGCCGCAGGCGCCTGAGATCTTCGTCGGATTCAGCGACAGATTCTGCTCCTTGGCCATCTTGATCGACACAGGAGCGAAATCGGACAGATAGCTGTTGCAGCAGAGCACGCGCCCGCAGATACCGATCCCGCCGAGGATCTTCGTCTCGTCCCTCACCCCGATCTGCCGCAGCTCGATGCGCGTCTTGAACACAGACGCCAGATCCTTGACCAGCTCGCGGAAATCGATCCTTCCGTCCGCGGTAAAATAAAACAGGACTTTGTTGTTGTCAAACGTGTACTCCGCGTCGATCAGCTTCATCTCGAGCCCATGCTTCGCGATCTTTTCCTGGCAGACCTTCAGCGCGTCCCTTTCTTTCTCGCGGTTGCGCTGCGCGCGGGCGTCGTCGTCCTGAGTCGCCACGCGGATCACTGATTTCAGCGGCTGAACGACAGATTTGTCCTCCACGTCCCGAACTTCGCCGACCACAGTGCCGTACTCGACGCCGCGCACCGTCTCTACGATCACATGATCGCCTGATTTTATATTGTAATTCTTCGGGTCAAAGTAATAAACCTTCCCTGCGTTTCTGAACCGTACTCCAACTATCTTAACCATGTATGTTCTCCTTCATGACAAGGAACAGAAGCTCCATTGTCAGCTCAAAATTTACATTTGCGCTCAGGCGCGCCTTTGCGCTCTCAATCGCGTTCATAACCTCCTCGACGCCCTCATAGGTGCAATAGCTGACCGTATCGCGGATCGTACGAAGCTCGTCCTTAAATACGATGCCGTCGATATCGCGCGTCGCCTTGAAATATACCATATCTCGGTACCAGAGCGCAAGGATATCCAGATAATCCTGAATCGAGACCTTGTATTCCTGAACCCCTTTTACATAATCGATCAGCTCACTGATCTGCATTTTCCCGGCGTTGCGGATCAGCATCATGGCCGAGGCCTTGACCGCGGCGAAATCCTCCGAGGACGCCAGCCGCACTGCCTTGCCGATATTTCCCTGTGCAAACGCGACGCAGATGTCCGCCTGATAATCCGGCACCATCAGCTGCTCCATCAGGTAAGCCTTGACCTGCTCGTCCGGCACCGGCTTTAAGTGCAGCACCACACAGCGCGAACGGATGGTGTCAAGGAAGACCTGCTCGTTTGTCGCGAGCAGAATGATCACAGCGTACTCCGGCGGCTCCTCGATCGTCTTCAGGATCGCGTTCTGCGCCTGAACCGTCAGCTTCTCCGCCTCCGGAATGATATAGATCTTGTATTTTCCGTTGTACGGGCGGATCTGGATGTCCCCGGTAAGCTGGACACGGACGTCGTCGACGCCGATGCTCGCCGGCTTCTCATGAAGAATATTGATAATATCCGGGTGATTCCCGCTCGCTGCCTGCTTGCAGGAATGGCATTCCCCGCACGGCCGCTCGCCGTCCGCGGTACACTGCAGCGTCATGGCAAACGCGTCTGCCAGGCGCTTCTTTCCTGTTCCCTTTTCCCCGGTAAATATATAGGCATGACTGACCTTCCCGGTCTCTATCGCGCGCTCCAGAAGCGCGATCTCCTGCTTATGCCCGATCATATCTTTAAATCCTGCCATCGCCTGTCTCCTCAAATCTGCGCGGCGAACATGCCGTACTTCACAACTGCTGGTTCTGCCATTATCACATAAAAATGTGATCGTTTATGAGTATACCACATTTTCATATCCTTGTGAAGCGGTAGCACTCTGGGTTTTTCTGTTTTTGTCCTGAGAGCAGGCTTAAAGCGGGCTTCTGTCCGCCGCGATCTCACGCGCGATAAACGCCGCCACCTCGTCCATGCAGATCTGCCGGTCGTCGTCGTTGCGGAAGCGTCGCGTGACCCCGACCCGGGCGATGTTTTCCTCTGAAAAATCCGCCTGGTCGGCCAGAAATCGCCGGCACATCTCTTCATACTTCGGTTCGGCCTGCTTCCGCTCGCGCTTCAGCGCCCGCTCCAGGCGGTTGCCGTCGTCCACCTCAATGTAGATCGGCACCACACGGTCGGCGCCGTAGTAATCCCTCACCTTCTGGAAAGACACCAGCGTCCCGAGCGCCAGATAGTCATAGCGCTCCATGTCGATCTTGTCCCCGTCCGCCGTAAAGTAATACCACTTCCCGCAGGCGGTATCATACTCCCGCAGTTCGATAACCTGTCCTTTCTCCTGCATCTCTCGCAGCTTCTCCACCGTGACAAAATGATACTGCACGCCGTCCGTCTCTTTCGCCCGGATCGGCCGCGTCGTATACATGATGAAGGGCTTCAGTCCCAGCTCCTTCCTGGAGAGCACTTCCTCGTAGATCGTATCCTTGCCCGATGAGCTCTTACCCATCACATAAAAGAGTTTTCCCATAATTTCACCTGTATTTCATTTATCCGTTACCTTCATTGTATGCCATTGTATTCCAATCCGCGGCCGATTGCAACAGCGCCTTGCTCCGGCCTGCCGCTTTCTTCACGGCACAAATCGCTCTTCCGTCGTTTCTTTCACGACACGGATCATATTTCCGTCGCTTCCATCACGACACGGATCGCTCTTCCGCTTTCATCCGCCATGCCCCGCAGCGCAAGCCCGGCGTCCCGCTCCCGTGCAAGCCTTTGCAAAAGCTCCTCCGAGATCCGCTCGCCCGGAACGAGCAGAGGAACCCCGGGAGGATAGAGATAGACATACTCAGCGGAAACCCGACCGGCGCTGTCCGCCAGCGAAACCGACTCCGACGGACTTTCCTGCGCCTGACGGATCGTCAGGACTTCCTCATTGGCCGGATATTCCGCCCATCGCATCCCGGCCGCGCTTCCTGCCATGTCTGCGCAATTACCTGAAAACGGCAAAGCGCCTTTCATTCCATCTGCCAGCGCCGCGTCGATCTCCAGCAGCGCCGCCGTCAGCCGGTCGAAGCCCTCTTGCGTGTCCGCGACGGTCATGATTGCCGTCACGTAGTCCGCCGCCGCCATCTCCGGCTCCAGGTGATATTTCTCCCGCAAAATTGCAGCGAGCTTTGGACCGCTCATGCCACACCGCTCCGTAGAGATCAGCACCTTGGATCGGTCAAAGTCATAGATCAGCGCATCCTTATCCACCAGCCGCAGCACCCGCAGCTTTCGCCGCAGCTCGTCCCGCATCCGTTCCAGCCGCGCCACGAATACTCCGAACAGCTCGCCGCCCTGCTCCTTCAACAGCCGGACACAGGCGTCCATGCCGGACATCAGGACGTAGCTTGGACTGCTGGTCTGGTAGATGTCCAGATAACTCCTGAGCTTCTCCCGGTCCGCCCGATTCCCCTGTACGTGCAGAAGCGCCGTCTGCGTCAGCGAGGGGAGCGTCTTGTGCAGGCTGTTGATCACGATGTCTGCCCCGCAGAAAAGTGCCCGCTCCGGAAAATACGGATGCATCCCGAAATGCGCCCCGTGCGCCTCGTCCACAATCAGAACCGCCCCCGCAGCGTGCGCCTCCGCCGCAATCGCGCCGATATCCGACACTACGCCATCGTAGGTCGGCGAGGTCACAAGCACCGCCTGAATATCGGGATGCCGACGCAGGGCCTCCCTCATGTCCTCCGGACGGATGCTGCCGCAGATTTTGCCGGACGGCGGGTAGACATACGTCACGCGCAGATCATTCAGAAACGCGGCGTGATAGCAGGATCTGTGACTATTGCGCGCCAGCAGGAGTCGCCCGCCCCGCGCCACAGACGCGGAGACGGCCGCCAGGATCCCGCAGGTGCTCCCGTTCACCAGATAATAGCTCTCCTCCGCGCCGTACAGGCGCGCCGCCCTGCGCTGCGCCTCCAGCAGAATCCCTTGCGCGTGGTGAAGATCGTCAAAGCCATCAATCTCCGTGATATCAATCGCGAACGGATCCCCGAAAGGACTGATCCGCCGCTTATGCCCCGGCATGTGCAGCGGATAGAAATCAGACGCTCCGTACTGCTTCAGCTTTTCGAGTAGATTTTCAGACATCGTGTCTCCTTCATTCTTTGCGGCAGATGCAAAAACATCCAACGTTGCAAAAGCCCGGCCAAACGAAATTTACAGTTTATCATAGCCAGAAGTTCTTTTCTTTGTCAATAAAATTTCTGTTGATCTTCTTCCAAAAAATTACTTTTATTCATGGACAAAACGGGCAGAGCCGCTATAATAAACTTATGGACTGTCAGCTGAGATTTTTGATAAGCATCTTTGACCGGAAACAGATATCGATAAAACGACTGTCTGACACAACAAAGAAACCGCATATACAAGAGAAAGGACGTGACCTGTTATGAAACTTGGATTTATCGGCTGCGGCAATATGGCGACCGCGATCATCAGCGGTATTCTCGCAAAGGAGCTTGTCCCGGCGGACGAGATCATCGTATCCGCCCTGCACAAGGAGACGCTCACGCGCGCAGCGAAGACCTACGGCGTGCGCACGGCGCGCTACAACCGCGACGCCGCCGGCGCGGATATCGTCTTTCTGGCGGTCAAGCCGCAGTTCTATGAGGAGGTCATCCACGAGATCCGAGACTGCATCACACAGAATCAGGTGATCGTCTCCATCGCGCCCGGCAAATCAATCGCCACGATCACGGAGTGGTTCGGCAAGAAAATCAAGCTGGTGCGCACGATGCCAAACACGCCGGCGATGGTCGGCGAGGGCATGACCGCGGTCTGCCCCTCCGACAACGTGACAAAAAAAGAGCTCCAGACAGTGCTGTCTCTCTTCGAAGCCTGTGGCACGGCCGAGATCATGCCAGAGCGCCTGCTCGACGCGGTCGTCTCGGTGAGCGGCAGCTCCCCGGCCTACGTCTTCATGCTGATCGAGGCGATGGCGGACGGCGCGGTGCGAGACGGGATCCCGCGCGCGCAGGCCTACCGTCTGGCGGCGCAGTCTGTGCTCGGCAGCGCGAAGATGGTACTCGAGACAGGGAGACATCCGGGCGAGCTCAAGGACATGGTCTGCTCGCCGGCCGGCACCACGATCGAGGCCGTCGCAGCGCTCGAAGCCGCAGGCTTCCGAGGCGCGGTCCTTGCCGGGATGAAGGCCTGCACGGACAAGACGAAAGGGATGGCGTAGGGTTTACTATTCCGGACAGTCCGCGGCACACAGGGCGCAGCCGATCGCCGACAGGAAATTTCCGTTCTCCGGAATCCGGCATTCGCATTCCAGCGCGCGCCGCGCGTACTGTCCGATGCCCGGGATCTGGGTCAATCCCCCTGAGAGCAGGATCGGTGATCTGCCGACCTTGCCGAGCAGCGCCTTCGCCTGCACCAGTATCTGCCAGACAACCGCCCTCAGGATTTCCTCCGACGGAGTGTTCTCAGCGATCAGTTCCACGATCTCGCTCTGCGCGAACACCGCGCACACAGAGGAAAGCCTGATCTTCGGCGGACATCCGGCGTCTGTGAGATCGATCTTTGAAAGCTCCGTCCCCAGCAGCTTCGACGTGTTCGCGAGAAACAGACCGCTCCCGGCGGCGCACCTGTCATTGAGAAAGAAGCGCTTCAGCTGTCCCTGCGACTGCACAATGACCTTTGTGTCCTGTCCGCCGATATCGAGCACAACGTCCGACTCCGGCTCGCTGTAAAAGACGCCCCGCGCCAGAGCCGTGAGCTCGTTGATATTTCCGAGCCCCGGAACATTCTTTTTCCCATAGCCGCAGGAGACGATCATCACATCCCCGTACTGTTCCCGCAGGCGTCTGAGCTTTTCCGGAAAATACTCTCTCTGACGGATCGCAGTCTTTTCCAGAGACAACTCGACGATCCCGCCCGACGGATCCATCACGCAGTATTTCGTGTACGCAGAGCCCACATCAATTCCTATCCGATACATATCGCGTCCTTCAAAATCTCAAGCTGCCTTCTGGCCTTTTCCATATCCACAAACGTCCGGTCGATCATGTCGATCTCGATCTCCGCCTGCGGGATCGCAATGTTCTTCGCAGACACAAAATCACATTTGCAGCTCTTGTTGTGCAGCGTGACCGCGCACACTGCCTTCGACTCCCCGATCAGCTGCGCAAGTCTCTCATTCCTCGTCGCCTGCGCGAGATTGAGAAATGTGAAATTGTACGCCTGGAACAGCTTCTCAAACACATCCTGCCCGGAGTAGTTCAAGCTCCACCATGTCACATAGTTTGACCCCACGATCCGGTAATCCTCCAAAAGCTCCGACAGGAAGCGGTCCGGATGATACCAGAGGGGATAGCCCAGCCAGAAAACAGGGATCTTGTCCTTTCCGGCCGCCGGCATCTGTCTTATCTCCTCATTCATCAGCCGGTAAAGCTCGGCGGTCTCCGTCTTGCAGCGCGACGTGATCAAAAACGAGATATCGTCGAACAAGATCGTCGGCTTGATCTCGTATTCCGGCAGGCAGGCGGCTACCTGCTTCCACTCTGCCACGCTTCTCTCGCTGTTCGCGATCAGCTCCGCCAGAACCGACGGATCCAGCCGGTTGCCCGAAAGCTTCTCCAGCTCGGCGATCAGCTCCCGGTGCTGCTTCGTCACATACTCATACGCAAGCTGGCGGTCCGCCGTCTCGCCCGGATAGTCCAGCACGATCAGAGGCACCTGATACCGCTCGGCCAGAATGTTCCACCAGGTCGGCAGCGTGTTGCACTGATTGTTCGTCGCGATCAGCACATCCGGCTTCGGCGGCACGCCTCTGGGACCCTTCTCCTGCTCCAGACAGCCCTCGATGCAGCACGAATACGAGCAGCAGTCGCACGACAGACATCTGGCCTCGCTCTCCTCAAGAAGCGGCTGCTCCGCGCCGCTCGCGGCGATGACCGCGGCGTAGCTCTCCGGATAATAGTACGAAATATCCAGCGCTTCCAGGATTTCCACGGGGACAAACGCTGTCACCCACGCGACCTTTTTCTCCGGAAGCTTTCCTTTCGCGTATTTTGAAAAATCCTTGTAGTATTCTCTCAGCAAACGGCTTTTTATCTGCAAAATCGATTGCGCCATATCCGATCAGCTCCTTTGAATCATTTCCTTCGAACCTGTTCTTTGTCAGAATCTGTCTCTTATATCACATCCGCGAAAGCCTCCAGCGTCAGGCCGGCCTTCCGGACGTCCGCAGAGTCGGACAATGTAAGCTTCGTGACCGCTATACCCTTTTGCCCCAACATCTTTTGATAAACCGAAAACAGGTAATCATACGGCTCACAATATTTCTGTGTGACGAATATCACGCCGTTCACCTGCTTTCTCTCTATTTCCTCCATGTCCGCCGACAGGATCTGCCGGAAATTGTCCTGCGTCGGGGAAAGGCGCCCGCGCAGCACGCACGCCGCGATCTCCCGGTACAGCTCTCCTCCCGGATCAGCCTCCGGCATGGCCGCCAGTCTGCCCGATTCCGGAAGGTTATCCCCGACGACCGTCATGCCGCAGTCCTCGATCACCCCGGCGAGCTCCGTGCCGGAGAGAAACGACCCGACAAGATACACCCGCTTTCCGGACGCCTTCTTTTCCGGGAGATCTTTTTTCACGGTCTGCTCAAAAAGCGGCTTCGTCAGCATATCGTGAACCGCTTCGAGGTATTCCCTGTACGAAATATTCGCGAGATTCTCATAGACTCCGCGGATTTCCCTGTTTCGCGCGTTCACGGCCTCCACTCGCTCTGCGATACTCCCGACCGCCCCGAAGCGCCGTTCGACCGCCGCCTGGTACTGCTCAAGCTCCGCCGCCAGAAAATCCACCGCAAGCTCATCCTGCCTTGCCGGGATGTTCAGCTGATATAAGAATTTTCCGCAGTCCTCCAGATAGCTTCCCATGATGCGGCAGCTGTCGCAGCTCTTCGGGAACACGGCCCCGTCGACCGTATCGTCCTGCTTCACCATAGAGATATAATCTTCCGCATAGCCGCAGTAATGCGCCACGCTTCGCTCTCCCGGATAGCCCGTAAAACGGACAATATCACAGATCTGCTCCGGTATCAGACCGGACAATGCCAGCAGTTTCATAGCCTTTCCCATTCCTTTCGCTTTGTCCCTTATTCTTTTCCTTCAAAAATCCACCGATCGCTTCCGAAAAATTCCGCCTGCCTTCGCAGCTCGTCCGCATCCGGACAATACAAAAGCGGCGCCGCCTTCGCGGTACGGATCAGCGCCTCTTGCAGCTTTTTTACCGTTATCTCCGGCGACAGTACGGACAGATTCGTCACCCGCGACGCGACGCTGTCCACATGATTTCTGTCCAGCTTGCTCCTGTCCGGCGTCAGATAATAAGTCATTTTCGCGATATCGGCGCCGATCAGGATCGTACCGTGCTGACACAGGACAGCTCCGTCGTCGTACACGGCGCTTCCGCTGAATTTCCGTCCGTCCGCCAGCAGATCATTTCGTTCGTTCGCCTCCGCTCTGACGCCGAAATCCCGCAATGTGTCGACAAGCAGAAAACGGTAATCCGCCTGCTTCGCGGCGCCGGTTTTGCAGAGAATGGAGAAGTTCAGGTTCCCCAGATCATGGTAGACCGCGCCTCCTCCGGAACGCCTTCTGGCGATCCTTCCGCCCTTTGCGCGAAACTCAGCCGCCCGGCATTCCACGGACACAGCCTGATTCCTTCCTATGACGATCGTGTTGTCATTCTGCCATAGATACAGGATGATACTGTCCTCGCAGACCGCACGGAACAGGCTCTGCTCAAGCGCGAGATTTTCATACGGATCCACAGAATCCGAAATAATGTATTTATATTTCATTGATCCGGTTCCTCAGACTTTCCGCCGCCTCCGTCACCGCCTCGCAGTAGCTCGGATGCGGGCGCACGCTGCGGCACAGCTCCTCCGCCGTCAGCCCCTGGTTGACCGCGAGGACCAGCTCGGCGGCGAGATCCGTCGCCCGGCCGCACATCAGCTGCGCCCCGAGCAGCCGCCCGGTGTCTTTTTGCGCCAGCAGCTTCACAAATCCCCTGTCGTCCGTCGAGATCAGCGTCCTCGCGTTCGCGCGCAGGTTCACCTTCGCGCTGACCACGTCGACGCCGTCCTCCTTTGCCTGCGCCTCCGTCAGGCCGACCGACGCGATCTCCGGATCGGTATAGATACAACTCGCCACAGCCGACGGATGGGAGAGCGGAAGCCCCGCGATATACTGCGCGACGCGCTTTCCCTGCTCCATACCGACATGCGCAAGCTGAGGGCTCCCCTCGACCACGTCTCCCGCCGCGAAGATCCCGGGCGTTTTCGTGCGGCCGTATTCATCCGCAACGATCCCTCCCGACGGGCCGATCTCAAGGTAAGACTTGTCCACTCCGTCCAGACCGGGTATCCGCCCGGCCGCCGAGAGAACGATCTCAGCAGGATTTTGCCGTATCTTCTCCGGACTTTGTCCTGCTCCGGGAACTTGCTCTTCCTGAGACCCTGTCTGCACACCCATTTCCGCAAACCGGTCCAGGTCGCATTCCGTCTCGATCCCGATGCCTCTCTTTCTCATGATCTGCGTCAGGCCGACCGCAATCTCCCTGTCCCACCTGCGCAGAATACGCTTTCCCCGTATCGAAAGAGTAACCTTTGCGCCAAGCGCATTGTATATGCAGGCAAATTCTGCCGCGATGACCCCTCCGCCGATGATCCGGAGCTTCTCCGGAACATAGTCAAGTTCCAGCAGCTCATCGCTGGTGAGCGCTCCCTCCACCAGAGGCGCCGCAGGAACAGACCCCGTCGCGATGAGAATGTTATCAGCCTCGTATGTATTTCCGGTACAAAAAATGTGCGCCGCGTCTGTCATACTCGCCGCGCCACGTACCACCGTCACCTTATTTCGGGCAAGCAGCTGTTCCAGACCCTCCCGGAGCTCCGTGACGATCTCGCCTTTCCTCTGCTGCATGCGCGCCGGATCGATCGCCGCGTTTTCCGTGCGGATCCCATAGCGCGCTCCGTCCCGTGCCTGATCATATGCATGCGCCGCCTCCGCCAGAAACTTGGTCGGCACACAGCCGCGGTTCAGGCACGTTCCTCCCGCCAGGTCCCTCTCAAACAGCACAACAGACAGTCCGAGCCGGGTCGCCTCCAAAGCCGCCGAATATCCGGCCGGGCCGCCGCCCACGATCGCCAGTCGATATCTCATAGCGTTTCCCTGTACTGCGCATAGGCAGCTTCATCCATAAGCTCCTCCGAAACGCTGTCAGTCCTGACTTCGATGAACCAGCAGTCATACGGATGCTCATTGATCTCCTCCGGCATATCCATCAGCTCTTCGTTCACGCGAACGATCTCGCCTGACACCGGTGAAATCAGATCGGAGACCGTCTTTACACTCTCAATATCCCCGAAGCGTTCCCCTATACTTACCGTTTCTCCCTCATCCGGAAGGTTCAGAAACAGGATCGCGCCCAGACTTTCCTGCGCATGATCGCTGATGCCGAGCCTGACCGTGTCGCCTTCCCCGGAAACCCATACATGATGACTCGAATATAGTATTTTTCCCATCCTTTTTACTCCTACTTTGACTATCTGTCATTATATCTAACCGTAATACTATCATTCCTCCCTATCATTTGTAAAGCACTTTTCGCTTGGGTTTTTGCTTCCAGATTACCGTCTCAGCTCCCCGAGCGTCCCGAATGTGTATCCCATCTCCTCCCACTTCGTCAGCAGCTCGTCGAGGATCGCTGCATTCGTGGAGGAAGTATTGTGTAGCAGCACGATTGCGCCGGGATGAATGCGCCCGAGAAGCTTCTCGAAAGCCTCCTCCTTCGAAGGCTGATCATCCTGATACCAGTCCACGTAGGCCAGGCTCCAGAAAAATGTCTGGTAGCCGAGCTGCTTAGCCATCTTCAGGTTGCTCTCGCTGTACTTCCCCTGCGGCGGACGGTAATAATGCGCAAGCTCCTGTCCGGTCGCCTCCCGAAAAGCGGTCTCCAGATCCTTAATCTCTTTCTCAAATGACGCCATGTCCGAGATCTTTGACATGTCCGGGTGATGCATCGTATGATTCCCGACCGTGTGTCCCTCAGCGACAATCTGCCTCACCAGCTCTGGATTATCGTTGATGAAATTTCCCACGGCAAAAAAGGTCGCGTGGACGCCATGCTTTGCAAGCGCTGCGAGGATCGCGGGCGTATTGCCGTTCTCATAGCCGCAGTCGAAGGTCAGGTAGATGATCTTCTCGTCCGTGTCCCGCGCGTACCATGCGTCGTACTGCGCCAGCTCCTCATACGTGGCGTTTCCGACCGGCGTTTCGCCCTCCTGCTGGAAACTCAGCCCCCAGTTGCCATCCGCGGACGCCGGGGAAGTCCGAAGCGTCCTCTCCACGCGCGCCGCCATGCGCCCTGCAAAAAAGGCTGCAGCAAAAATAAACACCACCGCAGCCTTTTTCCATATCTCTTTCTTTTTTGTCTTCCAGATCATTCCGCCGCTCCGAGCAGTTCTCTCACAGGAGTTTATGCGGGCACGTCTCCGATTATGAATTTGTCTTCCACCCGACCAAACCTGCTAATACGACGGATCCGGCTCCAACAGCATATTTTTAAGCATATGTCTATTCTCACCCGATCCCGCTTTGGATTGCCTCCCACACGCTGTCCTTCTGGTTGCCGAGCACCCACTCCGCGATGCCGCCGAGATCATACTCGCCGACCAAAGCGGCGCGCGCCGCCACGGAATCTTCATCCTCGAGCCAGATCTGGCAGAGCCGGCCCTGCTCGTCCGTCCACTCGGCGTACTGCTGTCCCGTGCTCTCATCGTAAGCAGGAGACACTCCCGCCGCCGCAAGGATCTCATCCGCGCGCGCCATCGATACGGCCTCGCTCGTCACCTGCGATGTGCCGTCCTCGTTCGTCTGCGTGTACCACAGTCTTGAATAGAACGGAATCCCGCTGATCAGCTTCTCCTTCGGAACCTCAGTCAGCATGTTCTGGATCCCTGTGATCTCAAAGTTCATCGACGCCACGCTTCCCACAAAATCGGAACCGGCATAATGCTCGTCGTATCCCATCACGATCACGTAATCGCAGACGGCGCCCAGCTCATCCCTGTGATAGTGCCGTGAGAAATCCATCGGCACGGGCACGTCCACCGAGAGCACAATCTGGTTCTTCCGGCACAGGATCGAGAGCTCGCGCATAAACTGCGCGTAATCATACCCCGCCTCCTGGGCGATCCCCTCCAGGTCAATATTGATCCCGTCGAAGCCAAGCTCAAGCGCCTGATTTACGAGATAATTCTGCAGCGTCTGCCTCGCCTGCCGCGACGCCAGGACCGTGGTCGTGCTGACGTTCTCGCTGAAGTTGCTGACCAGCGCCCATACCTGCAGCCCGGCCTTGTGCGCACGCTTCACATAGGCGGCGTCCGCGAACGACTGGACATTGCCCTCATTGTCGCTCAGGAAATACCATGTCGGCGAGATCACATTCACACCGGTCATACCCTTGATGTCCTTCTTGATCTCCGCGTTCATCTCCGGGTAATCGATCTGATGCCATACAAGATTTACGCGTCCCTCCTGATGGATCGAAGGATATTCCGCATGATAATAGGTCTCCGTCGTCACCTTCTCTGATTCTTTCTCAAGGCGGCTGTTCTTCACGTATCCGATGTAACCGTCCGGAGTCACGATCTGCGACCACTTCTGCATCCGCTCCAGAACCGTAACCTGCGTCCCTGCCGTCACCTTCGTGAGGATCGGGCTCTTGATCCCGCCCCGGTAGCGCACCGCTCCGTCGTGCTTCAGCCTGACCGTCGTAGTCTCTGTGCTGCCAAATGTCACGAATACGCGCGCCGGCGCGTCAAATGTCTCGCACTTCAGGTCGGAATACTGCTGCAGGAAATTTGCCGAGAGAAACATCCCTGCGGACGTCGTCTTCAACACCTCGTACCCGGCGTCAAAGCTCTCGCCGTCCACCGTATACGCCGTGCTGTTCGGCGCAAACTCAAAGATCTGCTCCGCCGTTGTAAACAGCAGCAGCCCCGCCGACGCGTCCCAGTGGAAGCGCGGATTCAGCTCCCGCTGCACCAGCGTGTAATCGATGTACGCGCTGCCGTCCAGGATCAGCGCGCGTTCCTGCGCCACATGATCCTGCACGATCACAGCCGCCTCGTTTTCTCCGAGCGCGCCGAAGTAATCCTCCGCGCTCATGCGTTTATTGCTTGGCGTATATTTCACAATGCACACTACAAGGATCGCCAGGATCCCAAGCCCTGCGATCACCGCGGCGAGCAGACGAAATATTCTGTTGTCTGATCTCATTTGTCGTACTTCCCCTTTCGAAACAATTCCAGGTATCTAAAACATCTTACCATATTCATGCGAAATCCGTCATGTTTTCCGGCATTATTTCATAAAAAAATAAGAAAGTGTATAAGGGAATACCGGTTTCGGCTGCTTCTCCTTTCTTAAGATTCCGGCTCCTTGTTGATCCTGATAAAATGGATCTCCGTGATCCGGTCCGCCTCGTCGCCGACAAAATCCCGCATATACCCGGAATCCTCCGCAAGCATGCACGCCCTTGTAATATCCTCGGCGCTGCTCGGACGGTTCCCCAGGTAAAGATGTGTCCCTTCTCTTTCGTAAGTTCGCAGCTCTCTCAGAAGAGCCCTCGTCCGGTATGTATACGTTCTGTGTCTTTTTTTGTTCAATCTGCTCCTTTGTGCACCGCGCAAATGAAGGAGGTGTGATCTTGTTTCAAAAGTGTGATATATTATAACGATAACAGCTCTGCGCAGTGCAGATTCCAGTTTATAAATTATTTACTTGCGCAAAAAACAGAAATTGATTATAATGCGTAAAAGAAGTTTGAAAGGGATACAAAACTGTCATGTTCGGGTCAGTACGACAGCCCGGCGCTCAGACCGCGCAGGACAGGATCGGCAGCAGCCGAAAACCTCCTTTCTTCTTGATATTTGCAGTTTAGTATAACCTTTCTGTTGTATATTATATTTAATATGTGTAATTTTATCAAGTGTTTTTTGAATTATTTTTAAAAAACACTTTTTCCGATGGCACTACATGGCTGAACTGTAACATTTTATCCACTTTACATATCGACCTGAATGCGTATATAATAGTAGTGACAAAAGTGTTTCTTTCGTTTAGTTTCTCACCGGGTAAGGAAGTGATTGAATGAAGATTGAAAAGATCAACGACAGGCAAATTCGCTGCACCCTGACAAGAGAAGATCTTGCAAACAGAGAAATCAAGCTGAGCGAGCTTGCGTACGGCTCGGACAAAGCCAAAGCGCTTTTCCAGGACATGATGCAGGTCGCCGCACAGGATTTTGGTTTTGAAGCGGACAATACTCCGCTTGTCATAGAAGCAGTTCCGGTCTCCATCGACTCACTGATTCTGATCATCACAAAAGTCGATGACCCGGAGGAGCTCGACACCAGATTTTCGCGGTTCTCTCCGGAGGATCCGTCCCAGGCGGAGAGCTATTCCCTCTCCGATCTCAAGGACCGGATCGAGGGAGCCGACGACATCCTCGGGCTGATCAGGAAGATTTCCGAGGCGCGCAAGCGGGCGGCGCAGCAGGCGCAGAAGCAGGCACAGCAGGCGGAGGCTTCGCAGTCCGACTCTCTCGAGGACGACGAGGAGGTGCGCAAGCTCACGCGCTTCTATCTGTTCCAGTCGCTCGACGATGCGATCCGCGCGGCAGGGGTGCTGGGCGCCGTCTACGATGGCCCGAACACGCTGTACAAGAATCCCGAGAACGGCGAGTATTATCTCCTTCTCGAAAAGGCGGAGAGCTCCGCGGAGCAGTTCAACAAGATCTGCAACGTTCTCTCCGAGTATGCGTCATCCTGCAAATTCATGCCGGGTCTTGAAGCGCATTTTTCCGAGCACATGGAGACGATCCTCGCAGATCACGCGCTGCAGAGCCTGTACGAGCTGAGATAAATCTGTACCGCACAAGTATGGCGAAACCCGTCCGATCTTTTTCGGACGGGTTTTTTCATAAAGAAACTGCCGCAGGATCTAAAAGGGAAATCCTGCGGCTGTCTCTTATATGAGTAGGTTATAGGAAAATAGCGATTTATGCGCTCTACGCAAGCTGATCGACATAACGCTTGATGTTGGAAGCGTTGACATACTTGTCGACCACGCCGTCATGCAGCACGATCAATGTCGGCGCCTGCATGATCCCGTACTGGCTGACGAGATCCAGATTCTCCTCCGCATCTACCACCTCGTACGGCTCGTCCTTGAGCATCTCTTTTGCGATCTTGCAGTTCGGGCAGGTCTTCGTCGTGAAGAGGAAGCGCGTCGCCTGACCCACAGACCCTTGCGCGTCTGCGACCGACTGCGTCCCGGCTTCTGCCTGAGCAACCGTCTCCTGAGCCTTCACCGTCTGCGCGGAAGCCTCAGACGCTGTCTTCTGCGCCTTCTGCCCTGCAGCCTCGTCCGTCTCCGACACCGTCACATTGACGCCGGCGCGGTACATCGGCTGATCCTCCACCACCTTGCCGTCTCTCTTCAGACGGGAATTCGGGATATCGTAAAGCTTGCGGTCCGCATACTCCTGCGTCTTGCCATCGTTCCAGTTCTGCACCGGACGATAATAGCCGGTGATCCTGCTGTAGACCTCCGTCGGCTGTCCGCAGATCGGGCAGACCTTCTGCTCGCCGTCGAGATAACCGTGATCTTTGCAGATCGAGTAAGTCGGCGACATCGTATAGTACGGAAGCTTGTAGTTCTCGGCGATCTTGCGCACCAGGTTCGCCGCCGCCTTCCAGTCCGGAAGCCGCTCGCCCAGGAACGCGTGAAACACGGTCCCGGAAGTATAGAGCGTCTGCAGCTCGTCCTGAATGTCAAGCGCATCGAAGATATCCGCCGTGTAGTTCACCGGCAGGTGCGAGCTGTTCGTATAGTAAGGCGTCTTGTCCTGCGTGGAAGACGGATCCGGCTTCACCGCTCCGGCCTCTCCGCCCGCTGTGATGATCTCCGGCCAGCGCGCCTTGTCGTGCTTCGCCAGACGGTACGTCGTGGACTCCGCCGGCGTCGCCTCGAGATTGTAGAGATCCCCGTACATCTCCTGATACGTCACCAGACGCTCTCTCATGTGATTCAGCACATCCTTCGCGAACTGCTGCGTCTCCGGATGCGTCAGATCCTTGCGCAGCCAGTTGGCGTTCAGGCCCGCCTCGTTCATACCGATCAGGCCGATCGTCGAGAAGTGATTGTCAAACGAGCCGAGGTAACGCTTCGTGTACGGATACAGACCCTCGTTGAGCAGCTTCGTAATGACCTCTCTCTTGATCTTCAGAGAGCGCGCAGCGATGTCCATCATGTGGTCGAGTCTGCGATAGAAGTCCTTCTCATTGGAAGCAAGGTAAGCGATGCGCGGAATGTTGATCGTCACCACGCCGACGCTGCCCGTGCTCTCGCCGGAGCCGAAGAAGCCGCCCATCTTTTTGCGCAGCTCGCGCAGATCCAGACGCAGACGGCAGCACATGCTGCGCACGTCGCTCGGCTGCATATCGCTGTTGATATAGTTCGAAAAATACGGAGTGCCATACTTGGCCGTCATCGTGAAGAGAAGCTTGTTGTTCTCCGTCTCGGACCAGTCGAAATCTCTTGTGATCGAATAGGTAGGAATCGGATACTGGAAGCCGCGCCCCTGCGCGTCGCCCTCGATCATCGTCTCGATGAAGGCCTTGTTGATCATATCCATTTCCTTCTTGCAGTCCTTGTAGCAGAAATCCATCTCCCTGCCGCCCACGATCGCCGGCAGCTCAGCCAAGTCGTTAGGAACCGTCCAGTCGAGCGTGATGTTCGAGAACGGCGCCTGCGTGCCCCAGCGGCTCGGCGTATTCACGCCGTAGACGAAGGACTCGATGCACTTCTTGACCTCCGGGTAGCTGAGATTGTCCGCCTTCACGAACGGAGCAAGATAGGTGTCGAACGAGGAGAACGCCTGCGCGCCCGCCCATTCATTCTGCATGATGCCAAGGAAATTCACCATCTGATTGCACAGCACGGACAGATGCTTCGCCGGAGCCGAAGTGATCTTCCCCTTGATCCCTCCGAGGCCCTCCTGAATAAGCTGCTTCAAAGACCAGCCCGCGCAGTAGCCCGTAAGCATCGACAGATCATGAATGTGGATGTCCGCATTCCGATGCGCGTCCGCGATCTCCTGATCGTAGATCTCCGACAGCCAGTAGTTCGCCGTCACCGCGCCGGAATTGCTCAGGATCAGACCGCCCACCGAGTAGGTAACAGTCGAATTCTCCTTCACGCGCCAGTCTTCCACCTTCACGTAGCTGTTCACGATCTCCTTATAGTCGAGGATCGTGGATTTCATATTGCGGATCTTCTCCCGCTGCTTACGATAAAGAATATACGCCTTCGCAACCTCCGCGTACCCTGCCTGAATCAGCACCTGCTCGGCGCTGTCCTGTACGCTCTCGACGTCGATCAGGCCGTCCTTGATCTTCTTCTGGAAATCAGCAGTCACGCGCAGCGCGAGCAGATCGATCATGTCGTTATTGTACTCCATCTGCTGCGCATCAAATGCCTTCGCGATCGCCCCGCTGATCTTCGACAGATCAAACTCAGCAATCTCACCGTCTCTCTTTACTACTTTAAACACATCAAACCCCTCCCTGAAACTCTGAAAAACATGAATCTTTTGTACCGTGATTTTCATTATAACATCACATATATGGGAAGTCAATGGAAAAAGCACTACATATATGTGTCAATTTTGTTACATAACACAAAATGTAGTGCGGACGCCGGACGGCGCAAATGCCCTAAATTCGTGTATAGTGCACAAAACCCGGACGCCGCAGGCGCCGATGTGCCTGTCCACCGCAAACACGTTGTCCTCCTTGATTCGCTGCGCCGCCTATGGACAGCTGTCTCCGCAAACTCGCTTCGCTCAGACATGCTCCGACAGCTGTCGCTATGCTCGCGAATCCTGCGTCGAACTGCCTATCGTTTGCGTGCGGACAGGCAACATCCAGCTTTCCTGCGGCTGTTTGTGACAGATGCATAATTCGCTGATCTATTCTGCAAAAGTGCATGAGTATAAATGCTCTGCCGCATGCCAACGCACAGCCCGACAGAAGGGACTTGCTGTGTCAGGGCAGATCATTGAGGGCCGCCGGTGCTTGGTGAGCGCAAGCGAACTTATACACCGCTGCGTGCCCGATTAAGCGCGAGCGGGAGTCGGAAAGCAACGCGAAGCGTTCTCAAATGCTTTCCGACGATATGCCGCTGAACGAACGTGAGGGGGCGCTTCCGCACGGCCCTGACATTGCAAGCCCTTGCAGGGCGTCCGGGTTTTATGCACTATACACGAAGATATATATCCCGGGGAACGTACGCCCGCACGAGGATTCCGTCCGGCTGGTAGGCTTCCTCGAGAAGCTCGCCCTTTTTTCGGATGAGCTGGATCGCTCCGGCACGGTCGTACGGATAGAGGCGCTCAATGTAGATCTTTTGAACGCGCAGGATTTCGCTGACCGCGTCCTTCAGCGCTTCCATACCCTCGCCTGTGTGCGCGGAGCCCAAAATGCATTTCTCCGCACGGAAATCGCGGAAGCTCTGTCGCTCCGTCAACAGATCCTGCTTGTTAAACATTGTGATCACCGGCTTGTCCCCGGCCCCGAGCTCCGTGAGCGTCTCGTACACGACGTGCATCTGCGCCTCCAGCTGGGCGCTCGAAGAGTCGACGACATGGATCAGGACATCCGCGCAGCAGACCTCCTCCAGAGTGCTTTTGAAGGCCTCCACCAGATGGTGCGGCAGCTTGCGGATGAAGCCGACCGTATCCGTCAGCAGGATCTCCTGCGTGCCGGGCAGCTGCACCACGCGGGTCGTCGTATCCAGCGTCGCGAACAGCTTCGCGTCCTCGAGAACGTCCGCTCCGGTCAGCGTCCGGAAGATCGCCGACTTTCCGACCGAAGTGTAACCGACAAGCGCCACAACCTTCTGCTGTGACCTCTGCCGCTGGGCGCGGATCAGCTCCCGATGCCGCACGACCTCTGCAAGCTCCTGTTTCAGATGCCCGATCCTCGTGCGGATCACACGGCGATCCGTCTCAAGCTTCTTCTCGCCGGGTCCTCTCGTGCCGATCCCGCCGCCGAGACGTGAGAGCGAACGGCCCAGCCCGGTAAGCCTCGCGGCCCGGTATCGCAGCTGCGCCAGCTCCACCTGGATCTTGCCCTCGCGGGTCGTCGCGTGGCGCGCAAAAATATCGAGGATCAAAAGCGTCCGGTCCATCACCTTGCAGTCCAGTTCCTGCTGAAGATTGTTCAGCTGTGCCGGGCTGAGCTCATCGTCGCAGACGACCCCCGTCGCCTCCGTCTCCCGGAGAAGCTCCCTCACTTCCTCGATCTTTCCTCTTCCGATATAAGTTCCCGGATGAATATTCTCGCGCCTCTGGATCAGCGTTCCGACCACCTCCGCGCCGGCCGTCTGAGCCAGATCCCCGAGCTCGCGCACCGACTCGTCCGTGTCGTCCCCGGTCTGCAGCTGCACGCCGACCAGGATCACCCGCTCCTCTATTTCCTGTATCTTTGTAATCTGCATGACTGCTCACCTCGTCGACAGAAACGTCCACTCTCTGGCGCCTGCCTCGTCCGCCGGATATCGCTGCATGTACTCCTTGGCCTTGGCCTTCGCCGTCGCGAAATCCCGCTTCTTCTCATAGGCCACAATCTCATCGAAGTAAAGCTCGCGCTTGTCGCCGGAATTCAATTCAAGACCGCCTGCAATGTAAGACAGCGCCATATCATACTCACCGCTCGAGAGCGCGCACAGCGCCAGCCCGTTGCATGTCGCAGCACTCTTGCCCGATTTCTCCTCGATTCTATGATACATCCCCTGCGCATGCACGTAATCCTCAAGCGCCAGATAAACTCTGCCCATCAGGTACATTGCCGGCTCATACTCCGCCTCCACCGGACCCGTCAGCTGCCGCTGCGCCTCCTCATAGTCTTCCAGATAATAATAAATTCTGCCGCGATTATAATAGTGCTCCATATCATCGCCCTGGATCGCCAGCGCGCTCTGCAGGTAAGCCCCTCCCAAACCCGACAGATTCAGCTCACGGTAACATTCATAAATGTCCAAATACAGATCATAGCTGTTTAGCCGCAGCTCGACGGCCGCATCAAAGTCGGCAGCCGCCTCATCCTGCATACCGTCATGCAGGCGGCTCGCTCCCCGCAGAAACAGCGCGTCCGCTGATTCATATTCCTCGAGGATCCTGTCACAGGTAGCCGCCGCCTCGTCATAGCTACCTCCCCGATACTGCGCCGTGGCAAGATAAAGCTCCACGTCCAGAACATTGTCTTCCATGTGACTGTCCGCCGAAGCCAACGCCGCCTCAAACGCCTGCGCGGCCTCTTTATACTGCGCGAGCTCCATATAGGCCAGTCCAAGTCCCCGGTAAGCTAACAGCTGTTCCTCCCCATCTCTGGCCGCCTCCGCAAAAAGCTGCTGCGCCTGATCATACTCGCCATTATCCAGCGCCTCCTGCGCCGCGAGCGTCTTCTTCCCGGTCGCGCCGCCCATCGCACAGCCGCCGGTCAAAAAGGCCATCGTCAAAGCAATGATCCCCGCAATGCTCTTGAAATTTATTTTTCTCATAAGATTTTCCATCCTCAATGACCCTGTCCTCTCGGCTTCATCGTCCAAAGTCCACCGCCCTCAAAGCTTTCGCGAACATCTTACCATAAAATCAGTAAATAGTAAATCCTCGGAAAATGCTTCTGTCCTTTCTGTAGACTTTGTGCTAAAATAAAATATATCATTTTATGGAGGTTCCGGCTATGAATCATCGCCACATACTTTTACCCGCAATTCTCACAGGCACTCTCTTTTTCAATGGTCTGTCTGCGTCTGCGGTCGAGGTTGAGATCGTGGGAGTCGAGGAAATACCGGACATAAACAAGCCCCAGGAGTCTTTCGTCATACAGCTTCCGGGGCAGGGCGAAGAAATAGAAATACCCCCGGCGCCTCCGCAAATCCCAAAATATATCCCGGGCGTCGAGCCAGGACTGTACGAAATCTCCAGCGCGCAAAACGCAAACTTTGTGCTGGATATCCGACACTGCACGGTCCATGAAAAGGATTTTAGAACCGCGCAGCTTTACCGTTCTATGGATATCAATCAGCAAAAGTTTTCTGTGGATGAGCTCCCAAACGGACTATTCCGCATCAGGGCCAAGCACACCGGCGAGGCACTCACTGCCGGCTCTGACGATGACGACTCCGTCGAAGCCGCTACCGAAGAAACCTCGGAAACCGGTTTCGTCGTCACCACGACAGACGAATATCCGGCCGTCGACTCCGCCGATAACGTCGAAACTTCAGAATCCAGCTTTGTCGTCACCACGACAGACGAATATCCGGCCGCCGACTCCGCCGTCACCACAGCGAAGGAACACCCACGGGACACCGATGCCTCTGACGAGCAGTCCTGGATCATCGAGAAAGCCCCGAACGGCTATTGTTATATCCGGACAGTCTTTGATCAGTATGTGACGCTTGCCGACTCCCGGCCTTATTCCGGAGATTCGGTCGTCCTGGCAGATTATACCGGAGGATTTTCCCAGATGTGGAAATTTGAGCCTACGGAAATCAGCACCGGACACTGTTCCGACACTGACCTGGTCAATCCCTACGGCGACGACGGGCCGTACAGCGGCCTTCGTCTGACTCTGCAGTTTGATACACGGAGCGAGACGATCACTGCGAAGGATCTGTCCGCTCATATCTCGGAAAATGCGAATCATGAATTTGTCCTCGACTCTGCTTACCTCGACGACTTCGTCGCACGGCTTGCCGAAGAGTACGACACGCCGGGGGATCCGGTACAGTTCTGCACCGACAGCGGGGAAGAAATCACTGTGCATATGGGAGATACCGGTCAGAAGCTCGACCGCAAAGAGACGAAAGCCATGCTTGAGAAATATCTCGGAACGAATCAGTCCCTCTTTCTGACTCCTGTTTGGGAGAAAAAAGCCGCGACAGCCAAGGCAGGCGAGCGCGGTGATTTTGAAGACGGCTATGTGGAGATCGATCTCAAAAATCAGAAAGTCTATCTCTATAAGAATGGCAGAAAGCTCCTTGAGAGCGACTGTGTTTCGGGCAATTCCGGAGAACCGCACTGTGAGACGCCGGAGGGCGTCTACTATGTGTATTATAAGGCGTCGCCCGACACGCTCGACGGCCCGGGGTACAGCGAAAAAGTCAGCTACTGGATGGCGTTCTACGGCAACTACGGCCTGCACGACGCCACCTGGCGCGACGAATTCGGCGGAGAAATCTACAAAGGCGACGGCTCCCATGGCTGTGTCAATCTGCCGCTGGAAGCCGCCAAACTAATCTACAATACAGTCACCATAGGCTATCCGGTGGTGCTGTATCAATAACGCTCAGAACTCTTTACCATTTTTCATAAAATCTGCAAGATTAATATGTGCTATGCCATTACGCTGCTGAAGAAGAGTATCCATCGTGGCAATATATTTAGGATAATTATCTTTTATCGACTCCAAAGGCTTATACTCCCGATCCTCCGTTTCCCTCGACAACGCTATCGTATAAGAAACCTGAACATAAGAATACTGCATTTCATTATCCCTGAGAATAAAATCGCACTCCAGCTTTCCGATTCTTCCTACACTGACAGAATAATCATGGGACTTTGCATATACATATGTGATATTTTCCAAAACCGGACCATAGTTGATTCTGTTATCCGTATTCTGAACGAAATAAAAGCTCAGATCCGCAAGATAGTATTTTTTCTCCCCACTCAATGATTTCTTTGTCTTCATGTCAAACCGCGGACACTCATAAAGAATCTTCGCGTCGAGTAAAGCCTTGATATACCTGGCGAGTGTCGCTTCGCTGATCGGAGTTCCGGTCTTCGCGATCGCCTTTTTGAGACTTTTCAGGCTTGTCGTTGCGCCGAAATTATTGACAATATATTTCTGAACCGTCTCGAACGTATTTCTATTTCGGATCTTCAGCCTCGCCCGTATATCCTTTTCAAAAACCTCAGCGATAACGCTCTGCACATATCTGCGCTTTGAGGCCATGGTATCGAGAAAAATCGTCCTTGGAAATCCACCTTCAAGAATATAGTTCTGTAGTTCCTCCTGACGATCAGCCGCAATTCCCTTATCGTAAAACTTTTTCATCTCCTCATATTCCTCAAAGGAAAGCGGAAACATTTCAAATTCGATATAGCGGCCGGTCAGCTTCGTCATCAATTCACCGCTTAGAAGGTAAGAATTTGATCCCGTAATGAAGATGGACCATTCACCTGTTCCGCGGAAGCCATTCAGAACCGTTTCAAATCCTTCTACATTTTGTACTTCGTCAATAAAGAGATATTTTATCCCCTGCACATCCGGAATGCTTTCGAGCAGCCGCTCAAACTGATCGGCTTTTACAATTTTGTTATAGTCTTTACTGTCAAGGTCATAGAAATAAATATTTTCTCCGGGAATACCTGCCTTTTTCAGTTCATCTGCAATTGTCTCCATCAGGCAGGACTTCCCACATCTTCTGACACCGGTTATCACCTTGATGATATCCGCCGCGTGGTAAAAATCACGAATCTTTTTTAAATAATTTTCTCTTGGAAACCACTCCATCCTTTTCACCTGCCAATCAATTTTATATCATATAAATTAACAGATATTGAGGTTGCTTTCAAGTTTAACGTGTGTGATTTTGTGTTTTTTTCAAATTCGCACACGTTAAGAAAAGCAATGGCTTCCCTATTTTGAAAAAATTTCTACCACCACAAAATATAGATCAGCGTAAGGCACAGTCCGATGCCGAACATCAGCAGCGCGAACGACAGGCTGCGCCCGATGATCGTATTGTTCTCCTTCAAAGCCGTGTTCCGCACCGCGAGAATGTGAACATAATCCTTGTGTACCGGTCTGCGGCGGCGCCAGATACGATTCGCGACGCCCTGCCAGCAATTCAGCACATGTCCCAGCGTCGCCGTGACGATATTGCCCTCCGGCCGCTCGTGCGGCAGCGGACTGTCACGGTAGACCGTCTTGCGCAGCGCCACGACAATCAGGTCGACAAAGCTGTCGAGCGTCCTGCAGAACACGCCAAACACCGACGGAAGAAACTCCAAAAGCAGCGGCCGATAGATCAGGTTTTCAAGATCGAGCCAAGTCGGCCAGAGGTCGACGTAGACCGTCTTTTCGCCCACGTTCACCGCCCTTGCGGCGGCTTCTTTCACAGATTCTTTCGCCGCGGCTCCGCCTTTCAAAGCCTTTTCCCGTTCATCCTGTTTTATTAGTACCCTACGGATCACGAGCAGGTAGACGAGCGCGCCGATCGCGATTGAGATCATGGCGCCGGACAGATTTTTCAGGCTGAAGTATTCTACCACGTGCCCGAATTCCTCAAGCTGCATCAATCCCTGACCGAGCCCGGCAGCGCGGTCCATGAGTCCGTGCGGGAACAACCCCCAGATCAGAAGCACTGCCGCGCTCCCCGCCAGCGCGAACGTGCTTGCGCCGTTCATGTAATCCTTCTGCGCGTCGTATTTTCTCTGACGCTCGGCACTCTCGTTGCGCTCCACGAAGATCGCCACGAAAAGCTTCGTCATGTAAGCGACCGTCAGACCGCCACTGAACAGGAAAATATATTCGACCGTGCGCATGAGCCAGCCGCCGCCGTACTCCACGATGCTCTCGTGCAGCAACGTCTTGCTGATGTAACCGCCGAAGAACGGGATACCGCCGATCGCCAGCGCGCCGACCAGAAAGATCGCTTTCAGCAACGGCTTTTTTCTGCCGTAGCCGCGGATCTCGTTGAGGTCCAGCGCGTGCGTATTCATGAAGATCACGCCCGCCGCCATAAAGAGCACCAGCTTGATCAGCGAGTGGTTCACCATGTGCAGAAGCGTCCCGTGCACCGCGAGCGCATTCTCCTCCCCGAGCAGGCACTGCATCCCGACGCCGACCAGAATGAACCCGATCTGCGACATCGAGGAGCAGGCAAGCGTGCGTTTCAGGTCAATGGAGAAAACCGCGAGCAGCGCGCCTCCGAACATCGTGAGCACGCCGATCGCGAGGATCAGACTGCCCCAGGTCTTATCGTGCAGGAACAGCCCGCTCGTCGTGACGAGTACGCCGAAAACGCCGGTCTTCGTCAGAATGCCTGACAGCAGCGCGGACGCCGGGGCCGGAGCCACCGGATGCGCCTTCGGGAGCCAGATATGCAGCGGGAACGCGCCCGCCTTCGCCCCGAATCCGAAAAGCATGCAGGCGCCAGCCGCGTACAGAAGCGCGCGGTCTCCCAGATATTCCCGCGACGCCGGCAGCAGCTTTGCCATCTCCAGCGTCCCGAGCTCATGGTACACCAGGAACAATCCCATCAGCATCACGAGGCCGCCGATCACCGCGACCGCCAGGTACGTGAGCGCCGCGCGCAGCGACGGGGCGTTCTCCTCCTGCGCCACCCAGACATAGGAAGTAAAGGACATGATCTCAAAAAAGATGAAGGTCGTGTACAGATCCGCCGACAGGAACACTCCCATCGTCGCGCCGAAGGTCAGCAGCAGGAACAGATAAAAGCGGTTCCGGTTGTGATGGTGCGCGAAATACTGCCGCGACAAAATCGTCGTCATCATCCACATCAGACAAGCCACCGCGCCGTAAATCAGCCGGAAGCCGTCGAGCGTGAACGAAAGCCCGAACCCACAGATTCCCGGGATCCGGCACGCAGCCACCGCGCCCTCTCCCGCCGCGGACGCATAGCACGCAAAGAGAACCGCCATGACGAGAAATTCACTTATCACAATAAAGTTCGCCGTATAGTCCCGGCAGGCGTTATTGTCTGCGCCAAGTTTGCCTCTCAGTATCCTCCCGAAGCTTCCGGCAGACCTGCTTCCGCTTTTTTTCTTATCTGAAGCATTCTTTTCAAAAAAATTCTGTCCACCTATCATCCTCAGCAGCGCTTCGCCGTGCCGTCCCGCGAGCCACGCGAGAAATCCGCCGAGAAACGGATAGAACACGAGAAACGCTAAAATGAAATTGCTCTTCATATCCGTCCCTCCTTCCTACGGCAGCTGCGCCGCGATCGATTCCAGCCCCTGAATGAGCGGCCGCGATTGCAGGCCGATCGTCACGATCGCGATCACGAAGATCGCGAACGGCAGGAGCATCTTCCAGCCGGGATCCTTCACATCCCGGATCGTGTCATAGTCAAAATCTTTCCGCGGGAAAAACGCCCGCACGACGATCGTAAGCATGTAGATCGCCGTCAGAAGCGCCGAGATCATCAACGCCGCCACGCCAATGTAGGCCAGCAGATCGCGGCTGTCCACGGCTGCGCGCACAAGTTGCCACTTGCTGATGAAACCGCACAGCCCCGGCACGCCCATCAGCGCCAGTCCGGCCACCGTGAAAGCGGCGAACACCTTCGGCATCTTCCGGCCGAAGCCGTCCAGCTGGTGCACGTACTCGCGCCCCGTCTTGCAGATCACGGCGCCAGCGCACAAAAACGAGCAGATCTTCATGACCGCGTGGGCGACCATATGGCTCAGCGCGCCAACCAGCCCCAGCGGAGTCATGATCGCTGCGCCGAACAGAATATACGAAAGGTTGCTGACCGTTGACCAGGCCAGCCTGCGCTTGATATGCGTCTCCTTGACCGCGCGGCTGCAGCCGTACACGATCGTGAAGATCGCGAGCGCCATCACCACATGCTGCGCCCAGGTGCCGCGCAGGAAGTCCGGCCCGAAGCTGTAGTACGTGACGCGCATGACCGCGAACGCTCCGGCTTTCACGACCGCCACCGCGTGAAGCAGCGCGGTCACAGGAGTCGGCGCGACGCCGGCCTGCGGCAGCCACGACGAGAACGGCCACATCGCCGCCTTGACCGAAAAACCCATGAAACACAACACGTAGATCAGCAGGAGCATATTCACGCGATCTCCGACCGCAGCCAGATCCAGTACGCCGCCCGGCGTGAAATTCGGCGTCGTCCCGTAGACCAGAATGAAGATCACGCCGATGAACGCGAACGCCGCGCCGCCGAGCGAATAATACAGATATGTCCGGCTCGCCAGCACCGCCTCCCGCGTCAGCGTGTGCATAATCAGCGGGAGCGTCACGAGCGTCAGCATCTCATAGAAACAGTACATCGTCACGACGTCCTCGGCCAGCGCGATTCCGAGCGTGACCCCAAAGGTGATCACATAGAACATGAAGAAGATTTTCTCATGCTTTTCATGCTCCATATACTCAAACGCGTACAGAACGCACAGCGGCCACAGCACCGACACGATCGCCGCGAACACCGTGCCCATCCCGTCCACACGAAAACTCAGCGTCAGGTTGCTCGTGAAGCGGAACAGGACAAAGCTGTCCTCCGGCCGGTGAAACAGCATGGTAAGCGCCAATGCGGAGTTTACCAGCACCAGCCCCTCCGTGTAGACCATCATCTGCGTCCGTTTTTTAAACGGCAGCAGCGGAATCAGCGCTCCGCCCAGGATCGGGAGCAGAACTACGACTGCCAGAATTGCCTCGTTCATCTTCTCCCTCCTCTACAGCACCGACGCGGCGATCCTGCCCGCAAAGTTGATCAGCGGATTCGGGAAAAGTCCGAGCAGCACCGCGAGCGCCGCCAGGATCACCAGCGGAATCAGCATCTCGGGCACAGGCTCGAGACTGTCAGCCTTTCTATTCGTCTCCGCCACCCTGCCGACATCGGCTTGTGTAACACTGTTATTTTCTTGTCCACTTTGCCTGACTGAGGCTTCCTCAGCAGAACCGGCCTCATGCTTCTCATCTATCTTGAAATGTTTTACGATCCCGCCCGGGAAAAATCCGCTCGTCGTGATCGGCAGCAGATAGCCCGCGGTCAGCAGCGCGCTCACGAGCAGCACCGCCGGGCCCACGATCCCGAACACGCCGACGCCGGCCTCCAGCGCGCCCTGCGCCAGATACCATTTGCTGACAAAGCCGCTGGTCGGCGGGATACCGATCAGCGCCAGCGACGCAAAGGTGTAGCACCAGAGCGTCTTCGGCATCTGCTTGCCGATCCCGCGAAACTGCTCCACCCTCGTCTCACCGCATTTGAAAATAAAGATACCTGCCGTCAAAAACAGCGCGCACTTGATCACCATGTGGAACACGACATGCAGCAGCGCGCCGGTCATGCCGACCGGGGACAGCACGGAAAGTCCGAACAGAATATACGACACCTGGCTGACCGTCGAGTATGCCAGCCGCTTCTTGAACACCGGCTCGCGGAACGCCATCATCGAGCCCATGAACACCGTCAGCAATGTGAGCGTCATCCACGCGGTCTGCACCCAGGTCCCGCGCAGGAAGTCCGGCCCGACCACATAGAACACCACGCGGATGATTGCCAGCACGCCAGCTTTCGCTATGACGCCGGAGAGCACCGCGGAAGCCGGGGACGGAGCCACCGGATGCGCCGCGGGAAGCCACGCGTGCAGCGGGAGCATACCGGCTTTCGCACCGAAACCGATCAACATGCCAAACACCGCGATCAGCAGGATCGTAATATTCCCCTGCGCAAGCTCAAGGTTCAGCGTGCCGCCCGCCGTGAAGGTCAGCGTATCGCAGTACTTGTACAGGAAGAAAATCCCGAACAGTCCGAGGTACGCGCCGCACATCGAGTAAAACAGGTATTTCAGCGCCGCCATGATCGCCTCTCGGGAGCCGTTGTGCAGCACCAGAGGCATCGAGGTCAGCGTCATGATCTCATAAAACAGATACATCGTCACGAGGTTGCCCGAGAACGACAACGCCATCAGCACGCCGTACACGATCAGGTAGAAGCCGTAGAAGCGCTGCTCCTTCCCCTCGTGCTTCATATAGACAAAAGAGTAGAAGGCCACGACCAGCCAAATGACGCTGATGACGACCGCGAACAGCCGGCTGATGTCGTCCACGTGAAAGTACACGGGAATCCCCTTCAGCAGCTCGAACAGCGTCACACTGTACTCGCCGCTGAACGCTGCCGCCAGCGCGAGCACGCCTGAGACCGCGAGCGCCACAGCCACATATTTATGCAGGCTACGCAGCTCGGCCTCGCCCGGCTCTGTGTCGGGCTGTTCCTCTCCTTTTTTTCTCTTTTCAAGCGCCAGTGATATCAGCAGGATCACTCCTGCGAGCACCGGCAGAAATACCGGAAGCAAAATCCATGCGTCCATGATCTTCTCCTCCACACAATATTTGTATATTCCCACCGTTTCGCCGAGACAGCCATTACCTCTGCGGCAAACACGTCGATTTTCTGGTTTTTCCTGCGCCGCCTATGGACAGATGTGTCCGCAAACTCGCCTGTAAACAGGCTCAAACATGCTCCCACATCTGTCGCTATACTCGAAAAACTGCGAAAATCTTCCTATCGTTTGCTGCAGAAGCAATGCCTGCCTCGGCTATACAGCTTCGGCTCATTATTTTCATGAAAACATCCCTAACCCTTCCCGCAGCAGCCGCACAACCGGCTCCGAGCAGAGCCCGAGCGCCATGTTCAGGATGATAAAGCAGACGAGCGCAACTGACTTCGCCTTCTGGTCGGCGACTGTCACGTTCTTAAAGCCGCGCCGCTGTACCTCTTCCCGCTTGGCCGGGGTGTAGATGCGGATCACGGTCTTCATAAAGTAGACCGCGTTCAGGATCGTGCTCAGCGCCAGGGCGATCAGAGCCGGAAGCAGCTTATAATACACGCTGTCGACCGCGGCCTGCGCGAACAGCAGCTTCGAGATGAAGCCTGAAAACATCGGGAAACCGACCATCGAGAGCGAGCCGACCGTGAACGCCACGCCGGCAAGCTTGTTGCGGTATCCCGCCCCGGTCAGGTCGAAGAAGCTCGTGCTGTCCCCCGACGCGTCCGTGAGGCCGGAACCCGCCACAAACAGCAGGGATTTCGTCGCTGCGTGCGAGAGAATGTGGTACAGGCTCGCGATCACGCCGGCCGTCGTCCCGATGCCGAAGCCCATGTAAATGTAGCCGATCTGCGCCACCGAAGAGTAGGCGATCATCCGGCGGATGTTGCCCTCCTTGATCGCGCTGACCGAACCCATGATCATACCAACCACGCCGAACGCGAACAGCACGTTGACGATCTTGCTGTCGCGCACGATATCGAAACCGATCACGCGGTAGAAAATCTTGACCAGCAGAAAAATGTATCCTTTCGAAACCAGCGACGAGAGGATCGCCGCGGACGAGAGCGTCGAGTAACCGTAGGCGTCCGGAAGCCAGGCGTGGAACGGATACAGCGCGCTCTTGATGGCGATACCGACCGACATCAGGCTGACCGTGACGAGCAGCGGAATGTGATAATCGCCGGTGGCATGTAAAAGCTGCACCTGCTCCTTGATGTTGCTCATCAGCAGATGCCCCGTCATGTCGTAGAGGAAGCAGATGCCGAGCAGCAGAAGCCCGGAGCCCAGGAGACTCATGATCATGTAGCGTGTGGCCGCCTCGATCGTGCGCCCGTTCTGCCGGATCATGATCAGCCCGCAGGCAGAGATCGTGTTGATCTCCACAAACACATAAGCCGTGAACAGGTCGTTCGTGTAGATCAGCGCCAGCAGCGACGAGAGCAGCAGATTTACCATCACGTAGTAGAGGTTCTCCTTCTCCGCCTCGATCTCAAGCGTGCGCTCCAGGGAGCCGCCTACCATGCTCAGGAACATGACGACGCAGAAAAACAACGCCATCAGAGCCTCCAGCACTCCGACGCGGATCTCGTTGCCCCAGGGCGCCGGAAAATGTCCCATCAGGTAGACATACGCTTCCCCGCTGCGGATCGTGAAATTCAGCACCGCAGCAGACATCGCCCCGATCACTGTGATAACCGCCAGGTTGATACGCCTGGCCGCCTTCCCGCCGATCACGGAGCACAGCGGCCCTGAAAACAGCGAGATCAGGATCGAAAAGAAGGGGAAATTCTGCACAAACTCCATCACAGGCCCTCCTTCTTCAGCCGTGTCGTGATCTCATCGAGATCCAGCGTGTGATACCTGCGGTACAGCCGGATCGTCAGCGCCAGCATCAGCGCGGACACGGACACGGACACCACGATGCCCGTCAGCACCAGGCCGCTCGGGATCGGGTTGACGTAGGCCTCCATGCTCTGCACGCCGTCCACCACGATCGGAGCCTTGCGCCCCTCGATGTAGCCCTTCAGAGCCAGGAACAGGTACACGGCCGTGTCCATGATATTGAGTCCGATGATCTTACGAATCAGGTTCTTCTGCAGCAGCAGATTGGAGAACCCGATCACGAACAGGAGCATCGCGACCGCCTCTTCATAGTTATTCGCCAGATTTGCAAGGTTCATGATCAATAGCCTCCCTTTCGGAACATCACAAAGAACGTATACATCGTCCCGGCGACCACGATCCCGACGCAGATGTTCAGGATCAGGATCAGCCCGCTGCTTAAGATCGCGCCCGGCGTCCCCAGCGGGATCACGCTCTCGATGTGGTTCGCGCCCGTATAGAAGGAATAGCACTTCGACAGGGAATAGCACGCCAGCGCGCAGAAGCTGAGCTTCTTGTAGGTCTTCGCGGTGAAGAAACGCTCTGTCTTCTTGAAGCCGAACGCATTCAGATAAAGGATCAGCCCGGCCCCGATAATCGCGCCGCCGGAGAAGCCTCCGCCCGGCCCCAGGTGCCCGCAGAGGATTACGTAGATGCCGAAGATCACGATCGTCGGCACGAGGATCCTTGCAACCGTCTGAAGGATCACATCGTTCTGCGGCTCATAGACGCTGTCGTTCTGCTCGTCCTCGAGCTCCTTTTTCTTGTTCTTGTCGATGCGGAGCAGGATCAGCACCGTGCACGTCGCGATAAAGAGCACATGCGACTCGCCCAGCGTATCAAACGCGCGGTAGTCAAGGATCATGCCGGTGACGATGTTCACCGAGCCGGTCTCCTGCAGGCCGTCTTCGATGTAGCGTCTGGACACCTCGTTGTTCACCGGGCGTTCCGCCGCGCCGATCGACGGCAGCTGCGAGATCGCCATCAGCAGCATCGCCAGAAGCAGCACGCAGAACAGCGCGCACGACACACGGTAGAGTTTTTCGAAAACGCGAACCTGCCTGTTATTGTTGATATCATAGACTTTCTTCAGGACACGCTTCTTCTCCTCGGCGCGATTCTTCTTTGTCTGTTCGTCCTCCTCAAACGGCTTCTGCGGCCGCATCTCAACATTCCCGAGGAGCAGATCCTGATCCCCGTCCAGCCATTTTCTCAGCCGCCCGGATGCTGTCTTCTCATATTCCGGTTTGGAAAGTTTCCTGCTCATCTGACTCCTCCTTCCCGTCCGGCCACTCGCCCGAATTTCCGTCAGATTCTTCGTCCGGCCCCTCAGCCGAATCTCCCTCGAATTCCTTGTCCGAATTTTCATCCGGTTTCCCGTCTCGTTCTTCGCATGATTTTTCGCCTGCGTCTTCATTCGACTGCCCGCTCAGATTTTCATCCGATTTTTCATCCGACTTCACGATCGCCTGAATCTTCTTCAACGTAACAAAGAACAGCAGGCTCGTGACGCCCGCGCCGACCGCGGCCTCCGTGATCGCCAGATCCGGCGACTCCAGCAGCAGCCAGATGATCGACATCACCAGGCTGTACGACATATAGATCAGGATTGAATTCAGCAGATTTTTGGAGAGGCTCACCGAGACGGCGCAGACGACCAGAAATCCCAGCAAAATATACGTAAAGATCTGCATGTCACGCCTCCTCCCGCGCAAGCTCTGCCTCGTCCGTCTCTTTTGCCAAAGCAGTATCCCCTTGCAGCTTCTGCTCCAGCTCCCGGATCGTATACCTGCGGTAATGCTTCTCCGGCTCCTCGTCGGTCGACACCTCCAACCTCGCGATCAGATGCGAGGATGCCGGCGACGAAAACCATAAAAACACAATCACAAGGAACAGCTTCAGCGACGTGAACGTAAAGCCGCCCATCAGGATCAGCCCGACCAGCGAAAACCCGATGCCGAGCGTGTCGCCCATCGCGGCCGCGTGCATGCGGTTCAGCACATATTTAAAACGAAACACCCCGATCATCTCGATCAAAAAAATAAAAAGGCCAAAGAGGAGCAGAAACGCCCCGGCCAGAAAACGGATCCATTCAATCGCCGCCATTTCGCCTCTCCTCCTTCTCCTTCTTTTCCTGGTAGACTCCCATGTATACCCGGGTCAGCACGATCACCGCCAGAAAACTCAACATCGCATAGATCAGGCAGATATCCGCCAGATACCCCTCCTCGAGCATCAGCGCGAGGATCGCGATGATGACCATGACCATCGTGCCCATCATATTGACCGCGACGATCCGATCCGCCACACGCGGCCCGACGATCGCGCGTATCAGACAGAGCACGACCATGATCGCGAGAAAAATCAAAGCCCCGGTAAACAGCACATGATACGCCGTCTCAAGTCCCGGTATTCCTTTTCCCATCGTTCTTCCACCTCTATTCCTTTTCCAGCGCAGAAAGCATCTCCACAAAAACGGAGCTGTCCACGCCCTCGCCCAGACTCTCGTCCAGACAGTGCACGACATACTCCGACCCCTCCAGCGACACCGTGATCGTACCCGGCGTCAGCGTGATCGCATTCGCCAGAAACGCTCTGCCCGTCGCGGTCTTCATATCTGAGTGGAAGCTTACAAGCGCCGGCTCCAACTCCTCCCTCTCAGAGAGGATCATACGCATGACCGAGAAGTTCGCCGCCACGATCTCCTTGACCAGCACGACCGCGTACCGCGCGAACCCAACGCAGCGCTTCAGGAGAGCCTTCTCCTTCTGAATGCTGTAGTCCATGAACCTGCAGATAAACGCAAACATGACCGCCGCGATCACCAGCCCGAACAGGCAGATCTCCGGCGTGATATTCCCGTTAAAGATCACCCACAGCGCAAAAAACCAAAGATACATCTCATGCCGCCCTCTTTCCCATCAGCTACATTCCATACATTTTACCGCAGTCTTCCGATTTCGTCCATCCCTAATTCATCAAAAAATACAGCTGCACGGCCGGACCGCGGCCTAGAAATAACTGCCGCCCTGGGAGACGATCCTGAAATAATCCAGCCCCAGGCAAAAGTGCACGCACAGCAGCAGACCCGCCACCGCCAGATAAAGCGCCCGCCGCCCGCACCAGCGATCCGCCCGCAGAAACCCGGCAAAGGAGGCCTTCCCCGAGCCTTGGTAGCGACAATATATCTCCCTCACATTTCTGTAAAAATAGCAAAGGCAGACGACAAAGACAAGAAACAGGCAGAAGCTGTATCCCCATGTAAAATTCCCGTCGTTCTGGCGGCGTCCCATCTCATTGAGCAATAAAGTCTCCAGCAGACCGAACAGCCAGATCAGCCAGCTCACCCGGAAGCAGCGATCCGTCTTCAGATTCCGGAAATTCGCCGCGAGCACAAGCAGTGGGAAGGCCGCCGACTGAAGCAGCGCGGCAAACGGATGAGTCGCGTGGAGGCGCAGGATATAGGCCGGCGCGAACACGATCGCGGAATCATTCCCCATGAACAGCTTTGTGCTCTGATAAACCAATACAACCAGCGACAAAAGCACCGGAAGTCCGAACAGAACCTGCCTCCCGAACGTTTTTCCCTTTGACGCGACACAGTCCGTCAGCAGCATCACCGCCATCGCCGGGGCAAAGGCAAGGATGAAGCTTGGCTTCATCAGATTCGCAAAGCTCAGAAGCACGGTAAACCAGATAAAATCTCCTACCGAAAAATGCTTCTGATAGTTTTCCTGATAATCATAGTAAAAATACATCACGCACATCCCGGCAAGCTTCATCCCGATATAGGTTGCGTTGTGCCAGATCGTCGCGGACTGAAGGCTCAGGTAACGGTACGGATTCAGCGCCTTGATGTGGATCGGCATCACAAACATGCTGACCGTGACGAGCAGCATCAGCGGGATCGGCCTGTTCTCTCCCGGAAGCAGCCTGCGCACGACCCGGTACGTCGCCCAGACCGTGGCAAGTACCGTCAGCGCCAGAAAAACCCCGATCGCCCTCTGGTCCAGACCGAGCGTATCCATCAGGAACGCGAACACATTGTCCATCAGGCTGTAGCCGATCCCTTCCCTGCCCTCCCGGATGTGTACGACCAGATCAGACGGATAATTGCCGTACTTTCCCTGAAACTCGATCGCCTGCCGCGTAAACATCCGGTAAAGCATCACGCCCCATCCCGCATAGAAAAGGGCAAACAGCCCACCGCACACAATCTTTTTCTTCTTCGTATCCGCAGCCTTTGTCATCCCGCCGCTCCTTATCATAACACCATTTTCTTTTACAAATGCAGGTATCTCCCAAGCATCTCCCCGACGGTCTCTTCGGTCTCGTCGATGATCTGCCCGCAGCGCTTCTTCCCAAGGCCGGCGCCTTCTCCCACCACGAGGAGCTGCTTTCTGCCCGGACGCGCGCCCTCACCGTCCACCGTCGTCGTATGCTCCCCGTAATACGTGCTGCTGTACGTCAGATCGTAGGCCGGGCTCAAACGCCATTCCCTTTTCACGTCGTCATACAGAAACGAGAAATTCTTTGAATGGTCATCTCTGTTGTGCGCGAACACATTGAAACACATCCGCCGGAACATATTCTCCACATCCGCCGGATGATCACGGGTGAGGATCTTCGTCAGCTTCATCAGTCCATGGTAATCCAGGCTCGGCTGCTCAAAATCCAACTCCAAAATAGCTGCCGCCGTCAGCATATGGATCCTGCCGCCGTCGTCCGCACGATCAAACCGCCTCACTCCGAAATAGCCCGCACAACGCGCAGAAGGAAAAAGGCGCGTCTGCGGCACATCGATCCCGCACGCCCTGGCGCAGAGCGAATAATCATACTCCATCCGCCCGGCATCCGGACCGTCGACATGCGCCGGAAACTTGATAATCCAGTCCTCGCCGTCGACCTCCGTCAGGATCTTCGGCCGCGCGCCGCCGCTCGTACCACCCAGACGGTAGAGCTCATCCAGATAAATGTGCTCGGTCTGGCCGTCGCCCTTATCCATCTCAGAGAGAAACTGCGAACTCCCCTGCTCTGTCTTCAATACCTGAACACACTGCCGCGCAATCTCATCCAGGTCGAATCCGGCCTGACAGGCCTCCATGCCGTACTCCGGCTCGTACGTGAGCGCCCCCATCCCGGAGCTGCCGACGATCGCCAGACGGTCGAGCACATTCAATGTGTCCGGAGAGATCCCTTTTTTCCTCAGCATCCTGTCCAGAAGCAGATTTCCCCACGCATCCGGCAGACTGTCCGCAAATACCCCAAACAATCCCCGGAAATAATTCTTCACCGGAAAGAACACCTGCTTCCGAAGCGGCAGCGAAAACGGGCTGATTGAAAATCCGTCCCTGAGCCAGTCGTCCTCATATGCAAAAGCGATCCGCCGGTCCGCCGTCGACGCCAACGTTCCCACCAGTCTTCCCTTGTATCGTACCTGTAACACCTTACCGGTTCTCACGGATAACCTCCTGAATATCCAGATATCCTACCTGCGCAAACAGGCCGCGCAGCTCTTCCGCACAGCCCAGCGCGAGCGCAATCTTCGTCAGCGACAACAGCGATATCTTGCCCGTGGCCTCAAAACGCTTGATTGAGCCGAAGCTGACCCCGCTCATCTCACTAAGCTTCTCCTGTGAGATCGAGCGCCTCTTCCGTATCCTGCGGACACGCTGCGCAAGCTTCTGATCCAGCTCCTCCGCCGTCTCCCAGACATAATCTTCTCCAAAGTAATCCACCGCAGCCTCCTGCCAAACGATCATATTGGATAAAATATTATACAAAACTAAAAGAAAAACATAAAATCAGATAAAAAATTATCCGTTATTATTATATCTCATCCGCCTCAGAATGTCCAGAGAAAAACACCTCCGGACAGCCGCCTGTACAGGCCTGCCCGAAGGTGTTTTCTTTTATAAATTTTACATTTACTTTTATGAAGACTTCTTCCGCGACAGCACAATACTCTGGATCACAAGGAACAGGCAGAGCATAGCCGCGGTCGTGATACCGATCCACCACGCCTCGTCGAAGCCCGCAGAGGACACGATATTCTGAATCGTACCCAGGGACAACACGCCGAAAAATGTGCCGATGATATTGCCGACGCCGCCGGTCAGCAGCGTACCGCCGATGATGGACGAAGCGATCGCGTCCATCTCCATGCCCGCTCCGTTTGACACGGAGCCGTTGCCGTGATTCAGGAACAGGACATAGCCGCCGATGCCCGCCAGCAGTCCGCAGAGCAGATGCGCGAGGAATTTCGTCCTCTTTACATTGATGCCGAGCATCAGCGCGCTCTGCTTATTTCCGCCAACCGCGTAGAACGAGCGGCCAAGCTTCGTCCACTTGAGCAAGATGAACATCAGCACTACCACGAGCAGCGCGACGATCACGCCGATCTCGATGTAGGCGTCCACATAGATTCCCTTGCGGTTCACACTGCCAAGCCCCGGGATAATGATTCTCGTGCGCTTCAGAGCGGTAAAAGCCTCATTTGCCACGTTGAACGGAGCCGTGCGCACGATCGTCGTCATGCCGCGCGCGAAGAACATGCCGGCCAGCGAGACGATAAAGGGCTGGATGTCCAGATAGGCCACCAGGTAGCCGATAAACGCGCCAAACGCCATACCGATCGCCAGGGCGATCAAAATCGACACAAAGACATTGCCGCCCATCTCGTCCAGATAAACCGCACAGCACATGCTGATCAGCGCCATCTGGCCGCCGAGGGAGATATCGATACCGCCCGTGATCATGACAAGGCTCATGCCGCATGACAGGATGATCAGACACGCGTTTGAATTCAGCATGTTCAGGAACGCCTGCGGACGCAGGAAACCGCCCTTGAGGAACAGGATCGCACCGATATACATCACGAAGAAGATCACAACCGTGATCGTCAGCAGGAGGTTGGAATCTGAAAGCTTCTTCTTATTGTTTTTCATATCAACCGACCTCCTTTGCGTGTGCTTTTCTGTTCTTCCACAAGGAAGAAATCTTCTCTCTCACCGTCGGAGCACTCGCCACGACCAGAATGATCACAACGACCGCCTTGTATGCCGGAAGGGCGTCCGAGGACACCTTGAAGCGGTAAAGGGTCTGCGTGAGGAACTGGATGACATAAGCGCCGAGGATCGACGACACCATGCTGAATTTACCGCCGCTCAATGCGTTGCCACCCAGCGCCACCGCGAGGATCGCGTCCATCTCAATATCTTTCGCGATGACGGAATAATTGATCGTCGAAAGACGGCTCACCTTGATAAAGCCTGCCACCGCCACGCACAGCCCGAGGATCACAAAGCTCAGGAACTTGATGAACGTCGGGTTCAGGCCGTTTAAGCGGGCGGACTTCTCGTTGATACCGACCGCCTGCGTGTAAAGTCCGAGCGTCGTGAACTTCAGCACCAACGCCATCACGATCATACAGATTGCCGCGATAAAGATCGGCACGGGGATCGGAATCCCCGGAATAAAACCTCCGAAGTATGCGAATTCCGGCTCGCTGATGATCGGAAGCTCATTGTTGTTGATCCAGGCCGCAATTGAACGGCCGGCCGTATAGAGGATCAACGTCGCGACCATCGGCTGGATGCGGAAATACGCGACCAGAATACCGTTGAACGCCCCGAAGAGCATCGCCACCACGCAGCCGATCAAAAACGCCACGATGATCGGCGCCTGCATAGTCGCCGGATGGGAACCGGCATTGCCGCAGAGGACACGGAGGATCACGGAACCCGCGATCGCAATCGCGGAGCCCACACTGATGTCCTGTCCGCCGGAAGCTGCCGTCACCAGCGTCATGCCGATCGCCAGAATCGCAAGCTCCGAGCCAAAATTGAGAATCGAAATCGGATAACCTGAAAAGATCATATCACCCGCATTGTTCGCACTGTAAGTAATTTTGAAAAACGAAGGCCCGGCGATCAGATTGACAATGACAAGAAGCAGCAACGCCGCGAGCGGAATGAAGATCTGGTTCCGCACCAGCTTGGTGAAGAAACCGGCCGCGTCTGTTTTCTTTTTCGTATCACTCATTTGCCTCACCTCCCGCTATCGTACTCATAATCTTGTTCTGCGTCAGATCGCTGCCGGAGAGCTCGCCCACGACCTTGCGGTCACGCATGACGACAAGCCTGGAGCAGGTTCGCAGCATCTCGTCCGTCTCCGAGGAGATGAACGTGACGCTCATGCCCTCCGAAGCCAGCTTGAGCACCAGCTTCTGAATCTCGATCTTCGTGCCGATGTCGATGCCTCGCGTCGGCTCGTCGAGGATCAGGTACTCCGGATGCATCAGCAGCCAGCGGGCAAGAATCACCTTCTGCTGGTTGCCGCCGGAGAGCGACTTGATCGGCGTATCCGCCGAAGCGGTCTTGATCTCGAGCAGCTTGATGTATTCATCCGCGAATTCGTACATTTTCGCCTTTGAAAACGGCTTGAAGAAGCCCTGCAGCACCTGCAGCGCGAGCACGATATTGTCGCGCACGGACAGATCTCCGACGATACCGTCCACCTTACGGTCTTCAGGCAGATAGGCAATGCCGTTCTTCATCGCATCGATCGGTTTGGAAATCTTTACCTGTTTGCCGTTCTTTTTCACCGTTCCGCCGATTACCTTGTCAGCGCCGAAGATCGCGCGGACACATTCGCTTCGTCCGGAACCGAGCAGCCCGGTAAACCCGTTCACTTCGCCTTTCTTTATGTAGAAATCAAACGGCTTGATGCCGGCATTGCTCTGGAGCCCCTGCGCCTCGAAGACCGGAGCGGAATCGTCCTTCTCCGCATACACGTCGCTGTCGGAACGAATGTCCGCCATGTCGTCAAGCTCCTTGCCGAGCATCTTGGCGACGAGCTGCACGCGAGGGAGGTTCTCAATCTCGTACTCTCCCACCAGCTTGCCGTCCCGCAGCACCGTGATCTTGTCGCACACCTCGTACACCTGATCCAGGAAGTGCGTGACGAAAATAATACCTACGCCCTTCGCCTTCAGATCGCGCATCAGGCCGAAGAGCTTCTCCACCTCCTGCTCGTCAAGCGAGGACGTCGGCTCATCGAGGATCAGCACCTTACAGTCCATGTCCACCGCGCGCGCGATAGCGACCATCTGCTGAATCGCGATCGAGCAGCTCGAGAGCTGCTGCGTCGACTTTGCCGGAATATCGAGCGACTGCAGAATCTTGTCCGCGTCCGCGTTCATCTTCTTCCAGTTCTGCAAAGCTCCCTTTCCGCGTCCGATGTACATGTTCTCGGCCACCGTGAGGTTCGGACAGAGCGTGATCTCCTGGTACACCGTGCTGATGCCCAGCTTCTGCGCATCCTGTGGGGAGCGGATCACCGCCTCTTTATCCATTCCCTTGAGGAAGATATGGCCCTCATCCTTCTCATAGACACCGGTGAGCACCTTGATCAGCGTCGATTTCCCGGCGCCGTTTTCTCCCATGAGCGCGTGGATCTCTCCCTCGCAGAGCGTGAAGTCCACGTTCTGCAGCGCGCGGACTCCCGGAAAGCTCTTGAAGATGCCACGCATCTCCAATACGGATTTCTCATTCACCAGCGTATCCCTCCTTCTCATCATATAAAGCCCGGCTGCGGGCATGCGAAGCACACAGCAAGCCGAAGGCTTTTCTTTACATTACAAAAGAGGCGCAGCGCAGACGTCCTGTCGTCCGCACTGCGCCTTTTTCTTTCAATCAGCTCATTTTCTTAAACAGCTGGATCTCAATTCTGTATTACTCTGCAGCCGTCGTCTCCGCCTCGGTCTCTGCCTCTTCGGTAGCGTCCTCGCCGATACCAAAGTTCTCGATATCCTCATCGGTGATCGTCGTAGCGTCAAAGCCCTGCTCCTCAAGGTAGATGGTCTTCTCCGTGATCTCCTCGCCAGCCTCGAGCTTGTTGATGATGTCGATCAGATACTGGGACTGGAACGGGTTGCACTGTCCGTCGTAGTTCCAGTTGCCGGCCTGCAGCTCTCTGAGAGCCCACTTGTTGCAGTCGAAGCCCATAACGATGACGTCCTTGCCTACGCCATGAGAAATACCCGCATCGTCGAGAGCCTTCACAGCGCCCTTCGCCATGTCGTCGTTCTCAGCGTAGATTACGTTGAACTCATCGCCGGAAGCGATCACGGACTGTACGATCTGCTGAGCCGTCTCCGGGTTCCAATCTGCGGTCTGCTGTACTACGATGTTCCAGTTGTCATTGTCTGCAACCTTCTGGTCAAGAGCGCCGGAACGGCCAACCTGAGCTGCGGAACCCATCGTACCCTGAATGTGGATGATGTTGTACGCGTCAAGTCCCTGACTCTCCAGCCATGCAACAGCGGTCTCGCCTTCCTTCGGCATATCGGAGACAACTGCAGCTACATACAGGCTCTCGTCTGCATCGATCGTACGGTCAAACAGAATTACATCAACACCTTCGGTCTGCGCATCCTGAAGAACCGTGTCCCAACCGGTGGTAGCCGCTGCAGAAAGAAGCAGGTAGTCTACGCCATCCTGAAGCATTTGCTTAGCCGCGTCGATCTGCTCGTCATTGTTCAGGCTGTAGAAGGTCTTCGCCTCGAAGCCGTTCTCCTCAGAGAAAGCCTGCTCCAGATCCTTCACGTTCGCGGTACGATAGCCGGACTCGTTCGGGTCGTTGTTGATGATACCTACTTTGATGAGCTCGTCAGCATTCGCCGTCATGCACATAGCAGCAGCTGTAACAACACCGAGAGCCAATCCAATCATTCTCTTTTTCATTTCATTTCCTCCTTTAATAATATGTACGTGATAGATTTATGAAATCCATCCGATTTCATATTACGAATTATACTACAATGTTGCATAATTTCAAAGAGGAATCTTTTGATTTTTTGTAATTTTTTTTGCCAGCGGTGAAGTCTCAGGACTGTGTGGTTAGATATTTTGTGAAAAATGTTTAATATTTTATTGCCGGTATCGTCACAGCGACCATTGTGCCCTCGCCGTACGCACTCTCGATTGACAGCCCGTACTCAGAGCCATAGTTGAGCCGGAGCCGCTGCTGCACATTGAAGAGACCGAAACCGGATGGATCAGAGGATTCCTGTGGACTTCCCGCCTGTCCGAGCATAGCCTGCGCACCGCTCGCCTGTCCGGGGGGAATCTGCCGGTCGCCTGTACGTCCCCGAATGATCTCCCGCACCTGGGCAAGCTTCTCTTCGTCCATTCCCATGCCGTCGTCCTGCACCATGAAGACGAGGCGGCCATCCTGCTGCTCACCGGAGACTCGGATATGCCCTAGGCCGCGCTTGTTCTTGATCCCGTGGTACAGGGCATTCTCGACAAGCGGCTGCAGCGTCAGTTTCAGAATCTGATAACCGTGCAGCTCCTCCGGGATCTGAATCTCGTACTCCAGGATATCCTGGTAGCGGAACTGCTGAATCTCCAGATAGCTGCGGATGTGCGCCTCCTCCTCTCCGACCGTAATGTAGTCGCGTCCCTTGCTGAGCGTCGTCCGAAAAAAGTCAGACAGCGAGGAAACCATATTTACGACCTGCTCCTTCTCGCCGGACTCGGCCAGCCAGATGATCGTGTCAAGCGTGTTGTACAGGAAATGCGGGTTGATCTGCGCCTGCAGAAGCTTCAGCTCCGTTGCACGCAAATTATCCTGCTCCACACGGATGCCCTCGACCAGATCTCCGATCTGCTCCACCATGCGGTTGAAGCTGGAGTTCAACACCTCCATCTCCTCCGTCCGGTCCTCCTGAGCGCGAACCTCGAAGTCTCCCGCCGCTGCCTGCGTCGTCATCTGGCATAGATTTTCAATCGGCTTTGTGATGCTCGCCATCACCCTGCGGCTGATCAACAGCGCGCCGGCCACGATCAGGATGGCAACCACTGCGACAATGCGGATCGCCGCGTCCACATCCGAGCGGATACCTTCACGGAGATTTTCGAGGTTCGTCGACTCATAGTAGATATACTGCTGAATCTGCTCCTGAATCAGCTCCGTCAGGATACGTACGTTTGAATCCAGGCGCTCCATGTTCTTGTCGTAGGTTCCGCTCACAAGCGCGTCGGCCACGATCTCATCCACGCGGTTCTCCAACGTGTCCAGACACTTCAAAATGCGCTGCAGGCTGTTGCGCGCATAGTCGGAATCCGCGATCTCCAGCAGCTCCTCGAACACGCCTCTCGCCTCGTCGATCATGATGTTCGGCTGCTCGGTTCCCACCAGCTCCTCGGCGCGCTCGGAATTTGCCACGATGATGTACATGACATAGTCCAGATCTTCCTTGAAGTTGATGTTGTACGCATTCGCTTTCGTGATGTTCTCCACGATCGTGTCATAGCGACCCGAGAAGCTGTTCAGCAGCACCAGCAGATACACGACCGTGAGCGTGAGCGGAACCACACAGACCAACAGAAGCCCGTTCAGCCTTTTTTTGATTGAGGATTTCTTTTTTCCCATGTAAGTCTCCCTTTGATGAAAGCCCACGGATTGCTTCGTGCTGCGCAGTCTACGCTCCGCTCCGGTCGGCGCTAAACGTGCGTCACTGGCGCACAGCGCCCCGCAATCCTAAAACGTCTTCGCAAAGTCTACGCTCCGCTCCGGTCGGTGCCAAACGCGTGCCACTGGCACGCGGCACCGCATCACTCACATTCGTTCGTGATTGCTGTTTCGCTCAGTATGCCCGCGTCTTCCGCAGCTCTTCCAGATCCATGCTCGTGTCGAAATAAGTCTCTTCCATATACTGAATCTTATCCACACTTTTGCCATCGTTAAGCGCATGGATAATCTCCTGCAGCTTCGGCCCGTGCAGCGGATTACACTCAAAGCTCACGTTGATCTCCCCGGAGAGCATCGCGTCGAACGCCGCGTTCACCGCGTCAAACGACAGGATCGTGATATCGCCGTCCAGCCCGCAGCTTCTTCCAGCTTCATGGATCGCGTCCACCGCGCCGAAGGCCATGTTGTCATTCTCGCTGACGACCACATCAATGTCGTCGTACTTCTGCAGAAGCGCCTCCATCACCTCCTGCCCTTTGGCCTGTGTGAAATCTGCGTCCCGCATCTCCAGCATATCCCAATTGTCATGCTTCCCCATGACCTCGGCAAAGCCTTTCGTGCGCCCAAGTTGAGCGCTGGAGTCCAGAGTGCCCTGCAAAGTGACGATATGGATCTCCTCATCCGCGCGTCCCTGCTCCTTCAGATACTGCTCCAGCCACTCTCCGGCGCGCCTGCCCTCGCTCTCGAAGTCGGCGCCGATCCAGCAGGCGTACAGCTCCTCGTCCACCTGTGCCATGCGGTCCACGAGAATCACCGGGATCCCGGCGTCCTTCGCCTCCTGGAGCACCGTATCCCAGCCGGTCTCGACGATCGGCGACAGAACGATATAATCGACCTCCTGTAGAATGAAATTCCGGATCGCCTTGAACTGGTTCTCCTGCTTCTGCTGGGCGTCCTCATAGATCAGGTAGAAACCGTTTTCCGGCGTCAGCGCCGACTGGATCGACTCGGTGTTCGCCGCGCGCCAGTCAGACTCCGCGCCGACCTGCGAGAAGCCGACTGCGATCAGGTTCTCGTCCATCTCCGTCTCAAACTGCCGCGCAGCGGACGTCTCCTGCCCGTTCCGCTCCTTCGCCCCGCAGCCGGCCAGGAGCAAAAGCGCCCCAAGCGTGACCGCCAGACCTGTCATTTTTTGAATTCTGTTCATCTCCGGACACTCCTTTCTGCCGGATCGGATTCGCAAGGCATCCGCGGCTTCCTTGTGCTTCGGACTCTGCTTTCCTGTATTAGCTGTAAATGTCAGATTCAGCTCTGACCGCCCTTTGTTCCGTCTGTGCGCCGGTTCTTATACTCCGTCGGACTGCAGCCGACAACTTTCTTAAATATATAGCTGAAATAATGCGAATCCTTGTACCCCACCTCGTAGCCGATCTCTGCGGTCCGCAGGCTCGAGCACATCAGCAGCTCCTTCGCCTTCTCGAGACGCACCGCGGTCAGATACTCCACAAAGGTCTGCCCGGTCTGCGCGCTGAAGATCGCGCTGAAATAGCTTGGGCTGATGTTTACCTGCGAGGCTACGGTATTCAGCGACATGTCTTCGCGCTGGTAATTCTCCCGGATAAACATCCGCGCATCCTCGATCACCGCGTTGTAACGCTTCATGGAATTGCTGTCGCGCAGCTTCATGGCCTCGGTGAAAAGTCCGCCGATCCGCTGCTTTGTCTCCTGCAGCGAAACAGAATCCGCCACAATCTCATTGATATCCCTGTACTCGGCGGGAAGCTCCTCTGTCCTTATCTCCAGATTCCCGAGAAAATCAGCTACCGAGAAATACAGATCCATCACCACATACTGGCGGTACAGCAAAGACTGAATATTCTGCTCCCCGACGTCGATGAAATACTCCTCGAGAAAATTGTCGACCTCCTCAAGCGTGCCGTTCTTCAGAAAACGATCCACCCGCTCGCGCTCTGCCCTGCGGGAACCCATGCTGCTCAGGTCGATCTTTCCATCGCCGCGCTGATGCAGCCTCGCGACATCCTCCGGGCGGATCACCTGGTTCGGCTCAGTGAAGAAGCGGCCGGCAAAGGCCTTCCCCGCCTCCTGATAGGAAGCCCGGATATCCCGGAAACGCCGGACCGCCATCCCGATGCCGCCGAAATACTCGATCCCCGGATATTCCCCGACAAGAGCCTGCAGCTGCCGCACGCACTGTGCAAGGCGCTCTTCAGCGTCTTCCTCCGACTCACCCTTAATCAGAAAGACCCAGCCCTCCGGGCTCCGGTCAATCGTCAGCACCTGCTCCCAGCTCTCCGAGAGCTCCACGATCCGCTCCGACGCCGCGATCAGGTCGCGCGGACTGTCTCCGGAATCTGCCTCAGAGACAATGCGCGGCGCCTCGAACCTGAGCTGCCCGCTCTGGGCGTCAGACGAAGCGTCCCCCGGCATCAGCTTGAACAAGAGCACCTGATACGCAGGAGCGGTAAAGTCCATCCCCAGCTTCTGCCCGCTCTCGAGCAGCTCCGCCGTGGACAGCTCGTTCGCGATCAGCGCATTCCAGAGCTTCTGCCGCTCCAGAAGAAGATTTTCATTCATCTCCTTCCGGTACTGCTCCAGCACACGATCCTGCTCGCGCTCCTTCTCGATGAGCGCGCCGACCTCCTTTACCGCCTCCAGAAGCTTCGCGGAGCTGATCGGCTTCAGCAGGTACTGCGTGACGCCGATGTCGATCGCGGACTTCGCGTAGTCAAACTCGTTGTAGCCGCTCAGGATGATGATCCGGATCTGCGGAAGCTCCTTCTTGACGATGCGGCTCAGCTCGAGCCCGTCCATGAACGGCATCTTGATGTCCGTGATCAGGATGTCCGGCTTTTCCTTCTTAATAAGCGGATAGGCCAGCTCTCCATCGCTGGCCTCCCCTGCAAATATGAATCCTTCCCGCTCCCAGGGGATGTTGTTCTTGATTCCGTTGCGGATGACGACCTCGTCCTCCACGAGAAATATCTTCAGCATGATCTGTTCCTCATCTCAAAAACAGCTTTATCAGAAAATCCTTCAGCCCGCTGTACGGCTGATAGCGGAACGGCAGATCGATCCAGGTGTACTTCTTCACGATACTCCTGCGGTGGCTGAACAGCTCGAAGCTGTCGCGGCCGTGATAGCTGCCCATCCCGCTGCCGCCGACTCCTCCGAAGCCCATGCGGCTCGTCGCCAGATGGATGATCGTGTCGTTGATACAGCCGCCTCCGAAGCTCACATACTTCAATACTTTTTTCTCAACGGCACGGCTGCCTGTGAACAGATAGAGCGCCAGCGGCTTCTCTCGCTTCGTCGTGTAGGTGATAACCTCCGAGATGTCCCGGAAGGTCATGACCGGCAAGATCGGCCCGAAGATCTCCTGCCTCATGACCGCGTCGGACGGCGAGATCCCGGTGAGCACAGTCGGCGCGATCTGCAGCGTCTCCCGCCTCGTCTCGCCTCCACAGTACACGCTCCCGCACTGCAGCAGTCCGCACAGACGGTCGAAATGCTTCTCGTTCACGATGCGCCCATAATTTGGATTGTCGAGCGGCTGCGCGCCAAACTGCTGCCGGATGCATTTTTTGATCTCCGCCAGAAGCTTCTCTTTCACCTGCTCATGGACGAAAAGATAATCCGGAGCCACGCAGGTCTGTCCCACATTCAGATACTTGCCGAAGACGATGCGGCGCGCGGCCAGCCTGATGTTCGCACTCTTATCCACGATGCAAGGGCTCTTGCCGCCCAGCTCCAGGCAGACCGGCGTCAGATTGCGGGACGCCTTCTCCATGACGAGCTTCCCGACCGCCACGCTGCCCGTGAAAAAGATAAAGTCAAATTTCTGCTCGAGCAGCGCCGTGTTTTCCTCACGCCCGCCCTTGACGACCGCGACGACATGCGGCGCGAAGCACTCGCCGATGATCTTCTCTATTACATCCGAGGTAGCGGGCGAATACGCGCTCGGCTTGATCACGACACAGTTGCCGGCCGCGAGCGCGCCGATGGCAGGCTCCAGCGCCAGCATAAACGGATAATTCCACGGTGACATCACGAGCACGACTCCATACGGCTCCGGCGAAGTAAAGCTCTTCGCGTGGAACTGCGCGAGCGGCGTCAGGACGCGCCGGTTCTTCGCGTAGCCGCGCAGATGGCTGATCATGTGCGACAGCTCGGAGAGCACCATGCCGGTCTCGCACATATAGGTCTCCGATGCGGATTTATTCAGGTCCGCGCGCAGCGCTGCCTCGATCTCTGCCTGGTTTCTGAGGATTGCTTTTTTCAGGGTTTTCAGCGCAGCGATTCGCCATGCCACGTTCCGCGTCTTGCCCTTCTCGAAGTAGGCGCGCTGCCGGGTGACAATATGTTCAATCTCCATGCTTACCTCCATATAATTCGGACGCCACACGTGCAGGGACATCTCCGGGTGGACACCCCTATAGGTCCTTCCCGGAGATGTCCCTGCCCTGTGCGGCTGTTTGATTCGATCTTATTTGTTTCCTTTCATGCTATCATTGTCAGGTGACTACACTATCCTTCAGTTGAGTTCTGATAACATTGATCTACTCACCATAGCACGCTTCCAATATCTTCAACACAGCCTCATAAGTCACCTGCCGCGGATTTACGATCACCGCGCCGTCATTCAGGGCCGTGCGCGCCACGTCCGGGAATTTCGCTGGATCCGCCCCGGCCTCCTTGAGCGTCATCGGAAGACCAGTCAGCTTGTTCAGACGCTGCCGCAGCTTCAGTACCTCCGCGATCATGCGGTCGGCCCGCTTGTTCTCCGGCGTCTTCAGATAGACCTCCGGCCCGGCCAGGTAGAGCAGCAGCTGTGCGTATGTGTCCTTACAGTAATTACGGTTGAACATCATGCCCGCCGGGAGCAGAATGTTCATCGCGTCGCCGTGCGCGATGCGGCAGACGCCGCCGAGCGCGTGCCCGATCGCGTGCACCACGCCGACCATGCTGTTCGAGAAGGCAGCGCCCGCCAAAAAGCTCGCGTTCGCCATCGCAGCGCGCGCCTCTTTCGATTTGCCGAAACGCACCGCCTTGATCAGGTTCTTCCCGACCAGCTCAACCGCAGCCGTCGCATAGGCGTCGCTGAGCGGGTTCTTCTGCATACAGCTGTAGGCCTCAATTGCGTGGCACAGAGTATCCATACCGGTCGAGGCCGTGATCCTCGGCGGCAGCGTCGCAGTCATGCGCGGATCCAGAATCGCTACATCCGGCAGAAGCTGTTGTGAGATGAATTCCATTTTTACATGCTTCGCCTCATTTTTGATCACCGCGACATCCGTCGCCTCGCTCCCGGTGCCCGCCGTCGTCGGCAGCGCGACAAACGGCACGTTCTTCCCGCGCGGAATGCTCTCGCAGCCCATCAGCTCCAGCAGATCATCCGCCTCCTGCGAGATCAGCAGCCGCACGCCCTTCGCCGTGTCGAGCACACTGCCGCCGCCCAGCGCCACCAGCGCGTCGCAGTCAAAGTCACGGTATTCCTTCGCGATCCGGTTCACGACCTCCACGCTGCTGTCGCGCGGAATATCCGTGAAGATGCGCCCGATGTGCATCTCCCCGAGCGCGTCCGTCACAAGCTTCAGCGTGCCGAGCTGCTCCAGCATCGCGTCGCTTAAGATCATCGGATTCTTCGCGTCGAGCATCTCCAGCTCGTATGCGAGATTGTCAAGCGCTCCTTTGCCGGAGCACAGTTTGGTCGGATTGGTAAATTCGAAGTAATTCATGTGCGAGTCCTCGCTCCTTTCTTCCATTCATACCTGTCTTTTTCTTAATCAGATATTCTCCAGCAGCGCCAGCGCATACACCTTCAGCGGGGCGAGCTGCCTGTCCGGAATCTCCTTCAGGATACGCCTGCTCCAGATGCGCGGGAACAGGTACGCCTCCGCGAACTCCACGCAGCGCACGAAGCCCATCGTCTTGTAAATGTCGCCCTCCAGCGTGAACAAATGCTCCGCGTAAGCGTCCGCGATGCTCTTCTGCCCGCTCAGCACGCAGAACGCGCCGTCCACCGACTTGAAGCGCATCGTGATGTCGGCTCTCTGCGCGCGCGGCAGCTTCCGAAAGCCGACATGCTCGCTCCTGCGCAGCGCCAGCACCGCTCCGCCCGGCCCGCACACCAGTTTGAAGGAAATGTTTTTATCCCAGCTGTCAATCTCCTCCCGCACACGGCTGTCATTCTTATACAGCACGCGCAGGCTGCGGTACAACACCTGCAGCACCAGCGCATTCACATGATTTAGCAGTTCTTTTTTCATAAATACGGCCCCTCTTTTCCACTCTATCACTTTAAATCGCTAACTATCTTACTGCGAGGGACACAGCTTGTCAAGAGATTGCCTGTCCAAATAATTTTGTTAAATTTTAATATCATTCGTCCTGGTACCGCGAATAGTCCCTCTCAAACAATTCCTCGCTGATCTGCGGGCGCAGGATCTCCAGTGACACCCGTTCCAGAAGCTTTTGTACCACAAAGCGCCTGCTCTTCCCCGGATAGCGCGGCAGCATGTTTTTCGCCTGGATGTGCGCAAGCTCCTGCCGCCACAAAAGCCCCAGCTTACGCTTCCAATCCACCCGCGGATTCTCCCGCGCCCGGCGCAACACATAGAAATCAACCGCACCGTCTTCTTCCTCCACCGTGATGATGCCCCACCATTCGGGAACGTGCTCCTCGATGTGCATCGCGTGGCGCGTGCCCACCACGACATAATTGGCGTCAAAAAACTGATCGTAATCCTTCACCTGCCGCGCAAGCCTGGCGTATGTATCCGCGTCGCTCTTGATCTCAATCCCGACCAGCGCGTCCGGCAGTACCATCACCAGGTCGGCCCGCGACCGCCCCATCTGCTTCTCTTCAATTACCCGTACCTTCTCATACCGCGCCTCCAGAAAATCAAACAAAGGCTCGCGGATATCCCTGTCGTACAGCATCATTTTCACCCGACTTTTCAATTATTGCCTGCCGCCGTTCTGCCAATCGCATCATTGTCATTACTGTTCACTCCGTGAGCAGCGACGCGAAGCTAGTCCTTTAGGGTAACGAGCAGTTTGGGCATGCAAATTCGTTTCGCGAAGCCCAAACTGCCTCCTGAATCACTTTCTTACGGCCTCAGCAGCAAGTGCTTCGGCCTGGTCTGAACAGTGACTCATTGTCCACATCCGGCGAGTTTCTCACACAATCATATTTTGTCATTCTAGCACGATACCCTGTAAACTGCAATTTCCTGTCGCTTTTTGATGAACACTTTTTCTTGCTTGAGATTTCAAATTGTGTTAATATCTATCACGTAATATATATGAATCATTCAAAATATCTAAAGGAGGAGATATGTCAAGCAAACTAGCCAAATATTTTCCAATCATCCACGAAAGAGGAAAACTACTCGATCAGATTCAGTCTACGCCTTTGCTGAGACATCAGTTTAACAGTTGGAAAAAAGAAGAGCAGAAAGAATTTCTGGATTTTTGCACCGGCGCCAAGGGTGTAAAGCTCTTATATGATTCTTTTTTCAAGGAAATACTGAATCCCGAATATACGCCGGATCGTCTCAATTGCCTGCTTTCCGTCCTGCTCGGCACAAACGTGACAATCAAGTACGTTCTTCCGGGCGACTCCACACGTATCGCTGACGAAAGCTCCCTGCTGATCATGGACATCGTCGTGGAACTTGACGACGGCAGTCTCGTGAACGTTGAGGCTCAGAAAATCGGCTATGCATTTCCGGGTCAACGCAGCGCCTGCTATTCTGCGGATCTCCTGCTACGCCAGTATAAACGTGTACGGGACGTAAAAAAAGAAAAGTTCCGATATACTGATGTCAAAGAAGTCTATACAATCATTTTTATTGAAGAAAGCCCAAAAGAATTTCAGCAATTCCCGGCAGAGTATCTACATTATTTTGAGCAGCGCTCCAACACCGGACTGGAGCTCGATCTTTTGCAAAAATACCTGTTCATTCCCCTTGACATTTTCGGGCAGAACATACAAAATAAGGATATCAGCAACGAAACCGAGGCATGGCTTGCGTTCCTCAGCCAGGACGATCCGGAAATTATCATCCGACTAATCAATACATATCCAGAATTCAAGTCCATGTACGAGGATGTATATCGTCTGTGTGAAAATATCGAAAGGGTGATGGGAATGTTCTCAGAGGAACTACGTATACTGGATCGGAATACTGTGCAGTATATGATCGACGAGATGCAGGCCGAGATTGATAACCAGAAGGCAGAACTTGCAGACAAAGACGCCAGACTCCAAGAAGGGCTCCGTGAAATCGAGCTTCTCCGGCAGCGTATCGCCGAGCTCGAAAAAGCGATCGGCCAGAAACATTGACCGTCCGGCAATGAATTCTCGATAACCGCATTTCTCATACAAAAGATATCAACGGCCGCCCCGAAACTCAGGGGCGGCCGCCAATTATTTCAACTCATTTTGTTTTGTAATCCGCTTACTTCCTCGCGCGGTTTCTTCTGCGCTTCTCCTCAAAGGCTACCGCACAGGTTCCGGCTGAGAGTGCCATCAGCAGCAGATATCTCATGAAGTCCGTATCATCGCCGGTCTTCGGAGCCGCCTTCTTCGGCACTTCCGTCTCGGTCTCAGTCTCCGTCTCGGTCTCCTCCTCCGTGAAGCTGTTCGTGATCACAACCTCCTGAGCGGAATTATCCGCGCTCAGCACGATCTCACTCTTGTCGACCGAGATCTCGAACTCCGTCACCGCATCCGGATCAAGCACGTTGCCGTTCTCGTCCGTCTCTGCCACATAGTAGCTCATGGTGCTGTCAAGTGTCTCACCGATCGGAAGGTTCGTCACCGTCACGCTCGCGCTCGAGTTGCCTGCCAGGTCAAGCGCCAGGATCTCATCCAGCGGGTCAGTCAGCTCCGGATCCGTAAACAGTCTCGCGTAGTACGTCTCATCGGAGGTACCCTCCTCGCCGTTTACGAGGATCTTCTTCGTCACCGTGATCTGTCCTGACAGGTAGAAATCGTTCGTCAGCTTCATGTACACATTCGTGAAGCCTGCAACCTTATCCGTATCTCTTCCCTCCAGCTCAACCTTGCCGTCGCCGCTATACTCCGGATAGAAGATTATCTCATTGTTCACGATCTTGGACACCAGGAGCGTACCGTTCTCGTCCGTCTCGCCTACGTAGTATGTGCCCTCTGCAAGCTTGTCGAACGTCACCGTGCTCGACGTCTCATTGTGGAACTCGATCTTCTTCACATTGCTGACACGCTGCGTCTTCTCCGCGTCGGAGAACAGAGCCACGTAGTAGGTTACATCTTTCGCCGCAAGCTCGCTGGGAACGCCATCCAGACGCAGGTGCTTCGTCACCGTCAGGGAATATACATTCGAATCCGGGATCTTCGTATCCGTCATCCTCAGGCTGAGTACGCTGCCCACCGTTTCGGTACCAGTGATCTCGAACGGAACATCCTTCGAAACCTCGTACCCCTCCGGAGCTTCAACCTCGCTCAACGTATACTTACCCTTCGCAAGGCCAGTAATCTCATGCGCCTTGCCGTCCGTCGTCCAGCTGTCCACTACCGCGCTTTCCGCATCCCTGATGACCAGCTTCGCGCCGCTCAGAGCCGCACCGCTCTCGTCAACCTTCTCGATGCTGACCTTGTTCAGCGTATCCTCAACCACGTAGACTGTGTTTCCGCTCGTGTCGGTCGTCTTGATGCTATCCAGGCCAGTAACCGTGCCGTCCTCAGCAACCGTGAACTTCATATCTGTCACGCAGGTATATCCATCCGGAGCAACCGTTTCACGAAGGGTGTAGCTCTCGCCTGCCTTCAGCTTGCTGCCAAAGTCGTGCGTCTGGCCCTTCTTCGACGTCCAGGAATCCAATACCTTGCCATCCTTGTCGAGCAGCTCCAGAACCGCGCCGTCGAGTTCCTCGCCGGTGCCGGTCGCCTTCTTGTTGACTTCCAGTTTGATCTTCGTGTCGGTCATCGTAATCAGGCCGTCTTCCATAACTTCTCCGTCCACGATAACCTGCCCGTCCCCATTAATCGAGAACGTAACCGGATCCGCTATGCGGTATCCCCGCGGAGCCTCTGTCTCCTCCAGAATATAAGTCTTGCCTGTTACAAGCTTCTCATTGCCGGTAAGATCCTTCAGAGTGTCATCTGTTGTCCACTCTGCTACCAGCGCACCTGTTTCCGCATCTTTTATGCTTACTTTCAGCTTCGCGCCGGAAAGCAGCTGCCCGTTCTCGTCTGCCTTACCAATCTTCACAGTGGTATTGTTTACAAACTCAAGCGCATCCGCCGTGTAGGCTTTGCCCGCCTTCGTTACAATCATATTGGCTGTAATCGTAGTGACTTCCGCCTTCTTATCCGGATCATACCCCGATCCTGACTCTGCAAACGTCACCGTCACCGTATATACCGTCTCATCATAGGTAATACCGGTCTTCGGATTCTCCCGCACCTCGCTGACTTTGTACACGAACGGAGTCGGATCATCGTCTTCGCCAAGGTATGTCAGATAATCATCAATCTCATACTCCAGCTTGAATTTTGCATTCCCAGCTACATCCGTCGTCACTTCTGTAACAGTACCTTCCGGAATCGGAGCGCCATCGACCGCTTCCAACTTAAACTTGTAGCCTGCTGCCGAACCGGCCGGCTTCACAGTTTTGTGTACCGGAATCTCCAATGCTTCAATCTCTGTAAGCTCGCCTATCTCGGTGTTTGTAAACGCAAATGTAAACGCTTCCCCTACACCGAAGGACTCTTTATAAGTTTTTCCACCCTCCGTATCATACGTTACCGTGACAGTCTTACCACCCTTGCCATCTCCGGCAACGTGTACCTTCACTCCATATACCACTGTATCATATAGGATACTATTCTTGATATGATCGTCATCAAGACCCGTCACAGTTTCTCTGACCGTATAATAGTAATCACCATCTGTATCATACGTGATTGCGCCAAAATTCTTTGTAGCCGTTCCGCCTGCCAAATCTGCCGCTGTCACAGTCACTGTATCGCCGCCTGTCGCCGGCATCGGAGCATCCCCTACTTTTTCAAGTTTGAACGTAAAGCCGTCTTCCGGAATGGACTCCGTATCGCCTGAGTAAGTCTTCTTCACAGACAGGATCACGCTGCCGCTTTCAGTATATGTGTTATTAAAAGCAATCCCAGACGCCGTTGTGCCTTCGCTGTCTATAGTACCTTTAGTGACAGATGTAGTCTGTGTCAATGCTCCGGACGCATCAGGTCCGGACACCACAACTGTAACATAATATACGGAGCTGTCGTAATCATATCCTTCTTCACCCGAAGAGGTCTCTCTCACCGTATATTTGTAGGTACCTGCCTTAGTAAAGGTAAGCGTGTCAAACGCAAATCTGCCATTCGCCCCGTTCTCCGCTGTCAGTCCATTCGCCGTAACCGGGTCGTCGGTCGGATTTCCCGTCACCGGCTCCAGCTTAAAGCTAAACGTTTTTGCTGAAGGCTTATCGTTCAAATTCTTCGTACCATTTACAGTCACATCCACAGATGTCGCGACAGTCTTATAGGTATTGGTAATTGTTACCTCCGGAGCAGAGCTTTCTGTTACATTTACCGTCGGAACTTCCTCTTCTTCAATTGTCTCTCCATTCACCTCGTAAGCAGTCGAGAACAAACCTGTGCTCGTCTCCTCCACCATGTAATTTCCTTCGGGAAGTCCAGTAATATCGATGGAAGCCCCACCAGTGATTTCAAAAGTAAAGCTATATCCCTCATCTTCTTTTGTAACTTCTACATTCTCGGTCCCCTTTTTCACAATTGCCTCAGAAAGATCAACATCCGTGGTCACTTTAACGATATACTTACCACCATTTGCATCTGTCATCCCTTCCGGATTTGATACTATCTTATTAACCGACAGACTTCCAGTCTTTGCCTGCCCTTCTTCGTTGGGAATGGCGATCGTACCGCCAAACATATACTGGTCTTTAACGCCCGGTGTAAGTGTGGGACTAATGGTAAACTCATATTTCATGCCCTGATTTTTTTCATATCCACTCGGCGCTTTCTTTTCTACCAGTTTCCAGTTGCCTTCGCTTAAAGACCATTTATCAATTTCAGCATCTCCAGTTATCTTTACGGTACCATCTTCTCCCGTTTTAAAATAATCAACTTTATTTCCTTCAGAATCATGAGTAGAACGTAGTAGCCAATTACCTTCATGCCATACATAAAGTTCAAACCATGCGTCACTTAATCCTTCTGTCAAATCCCCAGCTTTGTACTTGTATAACGTGAGCATTCTTTCAGATGCAGATCCTTCGCCGCTCGATGACACATTTGCTTTTTCGCTAACACTACTGCCATGTTTATATCCCACAATCACAGCATTATTCGAATATGTCACCTCTCCGCTTCCACTGACCTGCGCCTGATATTTAATAGTAATATGCTTCCCATCACCATCCGGAATAACAATTGTGATCACTGTTTGCCCATCATCATTAACGGTATAGGAAAGCGTGTAATACAATGATGCACCGGTCTCTGCATCTTCCACCGACAATGTATTAGGCTTAAATACCAAATTGGTCATTGTATCTACAATTGTAACACTGTTTCCTTCTACCAGATCAAATTTTTGAGAATTAACGTCTAGTTTGAATTCGGCAACATATCCATTCGTATTATCCGCCTTTTGAGAAAGCTGTTTTGTCAGTCCCCCATATTGGAATTCTCTGGTATCACTGTCTTTTTGCTCACCCCAGGCCACACTATTGACAAATTCATACTTGCCCCCATTTTTTAGAGCGGCCTCATATAAAGCTGCTTTATTTTCATCTGCAACTTTCATCATATATACAATATAATAATATGGATAAAATGATCCATCATCCTTTTTGGGAACTTCGCTCACATTTATAGTAAGCTTATGTGATGTTGTATCATCCTTGATGGTCAATTTCCCGAGTTTACCACCTTGATCGGCCAACCATTTTCCCGCATTATCTAACGCATTTTTGACATCTGTTCCCACAATCAAAGGAATGGAATTATAAATGTCCTCTGTATATGTAAGCAATTTGTCATATGTATCCGTTAACTCCAACGTCTCACTTTCAACACCCTCCAATTTTACTACATATGTGAACGCGCTTATATCACCTTTGCCACGTTTTTCCAGACTAATACCCTTTTTCGGCCGAACCTCCTGTTCTGCATCCGCGTGAACACTTGCATTGTTAACTAATCCATCGACATTGTTTATATGATTAAACCATTCAGAATTCGTTTCTTCTTTTGAGTGCTCAATCCATTCTCCGTTATTTTGGGTCTTAAATTTAATAGTGATAACTCGCTCTGTTGCACTCCCCGGATTACTTAATGCATTCATACCCGGGGTATTACAAGCTTCATCTTTATAGAATGTGATTTTAAACGATCTTCCATCCGTGGCAGGCTCATACGTATAGTACAATGTTTCTACCGGTTCTGAAGTTACAGTTACCGATCCAACAATTGAATCCGATACCTGTTTTCCATCAAACCACGGGCTAAGAGGCAACGTATCCGTCAGCTCTACAGTCTTCAATTCTGAAACCGGCACATGAAATTTTACTTCCCATTCGATCTCTTCTTTGGTCTTATCATAGCTTACCACATTTTTTTCTACAGAAGCGTTCTCACCTTCAATCTCTACTCCACCGCTCCCAGTACCTTTATCGCCGACAGAAACCTCATTCTCAACTTCTTTTTTATTAATCAGTCCTTTTGTAGTTACATCAGTACTATAAGAAAAAACATATTTATAATTGTGTCCTGCATCAGTTGTCGGAATCTGATAAGTCCATTGGTAATATCTGCCAGTTGCCTCATCTTTGAGCATATTATACTCTGAAAGCGTAAATTGATCCGTACGTACAATGCCACCACTCTCATCATAAACTGTGATCGTTACAGTTTCTCCATCCTGATAAGAAATATATGGTCTGGAATCCTCCTTAATTGTATCTGTTACGGTCTGTCCGGCTGCAGACGCTTTCTGAGTCTCATTCACCGTAAGTGTCCATTCTATTTTTCCAGTTTCCAGACTTCCTTCTTTATCTGCCCAATTATATGCAATCTGATGTTCATTATTTCCGTAGGTCTCCGTATCTGTTTTTGAATCCGGCTGTTCTGTACTCTTAACTGTTACCGTATTTGTTTTAGCATCCTGGGAAAGTGATCCTGTTACCTTACTCCAATCTACTTTTGCAGTGTATTCGAATGTAATTTCTTCTCCATCTTCCATTTCAGGAATAGTACAGCTAAAACCCTTTCCTCCTTCTGTATATATAATACCGCCATCCGCAAAGGTAACAGAAGATTTTTTATTAGATTTTGCGGTAACCGGCTGCTGGAGTACAAGTATATTTCCCGGAATAACGTCCGACACATTTACATTAGTATTTGTTCCATCAGATTTTACTATAATGGCATAATGTGCTGTACCGTCTTCATCATAAAATGTAATAGACTTATCAACAGAGACCTCGCTCTGTGTTTTCACAACAACTTCCTTTGTTACACCGCCACCGAAATCCGTCGACCCATTCTTAATATCCTTCGTCGTATGCAAATTCGCTTTGACAGAAAATTCTACATCGGCATATGAAGATAATGCCGTGTCATTCAATGTTACATACAGCTTACCGTCCTCGATCCTAAATGTATTGCCATCTATCGGTGTATAAGTACCATCGCTATTTTTTACTTTAATATCTATAGGTCCCGTCTGCCCGTCGGCAAATTTAAACCCTTCCGGCAATGTAAATACAAGCGGAGATGAGCCAAATTGCAAACCACCTGTATGATCATCTTCTTTAAATTTTAATTCTATTCCATAGTCCCGATTCTCTCGAACAGTAAAATCACTCGCATCCGTGGTTGTTTCATCTGTTATTGTCAATTCTTTAAGAAACTTTTCAAGTTCCTGGCTAAATGTATATCCAGTGTTATCATCCGAGCCCGAATCAGCAATCGTCGTCGGTTCACCCGCATCGATGATCGTCGTCAACGATCCCGGTTCTGCCATCATAAGCCCATACGATGAAGAGCTATCCGGCACAGCATTGTCGTCCTCGTCTGTCTCACCAGTAGCCTCCGTAACTGCCTCTGTCAGAGCTTCCGTCTTTTTTGCATTCTGTGCCGGAGCTTCCGTCGTCTCCTGAACTGTTGTCTCGCTCTGCTTCGTGCTGTCGGTCGTCTCCACCGTGGTCTCTGTCGTCTCCGTGACTGCAGTCGTCTCAGACTGCTCGATCTGCGTCGCCGCAACTGTCTCGGACTGCTCGATCTGCGTCGCTGCAACTGTCTCGGATTGCTCCGTCTGCGTAGCCGCAGGTGTATCTGTCTGCGTCGTTCCCAAAGCGGCCTCTGTCACCTGTGTTTCCGAAGCTTTTGTCTCAGCGGTCGTCTCCGGCGCTTGTGTCTCTGCCGTCGTCTCAGGCTGCGTCTCTGCCACAGTCTCGCTCGCCGGCTCCGTCTCCGTAGCCAACACTCCTACAGTGCTGCCCTGCTGCAGGATCATCGCCGATGCGAGCAGCATAGCCAGAATTCGTTTGGTTCTCTTCTTCATTGCACATACCTCCTTGGACTTACATTTGTTTCATTCATTGCTCGTATTTTATTACTTATTGCTATAACGTGCAATAGCCTATCCGTGTTCTTGAATGTCGCACCATGTTCTAAGCTTCCAGAAAAAGGCTACTATCCTACTGTATAAATTACGCTTTTCCGTTAGATTTTTCAATAATAAAATTTGCCTTGGTCACATTTTTGTTTAAAATTAATAAATTCTTTATTTTTTATGACTCGAAAAACGCGGTCTATATCGGCACTTTTTAACTACTTTTATTTTGCATACTTTTGAGTTTATTGTTTACAGAAAACAAAAAACACTTTCCTGCCATCCGTATAATTATAGCATTTTTCTGTATGTTACAAAAAAGTTATGATTGACTTATCCTTTTCCCCATGCTATTGTTGTTCTATGTAATATATATCTTGTATCTAAATAGTCTGCTTATCTTCCATTACTCCCGATAAAATGACAGGCGGTCCTGCTATATGTGCGGATCGCCTGTCTCTTTCTCAACTGAATATTGATATGTTTAACCGGGCAGCCGGGGGACGTGCTCTCATCCGTTCCGAGTCCTTGCGGAAAGGGGTGATCATTATGAGTACATACGAAGAATTTATGATAATCTTGACCGTTGGTCTGTTGATCATCGCGATTCTGAATCTGACACATAAGAAATAGCCGTTCCACTCTTTGGCCGAGAACGACTATTCTTAATTGAACTATTGTGCCGGGATGGGTGAGCCACATTCACCTTCCGGCTGTCCTGTTAAGCGTATTATATGCCCTGTTCTATCATTTGTCAAACAGTTTTTTCTATTCGTCCTTCATCTTCGGCCTGAAGATCCAGCTCGCCAGATAGGAAAAGATCAGGGCCGCGCTGATACCGACCGCGCTTGTCTTGAGGCCTCCCTGAAACAGCCCGAGCAGGCCGTTTTCGTCGACTGCCTCTTTCACACCCTTCCAGAGCACATTCCCGAATCCGGGAAGCGGTACAGATACTCCCGCACCGGCAAATTTGATCAATGGCTCATAGATGCCGACTGCGCCGAGCACCGCGCCCAGGCACACCAGAATCACCATCACCCGCCCCGGCAGCAGTTTTGTCTTCTCCAATAAGATCTGAACCAGCGCGCAGATCAGGCCGCCAACCCAGAATGCATTGATATAATCCATCTTCTCGCTCCTTTTCTCCTTAACTTCGCACGAATAAATGTCGTCTTTACTCAGCAGTGTTCCAGCACAACTGCGTGCGCGATGCCGGGGATCGTCTGGCCTTCATTGAAGCTCACCTTCGAGAGCAACGCCCCGGTAGGCGCAAAGAGCACGCGCTTCCAGATTCCTTGCTGCAGCTTCGGCAGGATCATCGCTGCGAGCACCACCGCCGAACAGCCGCAGCCGCTTCCGCCCGCGTGCGTGTCCTGCTTTTCTGCGTCGTAAATCTCGATCCCGCAGTCCATATGCTGCTGTGAAATGTCGAAGCCCTGTTTATCCAGCAGGTCGATCAGGATCCGCTGTCCGACTGATCCGAGATCGCCGGTGATGATCCTGTCGTAATCGGACGGCTGCCGCCCGAAATCCATGAGATTCTGTGCGATCGTGTCGCAGGCTGCCGGCGCCATGCATGCACCCATGTTCATATTGTCCTTCACGCCCATGTCGACAATCTTCCCGGGTGTCACACCACTGATTCTTACATGACTCTTCTGGGTGGAAAGTACAAAGGCCCCGCTCCCGGTGACCGTCCAGGTAGCTGAAAGGGGACGCTGGTTTCCGTATCCCAGGGGAAACCGAAACTCCTTCTCGGCGCTGCCGAAGTGACTTGATGTGACCGCCGCCGCATAGTCTGCGTATCCGCCCGCAATCGCCATCGAGGCCAAGGTGAGCGATTCGCCGCAGGTCGAACAGGCTCCGTACAGCCCGAACAAAGGGATATTCACCTCGCCATTCCCATACGAGGTCGCAATCAGCTGCGCCAGAAGGTCACCGCCAAAAAGATAGCGGATCTGCGCACTCGTCAGCTCCGCCTTGCCAATCGCAGTCTGCAGCGCTTCCTTCTGCAAAGTACTCTCTGCTTCTTCCCAGGTTTCCTCGCCGAGCTCCGCGTCCGGCGTCACGAGGTCGAACTGCTCCCCGAGCGGACCCTCGCCCTCCTTCGGGCCTACCACCGACGCCCCACTCAGGACATACGGAACCTCCCGAAATTCGATGCTCTGCTCACCCTTCATTTGATTCTCTGCCATATCTGTCTCCGTTCCGCCGTCCGATGAACGACAACTTTTTTCTGTAAATATTATCTCCCCGGAGGCATAAAACTATGCGCACAGAATTGATTATTTCAAATACATGCCAAAATTAACCGTACACAAACTAAAAGCCCCAGCCAGTCTGACAAGCAAACTATGCGAGGCTTTCATAATCGACTTTTGTTTATTCGTTCTCGACCGCTGCGATTTTCACCTCAATGCGGCTCTTCACAAGCGCAGCCAGCTCCACGGTCTTCATCCCCTCATACTCCTCAGGCAGAATCGGCTTCAGAATATGTACCTGTACCTTCTGCCGGGCAATCGAGCCAGTGTCGAACGCCTTGTAAGAGTCCAGTAGCGCCACCGGGACAACCGGGCACTTTGCTTTCATCGCGCTCTTGAAGCTGCCGCCCTTGAAATCCAGCAGCTGATTGCCGTTTTTACTGCGCGTGCCCTCCGCAAAAATAATGTAATTACGGCCTTTCTTGACCTCCTCGGCCACCTGAAGGATCACCTTCATGCCCTGCCGCGGATCGCTGCGATCCAGTGCGATCGCGTCCAGGCAGGCGATCACCTGCTTCAGAAACGGGATCCCAGCCAGCTCCTTTTTCAGCACTACGGAGACTGGGTGCGTCATCACATGCAAAAGCGCCAGCACGTCAAACATTCCCTGATGGTTTGGATACAGGATATACCCGTCTTTTTCGGGCAGGTTCTCCAGCCCGTGGCAGTCAATGTCCACGCGGCCGCCCTTGATCGCGCGCTTGTCGATCAGCTTGATCAGCGCAAAGCGCTCCTCCAGCGTATAGTTTTCCGGATGCCGCGACATGCGGATCAGCCGCGCCAGCCCGTATGGGACAAACCACAGATTCATCAGCACCATCCAGAGAATTCGTTTCATAATAGATCCTCCAATTCTGCGAACGCCCCGATCTTCCGATCCCAGCGGTCCGCTTGTCCGAAACCGTATTCTGCATACACGAACGGCACGCCTGCCTGATCCGCAGCATCGCAATCTCCCTGCGTATCGCCGACATAGACCGGCGCCGCAAGACCGTCGCGCTCCACGATCAGCCGGATGTTGTCCGCCTTGCCCATCCCTGTATTGCCATAGCACTCAATGTCAGCAATGCAAGACCCGAGCCCGGTCTTCTCCAGAAAAAGCTCGATATATCCGGACTGGCAGTTGCTCACGATAAACAACCGCACCGACTTCGACAATTCCCGAATCGACTCTTCGACTCCCGGATAACAGATCCGGCACTCATCTGCTTCGAGCGCCTCCTGCTCATAGACGCAGCACAGATCCATGACTCGCTTCTGTTCTTCCTCGGAGAGCTGCGGCAGCAGCCGCGCAGCAATCGCCGCCATCGTCAGCCCAAACAACCCTTTCAGCATATCCGCCGTCACCGTGACGTCCCTGCACCCGCACTCTCTGACCGCCCGCGTCCACGCGCCCGCCACGATCTCGGTCGAATCCCAGAGCGTGCCGTCGACGTCCAGTATGATGCTGTCGATCTTTCTTTCCATTCCGCTCCCCCTGCCTGACAAAAATACTGCAGAACCGCCACTCCGGCACGCGCCGGATGAATCCAGTCCTGCAGTATCTTTTGATCTGGAATTCCCAAGCTTTTTCGTTTTAGTAACCCTTCACGCTCGTCGCGTAGAGATCGCCGTTCGGCAGCGTGCCGGAGTAATCGATCATCGCCGAGATATACAGTCCGTTCTGGAGTCCGCTGTTCGTACTCACGGCCGCGTCCGTATAGTTGATCGAGTACGTGTTTCCGTCATCACCCTGAATCACGATCGTATTGTTGCCGACACTTGTGATCGTGCCGCTGACCGGCCCGACATTCGTATTCGTGTCGCCTGAATTTCCGCCTGAATTGTTGGTCGCACCGTCCTGATTCTCATCCGTATTCTGTCCGGTGTACGTATTCGTATCGCTCAGGTAGGACTTTGAGATATACCCGGTCGCGCCGTTCGCCGACACCATATACCAGTTCGGCGTCTCGCCAACCACTTTGACGGACGCGCCCCCTCCAAGCGTGCTCACGACCCCGCTCTCCGTGCCCGGCTGGGAACGAAGATTTACCTCCGTCGTCGTATAGTACGTGTAACTGGTGCCATAGTCGACATAGCTGTTCAGCTCGCCGGACACCTGAGCCGCCTGCTGATCATCTTTGTTCTCCGTCTCAGTCTGCACCTGCGTGCGCACGAGGAACGCCTTGTTCACATAGCCGGTGGTTCCATTCATATCGATCTTGAACCACTCAGAAGATTCTCCGGTCACCGTCACCGCCTGCCCCGGGGCAAGGGAGCCGATAATGCTCGCATCCGACTCCGTGCTTGGCTCCATGCGAATATTTACCGTATCCGACGCATACAGCGTGACACTTGAGCCGTAATTCGTCATCGAGGCAAGCTGACTCGTAGCGTCCGCCCCGGACTGACTCTCCGAATTCTTGTTCACGGTTTTACCCGGCATCGCGCTGAATACATTGTTGCGCAGAACGGTAAAACTCTCCACCGACTTCTGTACGGAATCGAGAAGCGCTTTGTTATCGTCAAGCACGGTTCCCGTAATCACATACGCCTGCGTATCGGCGATGATCCCGTATGTCACGGCATACACCCACATACTTGTCGCGTTGTATTTCACCACGTACTCATAAGTATCAATCGTCGCGGAGCTGAGCTTCTCAAACTCTACCACTTCAAACGCGTTCGCATCCGGATATTGCCCCGTCAGACTCTGCTTCAGCTCATCCTCCGACTCTGCCACGGAGATGTTCCGCATGGCGGCCGCATCCGACGCATGTACGATGCTGATCATAGCGGCCTTCCCCGAAGAGAACACTCGCATCTCGTCTGCATCCTGCTGCACAGTCCATGTACTGTCCGGCAATGTAATGCGGATACTGCGATCCTGCGATGTATATGCAACATCGGTCTTGAGCTCTGTCTCCGACTCGGTCTCAGACTCGGTCTGCGGCGCTTTCGTCTCAGACTCGGTCTGCGGCGGCTCAGTCTCTTTCGGCTTCTCCTCAGATCCTCCGCATCCTGTCATAAGGCACATCATGGCCAGTGACACTGCCAGAGCTGACAAAACCGTGCGCACTCTTTTATTCAACATGTCACACCCTCCAATCTTTATCTCCCTGAAATATTACTATGATCTTCTTTTTGTTCCGGTTCCCCTTCCAAACCAGAACAAAAAGCCGGTATCGAACATACCACCAGCGTAATCATACCATGCATTTTCCTCTTCTGCAAGTCACACACTGATAATTCATGTTCTGATATTATAATCTTAATATTTCCGTAAATGCTTTGTAATTTTTCTAGTCAATCCCACTCAGCTCCTGATACAGGCGCTTTGCGTAGCTGTCCGTCATACCGCACACATAGTCTGTCACAAGCAACAGCCGCAGATAGAGCCTCTCTCCCTCGCTCTTTCCATCCGCATAGGTGTGGTACGCCTGCTTGTAATTCTCCGAGATCAGGAACATCAGCTTCTCCTCCACATCACTCTGCTTGTCCTCCGTGTCATAGTAGAGCGCAGCCTTCACAAAATGCTCAAGATGGAAATTCAAAACCGTGTTCGCCGAGATCTCCAGCTTGTAGATCGGCATCGATGTGAACGCATATCGATAAGCCACATCCTGCAGAAGCTTGATCTGCCCTTTCGCGTAGGTATATTCAAAGAGGTCGCTCCGATAGCTCCCATCCATGATCTGTCTGTAATTGTTGACAAAGCCATACGTCGCGCAGGTGATAAGGAAGCCCTGCATGCGAACGAGGAAATTCTGCACCGCAAACTCCTCGCAATCCGCGATGTGCCGCTTCCTTGCGGTCTCGTACTTCTCGCGCAGGATCTGAGCCGGGTTGAAATATTCCAGCTCCTTCCGGGGCGCGCGCAGCTCGTACTGCTCCAGCTCATACAACAGCTCCACATAGGAGATGCAGCCCTTCTTGAACGCATCCTCGATATCCGCCGTGCTGTAGGCGATGTCATCCGCCGCCTCCAGAATGAACGTGAGCGGATGGCGCAGCCCAACCGTCCCGGCCTCGGACGCAATCCGGTGGTACAGCTCCTGCTCCGCCAGAAAATATCCCATCTTCTTTGTCCGGATATCCCCGCTGTGCTCGTCAATCTGCGTGGATGGCACAGGATATTTGACAATCGTGTTCAGGAGGGCGTACGTCAGATTCATGCCGTTCTCATCTACCAGAAAATGCAGCTTCGCGAGCAACCGCAGAGCCTGCGCGTTACCCTCGAAATTGTAGAAATCTGCCAGCATCTGCTTGCTCAGAATCTGGGGCACCGGCTTTCCCTTGTACGAAAGCCTGCGCAGATTTTCCCTGAACCACTCCCGAATCGCTGTCTCGCCGAAATGACCGAACGGAGGATTCCCGATATCATGCACCAGCCCCGCGCACTGCAGGATATTACAAACGTCCTCCTTCATTTGGAGATCAAACTGCGGATCTCTTTTATTCTGAATGATATCCTGCGAGATCGTCTGCCCCAGCGACTTTGCGATCGAAGAAACCTCCAGCGAGTGCGTCAGCCTTGTGCGGATGAAGTCGCTCTTGTCGAGCGGAAACACCTGCGTCTTGTCCTGCAAACGGCGCAGCGACGCACTGCCGATGATCCGATGATAATCCTTCTCAAATTCACTTCTTGTATCTCTGCCTGCCGCATGCCTCGTCCCGAGGGAACGGGCGCGCTGCCCGGCCAGAAGGGTGGTCCATTCCATATGTAGTGCTCCTCAGAATTTCTTCTGTATCTTTTCTTCAGCCGCCGCGAGCCGACGGTCAAGTTCGTCCTGTGAAAACAGCGAGGCGGTGAGCCTCCGGATTTCGCGGTACTCATCCATAATGCCCTGCGCGTGCGGCACGCAGTATGCCCCCGCGTCGCTGCCGAGCGCGATCTTCGCCCCGAGCTCGAAGCCCCGGCGGATCCGCTCGCCCTGCCGCTCGGCAAGGCGGCGCAGAGAATCGTCGTCAAACCTGCCGCTGCCGATCAGGTTCGTGATCGTCACGTAGGTCGGCACCCAGAGCGCATGGCTCTCGGCGAGCGCCTGCAGGCAGTCTTCGTCCATAAAGTTGCCGTGCTCGACCGAGTCCACTCCGGCCTCCACCGCGTTTCGCACGGCGTCCGCGCCGTTCACATGCGCCATCACGGCCATGCCTTCCTCGTGCGCGATATGAATCATCTCCCGGATCTCCTCCGCGGCAAGCGGCTCCTCCGTGAGCGCCCCGTCCCGGCTGAAATCCAGGATGCCTGAGAACATGACCTTGATAAAGTCCGCGCCCTCCCGGATCGCGCGCTTTACCCGGCTGTGATATTCCTTCATATCGTCAAAGCCGCAGCCGACGATCCCGCCGTAATGTCCGTTTCTGTGAATCGCGAACAGAGGCGTCCGGTAGTCGATCCCGTACTCCGGCGCGATCTTCTTCGCGAACGCGGACACGCCGAGCGCGTCGCCGCCGTCCCGCACAAATGTAACGCCCTGCTCCTGATACAGCCGCAGCTTCTCACGGATATCGCCCTCTTTCGGCTGATTCCGATGCAGCTCGACCGCCTCGTGGTAGTTGTACCCGTTCATGAACAGGTGCGCGTGACACTCTCCAAACATAGCGCTGCCTCTTACAACTGTTTTATCTGCCGTATAATGAAACTTTACCGGTTGACCCGGTCGGCAAATTTCTCTACTGTAGTATAACTCGAACTGTCCCCGTTTGACAAACCCTTTTTATCCCAAAAAGATAAAACGAAATATTCGCTTTTTCTGCATATAAAACAGTAAAATATATGCAGGAAATTAACTTTCCTGCATACATTCTAAGAATATGATTGTATTCTTGTCGCGCGCCGGTTTTACCCTCTCATATCTTTTTCATTCATAGTTCCTTCCGCGTATGCCTCCCGCAGCACCTCCATCGTGCGCGTAAAATCTTTCCGCAGCAGGTACCGGTCGACGTTGTAAGGATCATTCAGCCCCCTCTTCCACTCAATCGACATTGATCCCTCTGAACCGACGTCCGTCAGCAGGCCGTCGCTCTCGGCGAGATCCTCCTGATACGCCCGGATCAGCCTGCGGCCGGCCTCCTCCGAGAGCGTCATTCCGGTCATCACGCCCGAAGCCGAGTACTCGGCGTACTCCCATTCGGAATACTCCCATCCGTCCGTCTCGGCATCCTGTCCCGTATCTGAGTCAGATTCCATTTCTGAGTCCTGGCCATCCATGACATCCTCGGCCAATTCACCGCTTATATCCGGATGATCCGCCGCTGTCTTGATCTCCGTGGTCAGGCCGTCCGTCATCTTTTCATCATACGAAGTCACTCCGGCTTTTCCATCTGAACTGTCTGCAGAGTTCTCCTGCGCAAACATCTCCCACAGTTCCTGCGGCAGAAGCACCCAGATATCTTCTATCTGTTCCAGCCGCTCGTCGTCCCAGTTCAGGATCGGATAATACCGCTTTCGGTACTCCTCGTCCTTCATCAGTTCCCGCTGCGCTTTCTTATACAGATCACTGTTTACCGTATAGCTGCGGAAGACCATCCTGCCGGACTTCAGCCGGTATTCCACGTTCAGACTGACGTAATACCCGTCAAAATTGCTTTCCTGCACATTCCGCACCCCGTCCTCGGCCAGCGGATAGATCAGGTCGACCTTGTCCGTCTCCAGCAGACGCAGGATATCCTGTTCATTTTTGGTTCTTTTTCCTTCATCATCATAATAGCAGAAATCGCTGTAGGAACGGCGCACGGACATGGCCGCAAGCTCCTCCTTCTCCGGCAGGTAGGTATTGATCCCTGCCAGGTCGAGGCGGAAAAGCAGGAAGATCGCCAGGGACAACGCCAGCGTCACGGCGATGTGCCACTTGTGCGCGAGCGCCTGACGGATGTCCCAGCGGTAGATGAACTCCATGATCACGCAGCCCAGCGCGCCAAATGCCGCGACAAAGCAGATCTCCCACGCCACCGAATCGAGCTCTTCGTAGACGGCCATTCCGACAAACAGCGCCGCCGGAACTGCCAGCATAATCTTGATCAGCCCTTCCGTCCAGGCAAACGCGAGCGCCTTGCCCGCGGCCTCCGTCTTCCGCACACGGCACAGCGCGAGACAGAGTGCCGTCATGGCAGCCGGAAGCACCAGAAACAGGCAGATGCTCCCCAGATCCGGCCACATGCCGGTCAATCCCTGCCGCACGGCAGCGCCATCCGGACTCCACGCGAGGATCATGATCCACGGCGAAGAACGCTCCAGCATCAGCCTGCGGCTCGTCAGATAAAGTCGGTAAGCTCCTCCCAGATATGTGACTCCGTCCGGAAGCAGCGTCGGCAGAAATATCTGCTGGCAGCCGCAGACGACCAGCCAGACCATCGGCAGGTACACGGACAGCGTGCCGATCGCCAGCACAGAAGTCAGCGTTTTCCCGGTCAGCAGCACCGCCACGGCGGCGGCCGAATAGCTCGTCAGGAAAAAGAGGATCCCCAGCAAGCTCGCCGACGCCATCTCCTGCACGACTGTCGCGGACATCACGCCGTAGAGCGCGCCCACGAGGACCGCCAGCGCCTGATTCGCCAGGAACGGGATCACGAAGGTCAGCGTCCCCGCCGTATATTTCACAAGGAACAGCGCCTCCCTGCGCAGCCCCAGACTGTAATAGAAGTCCAGCCGCTTGCGCGAATGCAGATAGCTGAACACGGCGAGCGCGCAGAGGATGCCCATCGCCACGATCGTCACCGTAGTGAGCGTCTTGTCGAAGCCGACGTTCTCACACAGCACATCAATAATCGACCTTGCTTTGACCTTCTTCTCCAGCGCGAGCGGCAGCAGAAGCCTGAGCGGGATGACCATGGCAAACAGAAGCGCCTGCAAGGCCGTCAGCCAGCCGAGCTTCTTCCATTCGTTTATCGTCAGTTTAAAAAATGAGATTCTTGATGTCATAACCGGCCACCTCCGTTTCACTGATAAAGATCTCTTCGAGGGTCAGCGGAAGCAGCTCGAAGAACAGCGGTTCCTTCTCCTGTACCTTCGCCGTAATCGCTTCCCGCTCCCCGCGCGCCACGATGGTGAGCAGCGTTCCGCGCTTCTCGTGCTGAAGCACCGTGAGCTCGGACAGCAGCTCCTCCTCATACTGCTCGGAGCGCAGCACGCACTGGAGCTTGTGGATCCCGAGCTTCATCTCGTCGAGGTCCTTCGCGAAGAGCACTCCGCCCTTGTGCAGCAGGCCGACGTGGTCGCAGATATCCTCGATCTCGCGCAGGCTGTGTGACGCGATCACCGGCGTGAACTTGCGGTTCAGCAGCTCGGATGCGAACAGGCTCTTGACCGCCTGCCGCATGACCGGATCCAGGCCGTCGAAGGTCTCGTCGCAGAACAGGTACTTCGTGTTCGCGCACAGACCGAGCAGCACCGCCACCTGCTTGCGCATGCCCTTCGAGAAGCCGGACAGCTTCCTCTTCGGGTCGAGGTCGAACTTCCCGATCAGCTCGTCGAAGCGCGCCCGGTCAAACTCTGGATACACGATCGCGTAGTAATCCCGCATCGTGTTCGCCGACGCGTTCGGAAAAAACCAGCCCGTGTCCGCCAGGAAGCAGATCTTCCCCTTCGCCTGCGGCTCCTCCCAGACCGGCGTCCCGTCGACCTTCACGCTGCCCTCCTCCGGCTTCAGCACCCCGGCCGCCACACGAAGCAGCGTACTCTTGCCGGCGCCGTTCGTCCCAACGAGGCCGAAGATGCAGCCCTCATCAATCTGCGCGCTGACATGGTTCAGAGCCGTCACGTCCCCGAACTGTTTCGTCACATTCTGTATCTCTATCATGGTCTATACTCCCCCTTCCATGTTGCTTTCCGCTGGATTTCCGCTCTCCCGTCCAGCATCTGCCTGCGCCTGTCCCTGCCGACTCTCACGATAGTACCTCTCGGCCCGCTCCGTGAACTCCCCGCAGCTGATCCCGAGCTCCCTGCCCCGTTCCACAAGCTCCCGCAGCTCCCGGTACACGCCTTCCTGCTTCTTCAACTTCAATCCCGCGTTTCCCGAGACAAAATTGCCGCGCCCTTTCACAGGGTAAATATATCCCTCCTGCTCCAATGCGCTGTACGCCTTCTGGATCGTGTTCGGGTTGATCGAAAGCTCCATCGCCAGAGACCGCACAGAGGGCATCTGACTGTCCGGCTCCAGTATCCCGTTCGCGATCAGCGTCTGGAACCGCTCCACGATCTGTTCATAGATTGGTTTTCGATTCTGCAGATCAATTCCGATCATAAATCCTCCCGCTCCTGCCTTGCATATTTATACTGCATTTCCGTATTTCTTTATTTCAGTCTCTTTACTTACCAAGTGTACTAGTAATGTTAGTACACTTAAGGTATACAATATCTTTTTTGATTTGTCAACCGGGAAATAACAAAAGCCGCCCAAAGGCGGCCCTGCTTTTTCAAATATAATGATCTCGCACGAAAACTTGTCGGAAGGCTTCTCCTGCAAAATTACTCTGAGAACAAATTCCTGTTCACATAGCCGATCGTTCCGTTGTAGTCGATCTTGTACCAGCGGTCTGTGCCGCCGAGCGCCGTCACGCTCGTGCCGGACGCGATGACACCGATGATATCGCCGTCCTGCGAGGGCGTCTCGCGGATATTCGCTCCTGCAGTCGCCTCGATCGCAAATGTCTGATCATAAGTCTCAAGGTTGTACTGCTGATCGATGTCCGATGCCGGAACCGTGTTCGTACCGGTGGAAACCGGCGTCGACGATGAATTCCCGTCGTCAGACGATGTATCCTCTCCATCGGACGGAACCGTCTCTCCTGCCGCTATCGCCTCGCGCTCCTCCTCCGTCTTCGGAGCTACCTCGCTATCCGATATAAACTCCTTCGACACATAGCCGTTGTCCTCATAGCCCTCAAGATCTACGACATACCAGCCTGGCGTCTCACCGACGATCGTCATGCTCTCGCCCTGATCAAAGCTCTCGAAGATATATTCGTCGCTGCTTGTATCCGGCCTCGTGCGGACATTGATATCGTCCTTCGCATAGACGGTGACATAGGTGTCGAACTGTGTCTCCTGTGCCAGCTCCTCGTCAGGCGTCAGCACCTTCGGCTCCGTCTCGGACTCGGTCGGCGGTTCTGTCGGAGGCTCCGTCGGCTTCTCTGTCGGAGGCTCCGTCGGCTTCTCCGTAGGAGGCTCCGTCGGCTTCTCCGTAGGAGGCTCAGTCACCTTCTCTGTCTCAGGCTCTTTCTTCAGCTTATCGCAGCCTGTCGCCAGCAATGCGACCGAACCGGCCAGCAGCACCGCAAGCAACAGTCTCTTGCTTTTATTTTTCATTGCGTTTACCCTCCGTATTTCTTTACATTTTCCCATTTTTATACCATGAGTGCATCATACCACGCTATTTTTAAAATAGCAAGGCAAATTCAGAAAATTTAGGTGTTTCTTAATGTTTCAGTCATGCTAACCCACCCTTACAGGACTAGCTTCGCGTCGCAGACCGCCCTACCGGGCTATTCGCTGTTTCACAGCTCCTGTCTGTGGCCAGATGGGCGTATTCCGCCCATCTATGAAAATGCAAATTCAGTCCAATGCAGATAAATCTGCCTGGACTGTCTTTGCATTTTCCAGCATGACTGAATACTGTTTAGCTACATCGACTTCCGTTCCGCGATCTCCGCCATCTTCGCAGAGTTCAGCCTCGTGTCCCCGTGCACGCGGCTGTAGGACAGGTATCCGTTCATGCGGTCGATCTTCGTCAGGTTGCGCGAGCCGCATTTCGGGCAAACGTCCATCTCAAGTTCCTGATGCCCGCAGTCGTCGCAGTAGGCCAGCGAGAGGTTCACGCCCTCGTAATAGCCGAGCTTCATCGCGCGGCGGATCAGGCTCTTGACCGCCTCGATATTGTAGTCGATCGGATAACGTACGTACTGAATTTTGCCGCCGTTGCAGAGCTCCCAGAACCTCCCCTCCAGATCCTGCTTCTCGATCGGCGTGATGTCCTCGGTCACATGGCAGTGGAAGCTGTTGCTAACGTACGGACGATCCGAAACGTTCTCCACAATGCCGTATTTCTTGCGGAACTGCTCCACCTGAAGTCCGCAGAGACTCTCTGCCGGCGTCCCGTAGATCGCGTAAAGCCAGCCGTCCTCCTCCTTAAACTGGTTCACCTTCTCATTGATATGCTTCAGCACGTCGAGCGCAAACTGACCATCCTGCGCGATCGATTTCCCATTGTAAAGCTCCTGCAGCTCGTTGAGCGCCGTGATGCCGAACGAGGACGTCATCGGCTTGAGAATCGGCTTGATCTTGTCGTGCGGCTGCAGATGTCCGCCGTAGAAGCCGCCCTCGCAGTAGCCGAGCGGGTTCGTGGACGCGCGCATCTCTCCCAGATATTCATAAGTGCGGATGTGAAGCCTGCGGATCATCTCTAGATATTCGTCGAGCACCTCATAGAAATCGCGGCTCTCCGCACGGGACTTCGCCAAAATCATCGGTAAATGCAGGCTGACCGCACCGACGTTGAAGCGTCCCACAAATACCGGGACGTCGTTCTCATCGGCCGGCTTCATGCCGCCCCTCTCATACCACGGGCTTAAGAACGCACGACAACCCATCGGGCTGATGACCTTGCCATATTTTTTGTACATGCTCGCAATGTAACCCTCGCCGGTCATGGACAGCCAGTCCGGATACATCGTCTTCGCCGAGCACTGGACGCCCTTCTCGAACACATCCTCGGACACGCCGCCCGGACCGTGCAGATTCTCATCATACAGGAACACAATCTTCGGGAAGAGCACCGGCTTCTTGTTGCCCTTCTTGCCTTGACCTTCCCTGTGTACCTCGAGCAGGGAAATCGAGATCATCTTCTCAAACTCGCTTGTGCCAAGGCCGAGCGTCACCGTTACGAACGGATAATCGCCGCGCGAGGAGCCGACCGTATTGAGCTTGTACTCGATGCCCTGCCAGCCCTGGTCGCAGTCCCTCTTGACCTTGTCATGCGCGTACTGCTCCGCCTTCTCCGCCGCGTGCTCCCACGATGCGTCGGCGTATTTCATGAATTCTTCTTTGTATTTCTTGTAGCTCTTCTCCGCGTACGGAGCGAGGATCTTGTCCACCTCCGGCACCGTGAAGCCGCCGTACTGCTGCGCTGCCGTGCTCAGGATGATATCGCCCATCACGTCGAACGCCGTGTCGAGCGTCTTCGGCTCGTTGTACCAGACGTTGCCCATCTCGAAACCGTCCTTCAGCACTGCGCCGACATTGAACAGACAGCAGTTCATCGTGTCGAGACGCGCGGACTGGTCGTGAATGTAGATGTAGCCGTCCTTGCAGGCCTGCAGCTCGTCACGCGTCATGAAGAACTTGCGGTAGAGCTCCTTGTTCAGCTCGTTGAAGATCAGGCTGCGCTTCGTCGCCACGAGCGCGCTGTCCGTGTTCGCGTTGCTCTTGTCGCCGATGTAGCGGATCGACTGGCTCTTCGTGTAGACGTCGTCCATCATATGGATGAAATCCAGCTTGTAGTTGCGGTAATCTCGGTAGCTCTTGGCCACAGCCGGATTCACCGCCTCGAGCGCGCCCTCGACGATATTGTGCATCTCCTGGATCGTGATGCCCTCCTTGCCAAGGGATTTCGCCTTGTCCTTCGCGAAATCGCAGAGGAACTGGAGCTCCTCGTCCGTGAACTTGTAGAGGATACGCGTCGCGGACTTGTTCACCGCCACAATGATCTTCTGAACATTAAATTCTTCGTGAGTTCCGTCTTTCTTGATTACATACATAGCTCAATTACCTCATTGCGCACTAGATATGGTGCTCTTCCTTAAGTACAAAAACTATATGTTGTACCGAGTATACATCCAATTTCGCTGTTTGTAAAGGAGAATTTTCGCGTATTGCAAACGAGCCCTGCAAATACGGTGGAACACGAAATGCCTGCAAGCAGGCATTTTCGCGAGACAGCGTATTTATTGGGCGACTGCCCGCGACCGAGGAAAAGCGAAGCTTTTTCGAGGCTCGTAGGGCTCGTTGCTATTTTCTCGCGTCGTCCAGAATTGCCGACGTCGAGAAATACGTGCTGAAGTTGCCCGGATAATTTTCGAGCACATAGCCCGTGATCGTACGGCGGGTCTGGCGCAGGTACTTTGAGTTCACCTCAAGATGATCGTTGTCCGACCACATGCCGACGAGATAGCAGTAACCCTGGTTGAGCAGCAGCGCCGCCTTCTCCGTCGTGTAATCTACCTCGGAGCCAAACGGGTAAAGCAGTGTGTCGCACTCCCCGATCAGCGCCCCTACCGTGTCCTGCCACTTCAGAATATCCTCGCGTAACGTCTCGTACGACATATCTCCCATATACTGGTAGCTGTAGCCCTCCGAGGCGAAGATCCAGCCATCCTCACGCAGCTTGTCCGCAATATCCTTCACAGTCTGTTGGTTGCTCTCATAGTCGGCGCTACTGCCCTCCTCGACCGCATAGCCAAAGGCGCCCTTCGCCCCGGAAAGCCCGATAATCCCGCGCGCTCCCTTGAAGGAAAAGTCCGGATGCTCCGCGATAAACTGTTCGAGCACAGGTACGACATCGTACGGACCGATCAGATCATGTCCCTCCGCGTCCGTGTAGACCGCCCCGACATTTCCATCCTTGTCAAGCGCAAGCCTCGTCGCCACGCCGTCGCCGTTACGCACAGATTCATATGTCAAATTCTCCACCGAAAGGATCAGTGGTTTTCTCCCTTCCGGAATCGTCACGTCCCGTTCAATCAACGTGGCATCTCCGTCCACCGTCTCCGTCTTCTCTGCAAGTGTGTGAAAATCGATCAGGATGTATCCGCTGTCGTACAGCGTATTCAGAATATTGTTAAATTCCTCCAGCGTAATCATATTCTGCCGGTAGACTGGGGAATACTCATCTCCGTCAAAAGCCCGGTCCGTGTCTACCACCAGATTTGTAAAACACAGATGCCCAATCGCGCCATCGTACACATACATCTCATCGAGCTTCCTCTGATAACCCGCGACTGCCTCCGACGCGCGCTCATCATCGCGCAGCTCATCCGAGGTCTGCAATAGCGTGATCGCCTTCTCGTACTCATAGGCCTGCGCGAGCGCTTCCGCCTGAGCCAGCTGATCCTCCTGCTCCTCTTCGAGCGCGGCCTGGGACTCTTTCTGTTCTCGCTCCGCCTTCATCTTCGGCGTCTCCACCGGCTCGTTGTTCTCGTACTGCCCTAACGTCCCGATACACTCGGCGATCTGGTAATTGCGCACGCTCCTCGAACAGCCGCACAGCAAAAGCGCCACGGCCGCGGCAAGCATTAAAATTGCTCTCTTTTTCCCGGACATAGTGTTCCCCTTTTTCGACAGACAAAACCAAAATAAGCTATATAGGCGACTTTTATCAGTTATTTTACACCATATATTGTTATTCTATCAGAGTAGCTCCAAATGTACAAGCTCACATTTGAGATTTAACTATAAAAATTCCCCATTTCCCCATACAGCAAGCAAAGAGCATATCCCCAAACTACAGAAACCGCCGCCGGCCTGTTTGGATTTTCGGTGTGCTTCCCGAGGAAAGTTTCCGAATACTTTCCCGAGGGAAGCACCCAGAAAGGGTACCGAACAGGTCGGGCGGCGGTTTCGTCCGTATTAATTTCCTTTTATGAGAGCAGCTCCTTCAGCAGCTTGTTCACCGCCCCCGGATTCGCTTTGCCCTTCATCGCCTTCATCGTCTGGCCGACGAGGAAGCCGAGTGCCTTGTCCTTGCCGCCCTTGTAGTCCGCCACGGACTGCGGGTTGGCGGCGATCACTTCCTCCACGACACGCTTCAGCTCTCCCTCGTCGTTGACCGTCTTCAGCCCGTGCTCCTCCACGTACTTCTCCGGATCCGCGTTGTCGTAAAAGATCCGCTCGAAGACCTCCTTCGCGACGGTCTGGTTGATCGTCCCATCCTCGACGAGCTCGATCAGCTTCGCGAGATAGGCCGGGGAGAAGCCGAGCTCATCCGGCTCCATGTTCTCCTCCTTTAAAAGGCGCAGCGTCTCGCCCATCAGCCAATTTGACACCTTCTTGGGCTTGCCGCACAGAGCGGTCGTCTCCTCAAAAATATCCGCCATACGCTTTGACTCGGTCAGAATCCCGGCGTCATAGTCCGGAATGTCGAACTCCTTCTTGTAGCGCGCCAGCTTCTCGGTGCGCAGCTCCGGCTGACGGTCCTTCACCGCCTGCAACCACTCGTCGCTGATCACCACCGGCACGAGATCCGGATCTGGGAAATAGCGGTAATCGTGCGCGTCCTCCTTGGAACGCATCGGATAGGAATATTCCTTGTTGTCGTCCCAGCGGCGCGTCTCCTGAATGACCGGCTTGCCCTCCTCGAGCAGCTCGATCTGACGGGCCCGCTCGCCATCGATCGCGCGGGCAATCGCCTTGAACGAGTTCAGGTTCTTCATTTCGGTGCGCGTGCCGAACTTCTCCGATCCGACCTCGCGAACCGAGAGGTTCACGTCCGCGCGCATCGAGCCCTCCTGCAGCTTGCAGTCCGAGGCCCCGAGATACTGGACGATCAGGCGCAGCTTATCGAGGTAAGCAATGACCTCTTCGGCGTTTCTCATGTCCGGCTCGGACACAATCTCGATCAGCGGCACGCCGCTGCGGTTGTAATCCACGAGCGAGCAGTCCTCCCACTCGTCGTGAACGAGCTTGCCCGCGTCCTCCTCCATGTGGATCTCGTGGATGCCGATCACCTTTTTGCCCGCCGCCGTCTCGATCTCGACGCCGCCGTCGTGGCAGATCGGCAGGTAGAGCTGCGAGATCTGGTAGTTCTGCGGATTGTCCGGGTAAAAATAATTCTTGCGGTCGAATTTGCAGTATTGGTGAATCTGGCAGTTCGTCGCGAGACCGACCGCCATCGCGTACTCTACCACTTGCTTGTTCAGCACGGGCAGCGAGCCCGGCATCCCGGTGCAGACCGGGCAGGTGTGGGTGTTCGGCGCGCCGCCGAACGCGGTGGAACAGCCGCAGAAAATCTTCGTCTTCGTCGCGAGCTCCACATGAACCTCCAGTCCGATGACCGTCTCATACTGTTTCGCCATCTCAGCCCACCTCCTTTGCCGCGGAAACTAATTTCTTTTCGCAAGCTGCAAGCTCCGGCGACGAGAAACGCCCTCTCGCCTGTTCGTATGCGTACGCCGCGCGGATGATCTTCTTCTCTTTAAAGCAATCTCCAATCAGCTGCACACCGATCGGCAGCCCTGCTCTGTCCGTGCAGACCGGCACGGAGATGCCCGGCAATCCGGCCAGGTTGACCGAAATCGTATAAATGTCGCCCAGGTACATCTTCAGCGGATCGCTCAGGGACTCGCCGAGCTTCGGCGCGGTCGTCGGCGACGCCGGCGCCAGGATCACATCGTATTTCTCAAACGCACGGTCGAAGGACTGTTTGATCAACGCCTTCGTGCGCAATGCTTTCAGATAGTAGGCGTCGTAGTAGCCGGAGCTCAGGACAAAAGAGCCGAGCATGATCCTACGCTTCACTTCCTCGCCGAAGCCCTCGGAACGGCTCTTCTTGTACATGTTGTGCAGGCCCTCGTAGTCCTTCGCGCGATAGCCGTACTTTACGCCGTCGAAGCGCGCGAGGTTCGAGCTCGCCTCCGCCGACGCGATCACATAGTAAGCCGGGATCGCGTATTCCACAAGGCTCAGATCAAATTCCTCGACCACGGCGCCCTTTTCGCGCAGCACGTCCGCCACCTTCATGACCGCGGCGCGCACCTCGTCGTCGAGCCCTTCGCCCAAATAGTCGGACGGGATCCCAACACGCAGACCCTTCACGTCGTCTGCCAGCGCGGAGGTGAAATCCAGCTCTCTCCGGTCGATCGATGTACTGTCCTTCTTATCGTACGAGGCGATCACCTCAAGGATTGCGGCGCAATCCGATACGTCCTTCGCGATCGGCCCGATCTGGTCGAGCGACGAGCCGTAAGCGACCAGCCCGTAGCGGGACACCGTCCCGTAGGTCGGCTTCAGGCCCGTCACGCCGCAGAACGACGCCGGCTGGCGGATCGAACCGCCCGTGTCGGAGCCCAGCGCATAAGGCGCCTCGCAGGCCGCCACCGCCGCGCAGGAGCCGCCCGAGGAGCCGCCCGGCACATGCTCTAAGTTCCACGGATTTCTCGTCGGCCCGAACGCCGAGGTCTCCGTCGTGCTTCCCATCGCGAACTCGTCCATGTTCGTCTTGCCGAGGATCACCGCCCCAGCCCTCTGCAGGTTCAAAACCGCCTCCGCCGAGTATGTCGGCACGAAATTGTACAGGATCTTCGAGCTGCACGTCGTCTTCAGACCCTCCGTGCAGATGTTGTCCTTCACCGCCACCGGCACGCCCGCGAGCGCCCCGTTATACTGCCCGGATTCAATCCCCTTTTGCACCTCGTCCGCCCGCGCAAGCGCGCCCTGTTCGTCCACGGTCACAAAGCCGCCCAACGCACCGTCTGCCTGCGCGATCCGATCGAGCGACGCCTGTACCGCCTCGCGAACCGATACTTCTTTTTCCTTTATTTTCCTGCCCAATTCGAGGGCAGTTAAATCTGTCAGCTGCATGTCTTCGTTTCCTTTCTCATATGCCGTTCCGGCAGCATCAAAATCCGATACCATCCGCAGACCGGCTCATTCATTCTTTTTTCGCCGCTGGTCACTCCACCGTCTTCGGCACCTTGAACGCGCCGTCCTTCTCCGCCGGGGCATTCGCAAGAATTTTCTCCCGCTCGTCCTCGTTCGTCACCACGTCCTCGCGGAACACATTGTTGACCGGGAACACATGCGAGAGCGGCTCGACGCCCGACGTGTCCAGCTCGTTCAGTTTGTCGACATAGTCGAGCATCCGGCCGATATCATGCTTCGCCTGCTCCTTCTCCTCATCGGAGAGCTCCAGCTTTGCCAGGATCCCGACGTACTCAATTGTCTCATCGCTGATGATATTCGCCATTCTTTCTTCTTCCTTTCACCATTCTCCGCCGCAAAATGCGACAAATAGTTCCCTCACATTTTCTGGCATATTCATGTACGCCTCAGATTTACGCACGGTCAGAAGCTCGGAACAAGATGCGCCCCGCCGTTGTCATTCTGGTATATAATCCTGATCTTTTCCCCTCCCGTAAACGGGATGTGCCAGAAAACCGGATGAACGCTGTCGGCTCCCGCCTCGATGGTCTTGCCGTTCCGATCGATCTGAACGCTGACGGAACCGTAAGCGTACTCGTCGTCCGCGTTGTCCAGCATCAGGTTGTAAACGCCAATCGGGAAATCCTGTCCCGCTATCAGACCTTCCGTTACCTGTACCTCTTCCAGTCCCGGCTGCGGCTCGCGCTCCTTGCGGACAGCACCCGGATCAGTGAGTCCCTCGAGCTCCACTCCATCGGAGTCAAGGCCCGTCTCCACCACGAACAACGTTCCTTCGCTCAGGGCGACCCTATCGGAATATTGATGATAAGGGCATTCCTCGTCCCAGAAATCCCGGTACGTCGCCTGCCGTTCGGATCCGTAGAGCATCAACTCCGTATAATCAGACTTGTCCGCGTCCGCCTCCTGCCAGCACACTTCCGCGCTCAACCCGGCGCAACACAGCTGGTATTCCCCAGCCGGGATATCGTAACCCACTTCATAGACGCCCGGATCCAGGGCAATACCATAATACCTTTCGTCGTTCTCGTCCCACGCGATTGCCTCCGGCCCTTCGTCCTGAATGGCGCTTCCACCAAAAATGTCGGTGCCGCCGTTACTCCTCCTGTACTCGATCAGCTTCTGCGCCACGATCGGGAACACGACAAACAGGAGGATGGCGATCAGGAGAAGAAGCTTTACGAGCCTCCCTGCCCCGCTCTTTTTGCGGACCGTACCAGTCTGGCTGCGCTGCTTCAGCTCTCTTCGCCGCGCCGCGGCAGATTTCGCGGTACCCGAACCCGAAGCCGCGCTCCGTGCCGTACCCTGCGGCACATAGGAGGACGCGGAGGAGGTCGACGTCCGCGCGGACGCTGTATCCGCTCCTGCCTGGGATTTCGACGTCCATGCCTGTGTAGAAGCTCCCGACGCCCCTGTCTTCGAGGACGCCTCCGTATATGCTCCCGTGGCCGTTCCCCTTCTCTGATAGTGCTCCAAACCGGCCGTCGCGGGCTGCCTCTTCCGCTTCCACGGCCAGTTGTCCCCGTAACCGTTGTCCTTGTTCAGATGATCCTCACAGTCCCCGCGGTGAAACAACGCCGCCGATTTCTCATTGTGAGTATTCAGATGATATTTCTTGTCGTTCTTTGTGTTGTCAAGCCCGCACCCCACGCATCTTCCGTTCACGAGCCTTCCCCCGCATAGCGTACACCGTTCCATGTGATCCTCCTCCAACGCAGTGCTGCCGTCCTTTTCGTGTCCGACAGCATGCAGTTTCTCCCGCGCGGAATCCTTCACTCGTATCCGCTCTTCTCAAATGCGCCAAGCATGTGCACGCCATAGCTTCAATAGCTTCAGCACATGTCTGTCACGGCTCCAGTCTCGACAGGTCGCGCGGGAACAATGTGGTTTCCCTTACATTATCCTCCCCAACCAGCTTCATTGTCAAGCGTTCCAGACCAATTCCCAGTCCTCCGTGCTTCGGCATCCCATATTTGAACGTGTCGAGGTACTGATCCATGCCCTCCTCCGACATGCCGCGCGCCGCGATCTTGTCGCGCAGCATCTGATAATCGTGGATACGCTGACCGCCCGTCGTGATCTCCAGCCCGCCGTAGAGCAGATCGAAGCTGAGCGTGAACGTCGGGTCCTCCGGATCGTCCATCGCGTAGAACGGGCGCTTCTTCGACGGATAGTGCGTCACGAACACGAAATCCGCGCCATACTCTTCCTTAAAATATTTGCCGATCAGCGACTCCTCCTCCGGCTCCAGATCGTACGGGTTGCGGATCGGACGATCGTATTTTTCGGATACAAGCTGCTTCGCGCGGTCGAAGCGCACCATCGGGATCTGCTCCACGTTCGGAAGCGTAACATTCAGGATATGCAGCTCGTCGGCGTATTTCTCCTCCAGCAGCTTCATCGTGTACTGCAGGAATCCGGTCTCCATCTCCATGATGTCGACGAAGCTGTCAATGTAGCCCATCTCAAAGTCCAGGCTCGTGTACTCGTTCAGGTGGCGCTTCGTGTTGTGCTTCTCGGCGCGGAACACCGGCGCGGTCTCGAAGACGCGGTCGAACACGCCGACCATCATCTGCTTGTAAAACTGCGGGCTCTGTGCCAGCACCGCCGGGCGGTGGAAATAGTCCAGCTTGAAGATGTTGGAACCGCCCTCCGCGCCCTTCGCGCCGATCTTCGGCGTGTGGATCTCGGTGAACTGCTGACTGTAAAGAAAGTCCCGGAAACCCCGCACAATGCCCTCCTGCAGGCGGAACTTCGCGCGCTCGCGCACGTTGCGCAGTTCGATACTGCGGTTGTTCAGCTTCGCCTCGAGCGAGGTCTTCAGCTTCCATTTGCCAATTGGCAGCGGCAGCGTATCGTAAGGCGTCGTAAGAATTTCGCCCTCCGTCACGCGCAGCTCGATGCCGTGCGGCGCTCTCTCATCCGCGCTCAGTGTGCCGACAAGCTCTACCGTCTGCGCCTCGCGAATCTTCTCCGCGGCAAGGCTCGATGTACCCTCCTCAAACACGCACTGCAGCAGCCCGCCGCGCTTGCGCAGCACGACGAACACCACGTCGCCCATGTCGCGCACCGTATGCACGGCGCCGTTCACCTTCACCACGCTGCCGATGCGCTCCGGCTTCAGCAGCTCATCCAGCTCCAGGGCTTCCTTCTCTGTCACTCCTGATAAAAATTCCATAATGTTCTCCTCTCCGTTCCGGGACGCAAAACGCCCCGGAACATCCTATGATATTCCGGGACGGATATGATAATGCCATATGAATATATCCGCGGTACCACCCGCATTGCAGACGCCTTTGTCTGCCACTCTTGTGCACTTAACGCGTGCGACGTACTGCCCTACTGAATGAGCTTTCATCGTTCGAACAGTCGGCTCCGGAGTGTTCCCTATTGTCCCCTTCCCTCAATCAGCGCTCTCAGTCGGTGACGCCGAATTCCTGTCGAGCTCCCGGGACAGAGTCTCCTTCATCGCTTTTCTGTGATGAAGCAATCCTACCACAAAACTTTTTTGATGGCAAGGGGTTTTCAAATTTTTTTGCGAAAGAAACGGTTGCAAATCCGCCTGTATTTTGCTATAACGAAAAGGAATTATGATCTGTCACGGAGGAAACTCAAGATGAACCACTTAATCATCCCGGAGGGGTACACGTCCGCGCTTTCGCTGTACGACACGCAGATCGCGATCAAGACCGTCAAGGATTTTTTCCAGCAGACGCTCGCGTCCCAGCTCAATCTGCTGCGCGTGTCCTCCCCGCTTTTCGTCGACCCGGCGTCGGGCCTGAACGACAACTTAAACGGCATCGAGCGCCCGGTCAAATTTGGCATCAAGGAGCAGAATGAAGCCGAGGCCGAGATCGTTCACTCGCTCGCGAAATGGAAGCGCTACGCGCTGAAGGAGTACGGCTTCGCGCACGGCGAAGGGCTCTATACGGATATGAACGCGATCCGTCGCGATGAGGATACCGACAATATCCACTCAATCTACGTGGATCAGTGGGACTGGGAGAAGGTCATTCGCCGCGGCGAGCGCAACCTCGACACGCTGAAGAAGGTCGTGACATCCGTCTACAAGGCCCTGAAAAAAACTGAGGTCTACATGTCGATCCAGTACGACTACATCGGAGAAGTGCTGCCACGCGAGATTTTCTTTATCACCTCGCAGGAGCTCGAAGACCTGTACCCGGAGCTGACGCCGCGTGAACGTGAATATGAGATCGTCAAGGAAAAGGGCGCCGTCTGCGTCATGCAGATCGGCGGGCTGCTCGCCTCAGGCGTAAAGCACGATGGGCGCGCGCCGGACTACGACGACTGGAATCTGAACGCAGATATCCTCGTCTACTATCCGGTACTCGACATCGCGCTGGAGCTCTCGTCCATGGGAATCCGTGTCGACGCGGAATCTCTGGCTCGCCAGCTGAAAATCGCAGGCTGTGAGGAGCGCGCCGAACTGCCGTTCCAGAAGGCAATCCTTAATGGCGAATTGCCGTACACGATCGGAGGCGGTATCGGTCAGTCCCGCATCTGCATGTTCTACCTGCGCAAAGCGCATATTGGCGAGGTACAGTGTTCGCTTTGGCCGCCGGAGATCGTGCAGGAAGCTGCAAAGGGCGGAATTAAGCTGTTGTAGAATGTAGTGCGACAAATAAAACACAATGAAAAAGCTTGTAATATTAGGACCACCGGCTAAGCCGGTGGTCCTAACTAAAAGCATTAATTACATTGCTTTTTATACATATTTTTCTCGTTCCCGTCAATCCCGAATTCTTCATACATTTTCTGACGGAAATCCTGATCTCTTACTACCCTGCTGACGTCCGGAATTCGTCCGTTAGCTATTAATTTCTCAGCCAACTGACCCATTTTCTCTTCGCCTATTTCCATATTGTGCTTCTCAATTGCTTTTCGTGCTGCCTCTACCCATACTTCATGCGGTACCATCTCTTTATCCTCCATCTTTTCATCGTTTGCGCGCATTACAACATCCATTACCGCCTGATAGGGCGTTTTATCCTTCTTTTCCCTGTATCTTTCTATCAATGTATCGATCTCCTCGCCCGGTCGCAGATCGTTGCGCAGATTCTGCAGCCAAAAATTATTCTCTTTCGATAACCTTTTCGTCACAATCAGCTGCATTGCGATCGGATCCCCAGTCAGGTCATAGATCCCAGGCTCGCGCAGCCGTGCTGTAATTCCACGCGCATTCCTGACATGCGCTAACATACGCCTCGGGTAATGACTGCAGACGAATGTGACCGTTACCTCGGCTGGATCGATCTCTGCCACCTTGCCAGTCTGCGATTGGTAAAAACAGGCGTAACCGTAGACCTTATAAAAATCGTTAACACTCAGGTAATCATCCGACGCCTTGTATTCGAGAATATTGTAGGTTCGGAAAATCTGTCCGATATTTTTCTTTATCTTCTGTGTTTTCTCCTTCTTGATGATAAGCAGGTCAATCTGCATCGGCTTCTCGCCCAGCAGATGTTCCTCCTCGATCCGGATCTTGTCGGCTTCCTCCTCCAGTTCAATACGCAGCGCCGCGTAAAATGCGGGGTGCCACTGCAGTAATCTTTTTGCCATAGATATTCTTTGTTATTATACTATTATCTCTCCCCACATATCAACAGAATTCTTTTTTTGTATTTTTACCTTTTATCTCGTATCCCTCGTTCTATTGAATTATATATAATATGTTACCCGGGAGTTTGACAGTTGAATAAAAGAAAAAGTACTCGCAGGCCGCATAAGACCTGCTTTCTTTTTGTCAAATTTT